>NZ_JBFBJK010000002.1:0-527432 GCF_040686095.1 Streptomyces sp. NPDC086554
CAAGCCCGGCAAGTCCTGACCAAATAGAGCCCGATCACGCGAGGGGCTGGGGAATTACGTGACCCCAGCCCTGGGGAATATCAAGACGTTCCACAGGTAGGTATGTGCCAGGCGGTCGGCAGGAACCAGGCCGTCCCAGACAACGAAGGTTCCGCCGGCGATCAACGCGTCGCGCGCAGGTCCACATGCTGTTGTCTGCTCACCGAGTATCTCGGCGAGCTCGTCGCGCGTCACGCCTCGACCTGGTGACAGGACGGCTGCTGATTGAGCGTCTGTGACAAGTAGCCTGCCTCCCAGGTGACAACCAGGCTGCCTCGGCCCGGCTCTTCTGCCAGCCTATTTGGCTCCGCCGGTGACAACTAACGAGCCTCGGCACAGCCGACTAGGTCGACGCCGGTGACGACCGCGCTGAGGGCAGCGAAGACGGGGTGGCTGGCGTTCCCGCCCGCGCGTAGGCCGGTGCTCGCATTACGCTGGTCGCACGGCACGTAGCGCTGGCCGGCATACGGGGGCGCCCCTGGCCGCCGTTGCCTCATCGAGCCTCCGCAAGCGGGCCAGCAGGGCTGGTGGGTACTGCGTGATGAGCGCAAGGCGGCAGTGCACCAGCTTATGTGTCGGGGTACGGACCTTTCTGGCACCGCCCCGATCTGAGGCCGGGCTTCGAAACAGCCCTGGCACACGCCCGGGCCTGGCACGCTGAACACGGCCACCTCGCGGTCCCCCGCGGCACCCGACACGACGGCTACCCCTTGGGGGCGTGGCTGTTCAGCCAACGCAACCGAGCCAAACAACGCGCCCGCGCCTCACTGCCGCCCTCACCCCACCTGGCCGAGCTCGCCACGATCGACCCATGGTGGAACCCACCCTGGGACACAGCTTGGCACTGCAACTACCACCGCGCCCTCAACCACATCGCCGCGGGCAAACCCTTCGACCCCACCGCCCGCGTCCCCGCCCCAAGTACCGTCCTGGGCACCTGGATCACCCGGGCCTGCCTCCAGTACCGCCTGCTCCACCCCGGTCAGCAGCGCCTACTGAACGCCATCGGCATCACCACCCAGACAGCCAGCCACTGGCCACACAGCACCCGCCCCGGCCCCACCCCGAGGCCCTCGGCCACGCCCGCGCATGGGCCGGCGAACACGGCCACCTCTGCCCGCCGATCAAGACGGTCCACGACGGCTTCCCCCTCGGCGAATGGCTCAACCGGCAACGAGAACTCGCGAAGAAGCGCAGCACCCCCTCCCCCACCCAGCAGACGCTGACCACGATCGACCGCTGGTGGAACCCGCCCTGGCCCATCCTGTGGCAACGCGCCTACCACCACGTACATGCCCACCCCCGCCACCCGCCGCTGGCTCCAACAGCAGCAACGCACCTGGCCCCTCCCCCACCAACAACAACTCCTCGCCGCTGCAGGGATCTACAACCTATGAGCCGCTCAGCGTTGAGCAGGAGGCTGCCCCGACGGGGAGGGCATAGCAGCCAACGGGGCTCGCACGGCACTGCACACGGTGAGACATGCGGCCGCTTCAGCGCTCAGCAGTATCAGGGTCGTTAGTCTCAGGTCCTGGCCCGATTCGCTGGCGCGGGAGAGCACATGCGTGGAGTCCTTGACGCTGAGCCATTGTCAGGCGCCCTCCAGGCGTATCGCCATCTGCGCCCGACACGTGTAGCTCGGCTGGTACCGGATGACGACTACGCAAGCCTGGTGGCGCTGGTCGAGCTTCTGTGCCAGACCTGGGGAGGGACAAGTTCCCTGCTGATCCCAGTCCGGGCCACCAACGGCACTATGCAGGAGCCGTATCCGGATCTGTTGCGGCGAAGCGAGGTGGACCGTCTCGTCGTTCCACCCGAACAGTCGGTACCGGGAGAAGTGTGGTCGGCCTTTCAGTCCCTAGGTGACCAGGCGGATTTGCGGGTCGGTACAGGGTTGGGTGGGCATCCAGTTCTCCTGGTTGCTGCTGCTCGAAGCGCGGAGCAGCTCCGCGCGGTCACGTCCGTGACTGTGCCCGATCACGGCCCATGGGCCCTGGGCTATCTGATGACGTGCGGTCGGCTGCCGGTCAGCCCGGACGGCGATCTCCTCGCGAGAGGAGGAGCCCAAGACGGCTTGCGGTACAGCGACGTGCTTGAGGTCCGGCATGAGACGGTGACGGCACCGGGGCTTGCGGACCTGAAGGAACGGTTGAGTGGCGGGTGTCCCGCTGGCCTGAGTCGGATCGCCTTGTCGACGCGCAGATCAGCAGCGAGCGTGAGCGCCCTGGACGGTTGGCTCAACGAGCCAGGGGTGTGGTCGCGGCAGAACGCGGGCGACGTGGTTGTGCTGTACGAGCCGGAAAGCGTCGCTGACGCCTGCCTGCTGTGGAATCTGCGGGCACTGCATGGCTGGCCTGTCGGCCTGCCGCTGGGCCTGCCCTACCAGCGCAAAGCTGACGGCACACCAGACCTCCAACCAACCATCGAACTGCTCCGCGAGGTCACGCAGCACTTCCCGATGCGAGGCCTCAGCGCCCATCCAGCCCTGGTATCCGCGAGCCTTTCCTCGCCCGAGCTGTCCGCGGTCGCCGACGGCGCCACTACGAGTGGCGGACGACCGGAGACGCCCCAGTTGGACGACGTGTTGGCGCCTGCCCGTCCAGCGGCCCGCAGCACAGCCACGTCCCTGACCTTTGAACAAGGGCACGCTCTGGTCCCAACCCGCACGGACGAGGACCGGGAGTGGCTAAGTGTCACTGGCGGACGGACGGTGCCCCTGAAGCTGACGGTCCAGGTCGACAGACGACCGGTTCCCGCGTCCACGGTGCTCCGCGGCGCAAAGAAATCGTTGCAATACGGAGGCAGTGGGTTCATCGCCCCGGCCGGCAAGGACACCTTCCAGGAAGTGGTGTGGCCACAGACGTGGACCATGCTTGAAGCAGTGGCCCACGACCACGGATTGAGAGTGGAGGCGTCGGCCAACGGCCGCCACGCCATGGCATTGACCAGATTGCTTGGCGACCCCGCCGAGCTGCGCTGGCTGTGTCACCGTGGGCTGTTGGAACTGCTCTACAAGACTGCAGCAAGCACCTCGATGAGCTGGTGGAAAAGGCGCACGGACAAGCAAGCCAGGACCGTCGCCGACGCGCAGCGAGATCCCGAGCAAGCATTTGAGGAACTGAAAGCGCTCATCACCGACGTGAACGTCTCCCACGATCAGGAGACCTCCGGGACCCTCGACGTGAATCAAGTCCAGCAAGCGCTGCGCGGAGAACGCAGCACAGCAGAGACATGGCTGCGCTGGGCCGACAGACGGAAGCTGGTGCAGCGTCTCGTCCAGCTCAAATGCGAGCACTGCCGGAACAAACTGCTGCTGGAGCTGGGGCAAGCCGTACCGCCACTGCCCTGCCCGCGCTGTGGACTGATCATGGCGGCTCCGTTCAACCTTTTCAACCTGCCCTTCCAGTACCGCCTGGCCGAGCCGCTACGTCGCTCCATCGACGACGACTCGATCTACCACGCGCTGATCATGCGATGGCTCATCTCCGTGTTCCAAACCCGACCAGGCCACCTCGTCGGCGCCCATCCAGGCGTCAACTTCTACCGCGGTGACCAGGAGATCGGAGAAGCCGACATCGTGCTGCTGTTCGCCGACGGCGCCGTGGTACCCGCCGAAGTCAAGCGCAGCGGACGACAGTTGAACGCCGTCGAAGTGACCAAACTGCGAAAGATCGCTGAGGCACTCCACTCCCCCGCCATCGTTCTCGGTGCCGGCGACCTCCACACCGACTGTCCCACCGCCATCACGCACGACACGGGCGACGGTTCCTGCCGAGTGGTCACAGCCGACTACTGGCTGAACCCACAACCACGGCCGGCCTACGGGTGGCGGGACCTCCCCCACGGGGACGCACAACCGCACGAGGTACCAGACGTGTGCGAGCAGGAGAAGACCTACGCCAAGATGCTCCGCTCCGCCGAGCAACGTGCCTTTGGAACCGACGACCCCGTCCGCAACCTCTGGTAGAGCCGAACCATCACGCGCCACGGCCACCGTCACCAGAGCCCGAAGAGGACAGCACTAAGGCGCTCGCCCTGCCGCCCTTCCCCCCTATGAGACGGCGCAGTCGCCTCGGCCTCGCTTGCGACATACCAACAATCGCTGGAGATGATCAGCGCTCAGTAATGATGACAAGAACTGATCACACGCGCCTGCCAACCTGACAACCCACAGGCCAACGGCACGACATGACAGCACAACACCGCCACCACCCCACACTCACCCGCCGAACTCCTCCCCCGCGAGCCAGCCATCCAACTGATCACCCCAGGTCACAGCACCACGCGCTAATCAGAAAAAGCACTCCTGGACACCGCGCTCGCCGAGCTGGGAGTCGAGTGGGCGTGACCGGGACGGGTGAGGCCCCGGGCAGTGCCGTTTGCGTTGGCTGCCGTAGTGCCGCTATCGGTTTCCCCTACTGCTGAGTGGCCCAATGGTTGTACTCAGCGTCGAGAACCTGCTTTGTCCCCTGGAGCTTTTCGAGGTTGCCGTCCAGGAAGCCCGCCTGGAGCAGCGGGTGGTTCTTGCCGTGGCGCTCCAGGTCGCGCTGAAGCCAGGTGGCGGGTGCCGCCTGGTAGGCGCCCATGAGCCCGGTGCGGCGGATGAAAGCAGGACTCCCCGTGTTGCGGCCGACGCTACGTGCGGTGATGAGGCGCAGGTACTCAAAGCGCTCCCAGGTGTCGGTGTAACTGGTATCGCTCAGCGCGAGGTGGTCAGTGAAGGTGGCACTGAGTTGCTGATGGAGTCGTTCTCCGGCATCGGCCACGGAGAGTGTGGCGTGAGGGCTGAGTAGCGCCGCCGCGGGCAGGACTTCGTCTTTGGACGTGTTCTCAGCCAGCGGCTCGGTGAGGATGCGGACCAGGGTCGGCCAGCGTTCGGCGGCGAGCGCGGCGATGCCTGCCGCGTAGATCACCATCGTGGCGGGGGCCCGCACTAGGTTTAGCAATGCGGTCTTCCCGCTCTCGTGCGCCGGGACGGCGAGCTGGTCGATGTCGCGGATCCACCATCGGTCGGTCTCTTCGCTGCCCCAGTAGGCGACGGTGGCAACCAGGGCGAGGAGCTGTTCCACCTCGGTTTCCAGGATCCGCAGTCGACGCCCGTACTCAGCCTCGACGTCCGCGGGGTCCCACGGCCGGGCCGTCCGGAGTGGAAGGGTGGCAATGCGGGTGAACTCCCTGCGGAGGGTGTCATGGAGGGAGATGGCCTGCTGGTTCCCGGCGAGGGCGCGCTTGGCGGAGGCAACAGCGATCGCGATGCTGGCGGGGTGCTGACGGCCAGTTTCGGCGAGGGCGTCGGCGGCGTCGGCGAGCTGCCCGAAGAAGGTATCGGCGTCAGCCGGCACGTATGTGGCAGAGCGAAGGATTGCCAGGTCTCGGGCCTGGTCGGCCAAAGGGCGGGGGTCGGCCCAGTAGGTGGTGAACGTGCGGGTGGTGCTCCGGGCAATGGCGTTGCGCAGGGCGGGGTCCCATTTGGCGGACCACCCGGCGACGGCGAGCCCATAGTCGGCGAACACCCGATCCAGGAGGACGTCGACCTGTGGGGAGTACCGGTCGAGTTCCTCGGGCGTGTTGAGCATGCTGGTGGGGTTGAGGTAGTCGCCGTGCAGGTGCACCACCAGGCAGTTCAGCGTGTGCAGCGGGGCAAGACCAGTGGCGTCGTCGGGGTGGGCCACCACGGTGGGCTCGATGCCCGCCTCGCGCAGGGCGGTCTCGATCAGTCGGTCGAAGTTGGTGGTCAGCACGACCCGCACGAGTCCGGCTGCCACGAGCCGGGCGATGGCGTGGTGGGCCGCGGTGGGCTTCTTCCGGCCCTCCTCCCGCTCCTGCTCATCGGGCTCGAAGTAGGAGCGCAGCAACGCCTGCCGCTCAAACGCCGTGGTAGTCAGGGCATCCAGGAGACCGTCGTACGTTGCGGGCCGTCCGTGCCGTTCCTGGTACCAGGTGTGCGGATCACCGATCTCGGCGGCGCCCTCGGCAACGGCCAGGCGCCCGATTAGGTCCTGCTGGATGTCCCAGGCGTGCGGGATACCCGAGGGCACCGAGGCACCGGCCCCGAGCAACACGACATACGCGCCAGGAGTGGCACGCAGTGCGAACGCCAGAGTCACATGCGGTTCCATCTCCATAACGGCCCTCCAGCCACGACAGCATGACGGGCATAGGCCTTCGGGTGATGGCGCCCTGCCCACCTCCACTTTACGTCACTATGACGAAAAGTGGAGGTGCTCTGAGATCTCACTGCCGAGGCGCGGAATGGCCACCGCCACAAGAACCGCGGGTCAGGGCCGGTCGGTGGGATCAATGTGCTCCACGGAGCTTTCGCGCAGGTACTCGTGAACCGCCTGCTCGGGGACACGGAAGGATCGGCCAACCCGGATCGCGGGGAGGTGACCGCTGTGGACCAGCCGGTAGACCGTCATCTTGGAGACGCGCATCACGGAGGCGACTTCTGCGACAGTCAGGAAGACCACTTCGTTGAGCGGTCGTGGATCCTGGGTGGCTTCGCGCCGGTGCGGGGCAGGCACCGGGCCTGCGCGGTCCCCCTCAGGGGTCGAGGTCGGTCCGGACGAGGCCTCGTCGTTCTCCGCCATCCAGTCGAGCAGCCGCTGCCTGCTCCGGTCCAGGCTCTCCTGATCGACAGTCACAGCGGCTTCAACCTGGTGTAGCAGGTTACCGATCATGGTGTCGACGAAGTCGTTGTGGTCGCGGTCCGTCATGCCCGCTCCCCCTCTCCCTCTCGTGACGTGCCCGTCTCAGCGGAGTTCGTGTCAACGGGTTCCGGGTCAAGCAGCCCGGGCAGAGCCACACGCAGCGCTTCCTTGGCCTTCGCCACGTGCTTGCGGACTCCCCCCGGCTGGAGGTCCAGCAACTCTGCGATGTACGGCACGGACTGCTGCTCGAAGAAGTAGAGCAAGGCAACCTGCCTGCGCCTCGGCGGAAGTCCGCGGATCACCTGCAAGCAGCAGTCCAAGTCGTCCCGAGCAATGACCACATCCGCCGGATCTGGGGCGACACGGCCATACAGCCGCTCCATGCCAGGCTGCAGACTCCCCCCAAGGATCTCCCGCCGCAAGCCGTCGATCCACTTGTTGCGGCACACACTGCGCAGCCAGTTGCGGCGCTGCTCCGAGTCCAAGGGAACGAGAGATGCCCACTGCTCAAAGGCCGCCACGAACGTCTGCTGCACGAGATCCTCGGCCTCATCCTGGTCACAGCCGGTCCGAACCCTCGCGTAGCGGGACAGCCCAGCCCCCTCCCGCTCCCATAGCGCAGTGACCTGTCGTTGTCGTTGCGTCACACCGGTTTCCCCCTGATTCGTTTCTGATGGAGCGCCGACATACACCTGCATCGCAGGCCCCCCTCTCCCCCGCTCCTGAACCACCACCGTGCCGTCCGGAGCGTTATGCACCAAGGCGATCAGAGTGACCCTGCGCTGCCATTCCGCCAGGAACGCCGAAGCACCCGCAAGAGCAGCAAGTAGACACAACGCCAACCAGAACCCGGACTGACCAACTACCGTCCCCAGCCAGCCACTTCCATGCACGAGAAGAGTGTTCACACCATGGAGTCGAACGATCAACCCAAAGCGCTGCCTCCATGCACCAAGATTCTTTAACCTGCTCCGCAACTGAGCAGGCTGGAGGGCGAAAGGCTCACGCTCCTCAGCGGCACGGCCGCCGTCGGCGCGGTGTTCTCCGGCAGCACGGTCGGCTTCTCGATGCGGGGAGCGTCGCGCCGTCTGGTCTGGTGCCTTTGGACCCCGGTTGCATCCGCGCCAGCCCGCCAGCTCCCAGGGCCAGCGCCCCGGGCGGGACTCCTCCCCAGCGGCGACCTCTGGTCTGGAGACCATGCGCAGCAAGCGTGGCCCTTTGGGGGGCGACGGCGCTCACGTTGATGGCCGCGGCCCGCGCCGGGGGCTACGGCGACGCTTCTGCAGCACCCCGCCGTCGCCGGCCACGGTTGCCGAAGTGATGGGCTTCGGGGACGCCTCCACTCCTCTGAGGCGGTCCCTTCTCCATGCTCTGACCAGCCTCGTAAAGGTGTGGGCAGCGGACACTCCGTCCACGGCCTTCCGGTCGGCACTCGGTGCCTTCGACACCGTGGTGCAACGTTTCGCTGCCGAGCAGCCGCTCCACCGGCACCGACTTTCTCTTTACCGAGCAGGTCCTGCTGACCGCAAATCCAACTGATCACCCCAGGTCACAGCACCACGCGCTAATCAGAAAAGGAACTCCTGGACACCTCCCGGCCGAGTTGGGGTTGAGTGGGCATAGCAAGGGTGAGCGCAGGACTACGCCGGGTACGAAATAACGGCGAGCCCCGCGGGGTCGACCGTCAGTAGCCGTTCCTGGCCGCACCTGCCCAGCCATGCGATGACGCGAGACGGGCGTACAGAGACGTTCAGGCGATGTTGTTGAAATGGTGACGAGCTGCCGCAGTGAAGGCGTCGAGCGCCGTTTCCATGGCACCGTGCGCCTCTTCGAATTGGGAGACGTAGACGGCGATCTCCGATGCGGTGATCTCGCCGACGGAGCGGCTCTCGTATAGCCCGACATGCCACCGGCACCAGAGCAGAGCCTCGTGTGCGGGGCGCGCAAGGGACAGAACCGTACGGGCTGCGGCGGCTACGTCTTCGGGGCCGTCGAGTTCGACGGCCGCCCCGAAGCGTCGGAGATCGGCAAGCGGGGTGATCAGGGCGTCATGGACGCTGACCACGGTGCCTTAACTGCGGGTACCGGTCACTTCGATGCTGAGCTGGAAGTCCGCGGCGTGGGGTCCGCGCGATCTCGCATTCATCCCCGCTTTGAGTGCGTCGTCATACGCGGTGATGGCGGCATGGAACGCAGCACAGACCTCGTGCTGGTGCTGACGACGTACAGCTTCGATGGGTCCTCGGTGAGCGGCGCGGGCCTGCGCGCGACCAACCGCGTACGCGGCGACGGATGCGATGACCGCCGACGGCATGGCGATGAGTGCGGCGGTGATGGTGGAATCCATAACAGGCAGGATCTCAGCGGGACTTAGCGACTCCGAAACGGGCTAGCTGCTCGGCGACGAGGGTTTCGATAGGGGGTCTCCCGTGCGATCTGGACGGTCGCGCTCGGCACAATCGCGGACCCTCGAGAAGGCCCTCGTCGCTCGCTTCCTGCCCGAGGGGAATCCACGGCCGAGGAGGCAGCGGCTATCTCAAACATGCTCGCCTGTTCGCGACTCACGCTGGCGTGCTGAACGCCCCAGAGCAAGTACTGGGCCGCTTGCGCCCGGCACCGAGCCGTCGGCACCATTGAGCGGGAGCTCGGGGGCGACTACGAGTCCGCCGTAGTACCAGCCATCGCCGAAGCCGCAGTACGGCTGGCAGCACCGGAACCAAGGCCGTGGTGCTGCACTTCGCCCAGGCCGCCTAGGCCCCGACGCAGCGCTAGAGCTACATCCCGCCCGCCGCGTCCCAGCCGCTCAGGAAGTCGGCGAGGACGCGGCGCTGCTCTTCCTCGCAGGTGATCTGCTCAGCGAGCACGGCACGGTCGATGTACGGGTCGACGGCAGCGAGGACCAGGCGCTGCAGTTCGTCCGGCTCGAGAGCTTCGACCTCACACTGCACCGGGCGGGCGGGGTCGAAGCCGTAGCGATCGGCGAAGGCCGGCCATCGCGGGTCGCCGCGCTTGCCCTCGGTCGCGGGCAGCTCGTAGGCGCGCACCTGGTCGTAGGTGAGCAGCACCCTGGTGACCCGACTCCAACAGCCCGTGCGCACTACCCAGTCCCGCTCGATGTCCTCGCCCGAGCAGTCGAAATCGCCGACCACCAGGAGCACCGCCTCCCTGGGGTCGGCGGCGACACGGTCGCGTACGACGTCGGCGTAGGACTGGGAGCCGAAGCCGCGGACCACCAGCACCGGGATGCCCGCCTCATCGAGCCATTCGGTCAGCTGCTGCCGAAGAGTGTCCTTTTCGGCAGCGACGTACAGGGCATGCGTCTGCCCCTCGGTGCGGTCCAGGCGGAACCAGCCGGGCATCTGAGCCACGAACGCGTCCGCGTCCGGCCGGGCCGGCGGCACGTGGACCGCGCGGACGGCGTCGATCAGGTCGGGGAACCGGCCCTCGCGACGGGCGCGGGCCAGCTGCGAGGACAGCCGCCGGTACATCGGGCCGTGTGCGGCAGGGCGCCCTCGGAGACCAGCGATCAGCAATGCTCACGACCCCGTCCATACCCAGGTGATGCCCAAGCCTTGGCCGCAGCCGTTGCCCCCAAATCAGCGACAGAGCCCGAAAATCTTGCCAGGGCCACCTTTCTCCCCAGCCGCGTACACGCGAACGAGGGCGACTGGTCGGCCGCCATACGGCCGGGGGCCGCTAGCGCTGCTCGGGGTCTAAGTCAGCACTTCAGACCGATGACGCCCCACTCGCGCACTGCAGCCTCGGTGACTACCTCCCCCCATTCGGTGACGAGGGCAACAAACGACGAGAAGTCGCTGATCCGCCCCGTGGGCTCGGCGACGTGCTGTGCGAACGGTTCGCGTAGGGACGGCAGGCCGGGCTCGACCTGGGTCCAGAAGTGATGGAGCGCTGCCACGTCCTCAGGGAGGAGCCACAGCATGGTCTCTGGGCACCAGTGGTTCTCCCGTCCGGGAACGGCAGGCGTGAATGGAGGTTCCGCGAACTCCCAGTTGTATTCGCCCCAGAACAATGGAGCACTGAACTCGTCGAGTGCCGTGCGAAGTCCGGGCCGGACGAACCTTCGCATCTTGTCCCAGCGTTCACCGGCCCAGAAGTGCGGCTTGTACGAGGTGAGGGTGTTGCGGAACTCGTAGCGTGCGTACCAGGGACCGTTCCCGGCATCAGGCCAGGTCCATCCCTCCGAAGGGTTGGCCTCCCAGACGTCGTCACTGCCGAACGCAGCGGTCTCCACCAGGTCGGCCCGCAGCTCGGCCGGCGCCGCTTCTATGTACGCGCAGTCGACGATCAGGAGTTCCATGCACAGGCCCACGCAGCGAGCGTAGAGCAGCTCTTAAGCCAGTAAAGCGTCGGTGGACCGTTTGCCAGGAGGCGCCGAAGACCGGCGGTAGCTGCCGCCAGGTGCAGCCCGACGTGGCGACGAAGATGATCGCGGCCAGGACCGCGCGGTCGTCACACCGTCGCCGGCCGCCGCACCGAGGCCGCGCAGACGGCTCTGGTGCCACGTCCTGAAAGATCTCCCACAGTCCATCCGGCGCCAGATGCTCAACTATGCCCATGCCAGAACAACGAGCTTTGGTGCTCCAAGGCACCGTTTTACCCAGGTGCCTGCCACCCGCACGATCTTCTACCCTGTGCCGGGGGCGGCTGAGAAGGGGATCGGCGATGAGCATGTACTTCGACATCGGTGACGAGACGCTGTGGAACCCGTCGAACGGTGCCGGCCGCCTCTTCCTACGGCAGGTCGAGGTCTTCGAGGCCGAGCTCAAGCTGGCCTCGGGAATCGGCCAGGGCAAGTATCGGGGCGACCCGGACACACTCGAGATCGATCCGGCCGTGTACGCGGAGTTCGCACGCAGCCTGGTCACCTGGCACTGCCGGACGGGGCACTCCGTGATCCTCGCGCTCTCCGAAGGGTTCGTGGCGACAGCGGTCGCGCTCGCGCGGCGCGCGGGAATCGAAGTGGAGATGCCCGAACCGCCGTCCGGCCATACGTGTGGTGGCGTCGAGCGCGACCTGCAGGTTCCCAGCAATCCCTGGACCGGGACAGCCACCATCGCCACCGCGCTGGACACCCGGGCGCGGGAGATGGACCGCTGGATGGCCCGCTGAGTCGGTGCACCAGAAACCGCCCCTTGCCGACCCAACACCCTGGACCAGCTTGCCGTTTCTTCCTCTTGCCCGTTCCACCTGAGAAGTCCTAAGCCGCGACCAGGAAGATGCGGTCCTCCAACGTCAGACTCAACAGCCGCCCACGCCGCACCTCGTCGGCTCCCTCCCGGCGCAGCATGGTCACCAACTTGCCGAAGCAGAGCGGGCTCGGCCCGGTCAAGATCATTGCGGTTGCTGACGCTGCCCCTTTTCCTAGATCCTGTCGTCTCCATGAGCAGGAGTGGTGCATGGGACTGGTTCTTTTCCCAGGCGACGGCGACAACAGCAGCCCGGATGTCTCCTGGTCCTACAGCGGCTTCGCCGCGTTTCGGCGACAGCTGGCGCGAGCGGAAGGACTCACTCTCTCCGAGATGTGGGGCTTCGGCGGGGAGTGCCCCTGGAGTGACGTCTCCACCTCTCTCGTACCCCTCCTCGATCGCCCCGATGACGGCGGCGGCGAGCTGTCGCCCGCCGAATGCGCCGCCCTCCTGCCCCGGCTGGAGGCGATCGTCAACCAGTGGTCGAGCGAGGCCGACGCCCCTCAGGCACACATCGATGCGGCCCAACAATTGACGGTCGTACTTCGACTCTGTGTCGCGAAGGACGTCGAACTTCTCTTCAGCTGACCTCACCAAAACCGGGACCGTTCCTCACGATCCCGCAGTTACGGGACAGCTTTTCGATCGTCGGCCAGCAATGCGTGAGCTCTGCGTGAGCGGACGACGCCTCATGCCCCATCCGCACCCGGATCACGTAACAGCCAGCGCCCTCTCTGACTAGGTCCCCGGACGGAAAAGGGCAGCCGCCTCCACCCGGACGGCCCTCCTCCAGCATTCTCATTCATTGGCTGCCCGTGTCTGGCGGGAGCGCGCCCCGGGCGTAATGAGGGCCTGGGTGGCCGCCTCGGGTTCGAGACCGAGGTCGATCAGGTGGCGCTTCAGCCGACTGTAGGTGTGCCGGGCGGCGTCGTGGCGTCCGGCGGCCTGGTAGAGGCGGATGGTGTGTTGGGCGAGGCGTTCGCGGCTGGGGTGGAGGGTGCTCAGGTGTTCCAGGAGTGGCAGGACGGCGTCCCGCTCACCGGGCTCGGCGCCGGGTTGTTCGGCCTGGCGGGCGAGGCGGAGGGCGGCGTCGGTGGCCTTCATGGCGAGGTGTTCGCGGATGGCATCGGCCCACAGGTAGTCGCCGCCCTGGGCGAAGGGGCCACGGTAGTGGGACAGGGCGTCGCGTACGGCTGACAGAGCACTGTCCGGCTTTCCCTCGCTGCCCGGGGAAGGGAATGCTGTTTTCAGGCTGTGGCTGAAGTCTTCCAGGTCGGTTTCCACGAGTTCGGGGTGGAGTTTGTGGAGTTCGCCTTGGAGCAGGATGAATTCCTGTGCGGTGATGCCGGTCGCGGTGCGTAGGGCGCGGCGTACGGCGCGGCGGAGGTTCTTCAGGGCGTTCTGGTCGCTGCCCGGGTCGAGGTGGAGCTTGTCTGCGATGTCGGATGCGAGGAGTCCGGCGGGGTGGGCGGCGAGCAGGGCGAGGAATTCGTGGACTTCGCCTCGCATGCTGGTGCCGACGGGGTCGGGGTTGCCGCGGGCGTAGAGGGTGACCGGGCCAAGGACGTGGAGGCGTACGGCCTTGGTCTGGGCCGGCCGTGCGGTCTCGGCCGCGTGCGGACTGAGGGGTGGGTCCTGCGGCTCCGGCGAGCCCGGGCAGTCGGGGCGTTGGTCTGAGGGGCGTGGGCTGGGCGTGCCGGGGCTGCGCGGGCGGGGGCGTTGGCCGTGGGCAGTGAGCAGGACTTCGGTCATGTCGCGTCCGGCTGCGGGTGTGACGTGGAACAGCCGCAGCTGGGCGGGGTGTTGATCGTGGGTGTCGGGGCGCGTCGTTGTGCCGTCCTCGGCGATATGCCAGGTCTCTGCCGCGGGTAGCGGGGCACCGAGGGCGAGGACGATCAGTGTGGTGGGGCTGCTGTGTGCGGCCAGGGCCTGAAGGTGTCCGGTGTGGGCGGCGTCCGGAGTGGTGAGCAGGAGCGGGGTGTGCGGGCCGGTCTCCGGGCCGGGGTCGATGATCGCCGACCAGGGTGTCGTGGGAGTGGTGTCCTGCTCTTCGTGGGTGCGGGCATGGGTGATCAGGTGCTGTTCGGCGGCTCGGATGGCCTGTGCGGTGTCGGCGCTCTGGGTCAGGGCGGTGAATTGCGTCGGGAGGCCGGGGAGCAGGCGCTCGGCCAGGTCTTCGGGGACGAACGCTGTGACGCGTGCTTGTCCGGGGCGCTGGCGTTCGGCGGCGGTGAGGATGCCGGCGAGGAGGGCGCGGGCTGCGCCCTCGGCGCCGGGACCGGTCCAGGCGCAGCCTCCGGGCGTAGCCAGTTCGTCGAGGGGGACTTCGGCGCCGTCCCGGACGCCGATGGTGACCGTGCCCTTGCCGCGGGGGTGCTGGGGTGGGGTGCGGTAGGTGAGCAGAGCATCGGAGTCGTCCTGCGGGCGAGGCGGCCGGGTGGCCGAGTGGGCAGCCTGTGCTGCCTTTTCCACCAGCGGGCTCAGGGTGGGCGCCTGTTCATCTTGGTCGGGGTCATGCAGGCGGTGCTGGTGCCAATGCCAGTAGCGGCGCGCGGCCAGCAGGCCCGCCGCAGCGGTGATGCCGATCAGGCTGGCCTCCCCGAGGCCGATCGCGGCGGGGCCTCGGGGCGTGCCCCGCTTGTGGGCCGCGGGTTCGTCCTGTCGGTCGGGGTCGGCGGGAGCGTGATCACCGCCTGCCGGGCGGCCAGTGTCCGTGTCCCGCTCGGGAGTTGGCGGGGCGGGTGCGGTCGCGGTGGGCGGGGCGGCGGGCGGTGAAGGTCTGCTGTTCGGGGCGTCTGAGGCGGGGTCGGGTGTCGGCTCCGGGATGGTCTTCTGGGCGACGGGGACGGTCAGCTGCCAGCCGGGCCTGATCAGGTCCGGGTCGAGCAGCCGGGCTCCGTCGCTTTGGACGCGGTCCTTGTTCAGTGCGTAGATCCGCGGCCAGGTGAGCGAGTCGCCCATGTGCGTGTGCGCGATGTCCCACAGGGTGTCGCCCTCGACCACGATGTACTCGATGTGCCGGACCGCCTCGGCCGTGCGGAACGGTCGGGGACGTTCCGGTCCCGGCCGGTGGGTCGTGGCTTGCGCCGGGGCTGCCGCGGGTGGGGCAGTGGGGGTGAGCGGGGCGGTCGCGGTGACGTGTGCGCGTGCCTCACCTGGGGAGGAAGGCTGCTGGGCGTCGGCCGGTTGCGGGCGCCACAGGCCGATCAGGGCGACGACGAGGGTGCCGATGCACAGTGCGGCCAGCGAGCCCTTCACGGTCAGGGCGGCCACATGCTCATCGTGCATGTGGCTGTCGCGCAGCAGCTGCGGGAGGTGGGTGGCGTACCAGATGGTCTCGCGAACCACGGTGCCGGCGAAGGCGGCCCAGCACACCCAGCCTGCCAGGGCCAGCAGGTCGACCATCATGGGGTCGCTGACCGGCTGCGCCAGCCGGTGGCCGAACTCGGAGAGGGAGTAGACGTGTTCGGGCCAGGGGACGCCGGTGGCCCGCCACAGTACGCAGGGCATAGCGGCCAGCAGGGCGAGCGTGAGGACGAGGGTGCCGCCCGCCGTGAGGATCGCGGTCAGCCGCTGGCGCAGCTGGGGAGGGTGGTTCATCGCCGGTTCGCTCTCTTGGGCCGGGAGGCGGGTGAACGGTCTTTAGGCGGTGGCACGTTCGGCGTGTGCGGTGCTGCTGGCGTGCACGGTGAGGGTGCCGAGTCCGATCAGTTGCAGGATCTGGGTGCGCTGGTGGTGGGTGACGTGGACGGTCACGGCGTCGCCCTTGGCCGACGCGGTCCCGCTGTCGCCCGTGGAGGCGACATGGGTGCGGGCCGCCGCAGCGGCCTGGCCGCGTACGAGCCGCACGTCGTCGCCGCGCCGCAGTCGGCCGACATCCAGCTGCTGGGCCCCGGTGCGGGCGGCTTCCTGTGCCACGTCCAGGGCCTGGGCTTTGGCGGCCAGGGCGAGGCCGCCGTCGACCACGATCCCGGCGAACAGCCACAGCGCGGCGAAGATGCCGACGACGAACGCCGTGACCTGCCCCCGCTCGTCTCCGGTCGCCAGCCGGGCGCGGACCTGCACCAGATGCGCACGCACACGTCGCTTCACGGGCTGCTCCGATACGTATCAACGACAGAGAAGGCGGTGCCGCCCAGTGACACCTGGCCCGGCAGCCCCGTGCGAGTGAGATTGCCCAGGTCGGCGGTGCAGGAAATCCGGGCCGTCACGGTGGCGCCCGGCGCAAGACCGCCGGTGGTGAGACGGACGCTGGGTTGCGTGCAGGAGGCTCCCGCCTCGCGCAGGGCCGCATTCGCCACCTGCCGGGCCTGGACGCGGGCATCGCCCTCGGTGCGGGCCAGGGAGGCTGCGCGGGCCGCCTGGTGGGCGGCATCGGCCACGATCAGGCGGGCGTCGGCGAGCCGCCCCAGTGCCACCACGACCAGGAGGACGAGGACGAGCAGCGGCGTGACGAGCACCAGCTCCACCGCGGCCGAACCCCGCTCCCCGTCCCCGCGCGCAGGGCGGCGCGCCTGCCGGATCACGGCTGGGCTCCGGCCGGGGTGGTGATCCGCTCGGTGGGACCGGAGGCGGATCCGGACGCGTGCAGCTCCAGCCCCGGGACGGGCAGTACGCGTGTCACGGTGCCGTCCACGCGCACGGTGGTCCGGGCGGTGCTGCGCTCGGCGGTCACGGACGGGGCGGTCAGGACCCGGCTGCCCAGGGCGGCAAGGCTGCGCCGCGCCTGCGTCCGCCCGTCCGCGGCGGTGCCGTCTTCGACGCGGGCGGCGGCCAGGGCCCGCTCGGCGGCGTACTGGGCGATATGCCGTGCGTGCCAGAGAAGTGCGAACTGCACCACCAGCAGCGCGATCAGCAGCAGCGCCGGGACGACAAGCACCAGCTGGGTACTTGCGGCCCCTCGGTCACTGCGCACCGTGCGGCGAAGGAGCCGGGCCACGCCCTAGCCCCCGAGGTCGATGCCGTTGGCCTTGGCCGTGACCTTGGCGACGATGATGCCCACCACGGTCAGGCCCAGGACTGCCAGCAGCGCGGTGACCACAATGGTCTCGGTGGTGTAGCCCGCGTCCGGGCGGGAGCGGGCGCGTCGGCGGACCTCGGTCAGGTGGGCGCGTGCCAGACGGTCCAGGGTGTCGAGTGGGAACATGGCGTGTGCTCTTTCCATGGGTTCGTACCTAGTGGATTCAGCTGATCGACATGACGTGAGCGAGAGCCGGGAAACCGATCAGCAGCAGGAACGCCGCGAACAGCCCGACCACGGGCAGCGACATCTGCTCGGTGGCCGCCTGCGCGGCCCCGTCGGCCTCCGAGATCCGGCGGCGTCGCATAGCCCGTGCTTTCGCCGCGAGCGAGCCGCGGATCTTGGCGCCCTCGCTGCCCGCGAGGTTCAGCGTCGAGGCGAGCTCGGTCAGATCACCGACGGCCAACTGCCGTCCCAGATCACCCAGGTGGAGCCAGGGGCTGGTGCGGGTGAACTGCGCGACGTGCAGGGCGTGCCGCAGCCGCGCGGCTGCCCATCCCTGTGGTGCGGCGACGGCCTGGCCAAGTGCCTGCTGAACGCCGGCGCCGCCCGCGAGTGCGATCACCGTCAGGTCCAGGACGAGGCTGAGCGTGTGGCGCATCTCGCGGCGGCGCCGCGTGGCCTGCTGGCGTACCGACAGGTCGGGCGCGAAGAACAGCACCACGGCCAGGGCGAGTGAACCGGCCAGCGGCGCCCACCAACCGACCGCGACACCGGCCCCGAGCCGCAGCAACAGCACGGCGGCCCACGGAGCGAGCAGTCCGGCCATGGCGCAGACCGCCTTGCCCGCCAGGTGCCGCTCCTCGTCCGTACCGCACACGGCCAGGTCGGCACGGAGCGAGGCGGTGGGGAAGCCGAGCGCCCGCACCAGCGGTACGGCGCGTCGGCCCAGCCGGGTGGCCCACTCGTCTTCGCCGGTTTCCGATGTGCGTGAATCTGCGGGCGGTGCAGGCGTGTTGAGGGCGGTGAGGACGTCGGCGAGGGCGGGCCGGGGCGGGCGCAGCCCGTAGACGAGAGCGGTCACCCCGATCCCGAAGAGCGCGCCCAGCAGCATGACGATCACCCCGTGCCTCCCGCTTGAGCGTCCGCTGTGGTGTGCGGGGCGGCCGCGTTGATGAGGCGGACCGGTTCCTCGATGCGGCCGATCACGGTCAGGTAGGTGAAGCTCGCGGTGAACAGCGCGCCCACCACGGCGAGCACCGCCTGCCCCGTCAGGGTGTTGAAGGGGTCCAGGTAGGGGCGGTTGAGGACCACGAGGCCCACCACCATGCCGAGGGTGACGGACACGGTGACCCGCACCCCGGTGCGTACGCTGGCCCGTCCCGCATCCACCCGCTGCCGCATCGCCACCTGCTCGCGCACCGACTCCGCCAACTCCCCGAGCAGTGGCGCCAGTTGGCTGGCTTGCTGTTCGGCCGCCATCACCAGCGCGGCCACCACCACATCGGCGAGCGGGTCATCGACGTCCTCGGCAAGCGCCCGCAGCGCGGACGGGAGCGGGGTGCCCGACCGGACGGTGGCAGCCAGCTGCCGCATCTCCGGCTCGAGCGCGGCCGGCGCGATGTCCGCGCTCGCCAGCACCGCCTGCTCCAGACCGGCCGCCGCCGACAGCGTGTCGCGCAGCATCTCCGTCCACAGGGCCAGCGCCTCCATCCGTTCGGTACGCCGCGCGGCCTGCCGGTCCGGGCCGAGCAGTCCGGGGAGGGTGAGCAGGGCGACCGTGGTCAGCACCGCCGCCACCGGCCACGACGTCAGCGCCCCCGCAGCCACTCCGGACGTCACGGCGATCAACACGCGCCGCGTGGTCCAGTCCGCGGGCAGCCGCGCCACCAGCGCCCGCCACACACCAGGCCGCTCCTCCGGGGCGGCACGTCGTACGGCGCCGTAGCCGATGGCCACCAGCCCGCACCCGAACACCGTCCCGCACGCCACCGCCACCCCCGTCCACGTGCCGGGACCAAACAGCCCGCTCATGACGCGGCCCCCCACCACTGGAAGACGCCATGCTGCACATCCAGCCCCGCCGCGACCAGGTCGTCCAGGGTCTCGGTCCGCAGCGGCGTGGCGGGCACGGCGTGCCCGTCGGGGCCGGGCCGGTAGACCTCGTTGGAGACGATCTGCGCCCCGTCCGCGTCTACGACCTCGCGCACCGAGTCGATGACCCGGCGCCCTGCCCCGTCCCAGCCCAGGTGGACGACGAAGTGGACCGCGGAGGCCACCATCAGGTTCGTCGCCTGCAGCGTGAGCCGTTCGGGGGACTGGGCGGCGTAGGAGGCGAGTCTGGTGAACACTCCGCGCGAGGTGGAAGCGTGGATGGTGGACAGCGAGCCGTCGTTGCCCTGGCTCATGGCGTTGCACATCGGAATGACCTCGGCCCCGCGAATCTCCCCGACGATGACCCGGTCCGGGGACATCCGCAGCCCCCAGCGCACCAGTTCCGCCTGGTCGATGCCGCCCTGGCCCTCGATGTTCGGCTCGCGGGCCTGCATGGCCACCACGTTCGGGTGCGCCACCGGGTCGGTGTCCAGGCCGAGTTCGAAGGTGTCCTCGATCGTGACGAGGCGCTCCTCGGGCGGGATCTCGTGGGCGAAGGCCCGCAGCACGGTGGTCTTGCCGACATTGGTGCCGCCGCCGATGACGATGTTCTTCCGCGCCCGCACCAGCGCTCTCAGGAAGGCGGCGAGCTGCTCGTCGCACACGCCCAGGCGCACCAGTTCACTCATCGAGGCGGCCGGGAAGCGGTGGCGGCGGATCGTCAGCGACACCCGGCCACACACCGCCATCACCGCGAACAGCCGGGACCCGTCGGGCAGTTGCAGGTTCAGGCGGGGCACGCCCCGGTCGAAACGCCGCTCCTCGCCGCCCGCGCGGGCCGCGAGCGTGCGCACCAGCTCGACCAGCTCCTCATCCGAGGCGGCCACCGGGCTCTCGCGCCGCCAGTCGCCCGCCGCGTCCTTGACCCACACCACATCACAGCCGTTGACGCAGATGTTCTCCAACGACCGGTCGGCCAGCAGCCTTTCCAGGCCGCCGGTCCCGAGCAGCGCGTCCTTGACCGCCTGCCCGACCCGTTCCTCCATCGCGACGTCAACCATGGCCCGGCCCTGGGCCAGCGCCAGCCGCCGCTGCGCGCCCAGCTCCTCGGCCAGCAACTGGGCCACGGTCGCCTGCCGCGCCGTCTCGCTCTCCGCCGACAGACCGGCCTGCTCCCGCTCGTCCGCGTACGCGGCCAGCCGAGCCGCCACCCGCTGCCGCACCAGATGCGCCAACTCCCGCTCACCACCGCCGGACACCGCACCCAGCGCCATCAGCTGCTCGCTCATGACCCGCTCCCCTCAACTCCCGGTACCTGAACCAGCCCTGTCCGCACCGGCCGCTCGCCCAGCCGCGCCCCGACCGCCCCGCTCACGCGATCGCCGTCCGAGCCCTCAGCCGTGGCCCCGGTCTCCTGCACCATGGCCAGGCGACGAGCCAGCGCCTGTGCGGTGGCCATCAGCGGCGGCGGCCGAAACCCCCTCGTGCGCGGCACGGTGGGCTGGGGGCTGTTCATCGCGGCCACGCTCTTGGCGTCCCAGGGCAGGAAGACCACACGCTCAATGCCGAGGGACTTCTCGATCTCCGCGGCCGGGTACGGGCACGGCCCGACCACGGCGAGCGTCAACCGCCCGCCGTACGCGTCGACATCCATGCCGTACGCGGACACATGCGTCAGCGGCTCCGCACCGCCCCGCGCCACCAGCACGACCTGATCGGCCGCCTCCACCAGCGGCTCGACGTCCCCGGTAAGACGCCCCACATCCAGCACCACCGTGCCCCGATCGCGCTCATCCCCCAGCAGCACACGCCGTCCCGGCTCACCGGCCAGCAGCCGCACGGCCTCCCGGCACGGCCCACGGCCCGGCACCGAGACCACCACCCGCACCCCACAAGGCAGTTCACTCGCTGCGCCGAGGAGGGAACCCGGGTAGGCCTGCCCGGCCGCCGCCGCGACATCCAGCAGCGAGGGCGCCGTCGGCAGCCCGAAGCGGATCATGAGGTCACCGCCGGAACCGTCAGCCTCCACCAGCACGGGCCGCACCCCGCCGTCCGCCTCCGTCGGCCATCCGGCGGCCAGGGCGAGCGCCGTCATCGTCACCCCCGGTGCACCCGTGACGGACCCGACAACAACCAGCCGCCTCACGGAGCCCCACGCCCTTCGGCAGGCAGCACCACGATGCGCGGCTGCTCCAGCTGCGCCGCCCGCCGCGCCGCCCCGGTCTCCACCAGCACCGTCACCACGCGCGGCCCGCCCGCCGACTCCGCCGCGCGCACCCCCGTCACGGTCCCCGCCACCGCCGAGGCCGCCTCCTCCCCCTCCTCTTCTTTCGCAGCTCCGGCACCATCCGGGCCGGGAACCACCGCCACACGCTCCCCTCGCCCAAGCTCCGGCGGCGCGCCCCCCTGCTCCACCGCGAGTGCCACCTGCGAGAACCCACTCGGCGGAAATTCAGCCCGCGTACCCACCTGCCCGCGGGCCAGCAACGCCCCGGCCACCAGCGGCACGGTCGCCCGCCGCCCCAACACCGAGCCCCGCTCAGCCAGAGGCACGACGCCAGCCTCCGCCGCCACCTCCACCACGCGCAGATCGCCCGGCTTCAGCACCCGCCCGGGCGGCACATCGCGGGCCAGAACCAGAACCTGATCCCGCTCCCCCACCACCTGCGCGACCAGCGTGAACCCGACCGCCGACACCACCACCGCCCCGGCCCCGGCCCACACCCAGCCCAACCTGCGCCGCCGCGAGCCAGTCACCGCCGGTGGCCGCTCCGGGCCCGCCAGGCGCGCCCCCGGCACCCGCGACCCGCCACCCTTCAGAGCAGAAGAAGACATGGAGGTACCCACAATTCACCCCACGATCAAGAGAGTTCCGATGAATGAATCCGACGAACACCGACCCAGCCCGCCCACCACGGACCGCGCCGCCACACCAAGCCGTCAACGCGTCACAACGGCCTGCACCTCATCCACCACCAACTGCCGCTCAGCAGCCATCACCAGCCCCGGCACCACCCCGGACTGCCCACCCCCACGCCACTCCACATCCCAGCTCACCCGCACCGACACCGTGAACGCCTGGCCCGGCGCGGACAACGACGCCCGCCGATAGGTGTAACCACAGTCCGGCGACGACTCCTTGGGTCCATAGGCATCCGAGTACGGCGTCCCCGCCCCGCGGCACACCACCTCACCGCCCTCACCCATCGACCACACCGCCTTCTGCGGCCGCGCCGTCGCCGTCACCTTCACGCCCTCCACCGCAGCCGACGCCGACACCGGCCCCCACGTCTTGCGCTCCACCCACATCCACGTAGGCACATGAACCACCTGCACGAAATCCTCGTCCGGACTCGTACGGATCACCGGCTTGGGCAGCTTCAACCGCTCTACCGCCCGCTGGACGACCACCTCAATGGGAACCTCCGCCTCGCCTCCGCCCGGCTTGGGCTTGGCAGGCTCGTCCTCACCCTCAAAGCTCGGCAGAATCCCCACACCGTCACCAAGCTCGTACGCCCACCCGTCCGACGCGATCGTCGGTGGCCCCTTCAGCGCCCCACCGCCACCACCACTACTGCTGCCACCGCGCCCGGACCCTCTGCCAGGGACCACCGGCCTGCTCTTTCCCGAACTGCCAGGGTTCTTCCTGACGCTCTGCGCGGCCGCGTCGCAGGCACCGGGCGTGCACGTCACGCCTGCTCCCGTACTCAATCCGTCGTCAGCTCCAGCCTCATGCGCCGCAAGCAGATACACGAGGCACACCGCTGCCACCAGCGACCCGGAGCCGAGCCTCAGCACGTCCCCACCTGATCGATGTACAGGCGATCCACCCGCCAAGCCCCGCCTTGCTGCCGGACAGTCGCATCGACGCGATGGTGTCCGCCGGGTACGTCGTTCTCAAGCGCGCCATCTTTGGTGTACTGCAGCCAAGCAGTGGCGTCGGCACAATCCTGAATCACCACCTTCGACGCGTCGCCGTTCTCCACGGCGGGGTCGAGGCGAAGGCGCCCCTTGGTGACCACATCCTTCTTCCGGTCCTGCGTCATCATGTAGCGCAAGAGTTCCAACGCCCCGCCAGAGGCGTGAGCCTTCAGCCGCGGATGCTTCGCATCAGATGTCACCGCTGCAGCAGCAAGGTCGTCCCACATCGCCCGATAGGCGGTCAGCGCGCCCGGGCTCGATACCTCCGGCTCCGGGGAAGCCTTCACCGAAGGCATCTGCTCGGGCATGGACTTGGAGCCAGACGGACTCTCGGAGCACGCACCTGCACCAAGCCCGATAGCCACAACAATCATCACTAGTCGCCTAGTTGAGCGTCGACCTCGCCATCGCATGAGCACTCCCCCATTCCCGCCAACCGCTGCACACTCGGTCACTCGGCGATTCCAAACCCTCACTTTGTGCATCCGAGATGCCCCCACGTCCCGGAGCGACAAACGCGATCCGGAAGGTTCAGTTCCCTTTCACTCCTACGGTGGAGATTCAGGCAAGTTCTTCGAAGGCAAGTCGCGCCAATTCACCCGAAGGTGTAGCGGTCGGGCGGTGTCAGCGATCACGCCGGAGGGCAAACAACTCACGTTTCGGGGGACCGAGACGCCCCACCGACCTCCACTTCACCTGCACGCCTGAAGCGGAAGCACGCATCACCGTCCTCAGCTCGAGGATGTACTCGGCCGCCGCCTGCCGCACCTCATCTCGTACGGGTCCGGGGCGCGCCCGTGGCGTTGGCCACGAGCGCGAAGCCGCGAGCATGGCTCATTGATGTCCTCGCCATGCAAGGCGGGTTGAGGAGAGGGCAGCATGGTTCGGCTCGGGCATGCGCAGAGTGTCAGCGGTGAAGATGCCGCATGTTCCGCACCCCGCCATCGGCTAGCCCCCTACCCCCGCTCAGCGCCAGCCTGGATTCACAGCAACCCAGATGCACTTACCGACCGAGGTCCTGCGCACACCCCAACTGCCCCTGCTGAGGTAGTTCACGATCCCCAGCCCTCGCCCCCGCTCGGAGAGGACTTCACACAGCGCGTCCAGGCCGCCGCCCCGATCCGCCTCCTCCGGCTCGAATGGCACGGAGGAGGCACTCGGCTCCATCGCGGGCATCTGGTGACTACCGTCGTGCACCTCGCAGATCAACTCCTGCGGGGTGCTACGCAAGCAGACCGAGTAGGGTCCGCAGGCGTGCTCGGCGGCATTGGCCACAAGCTCCGACACCGCGAGCACAGCGTCCTGCGCGATCTCGCCCGAGACCTCAAGCCGGACGAACTCGGCGCGCAGTGCTGCACGGGCCATCCCCGCCGGATTCTCAACGTCCGGGCCCCAGATATACAGCTGACGTGCCACCGCCGAGTACCACTCGGCCCGGGGCTTCATCGCATACCCCCGCGCTGCGCGTGACGTCCACGTCCCACGCGCCGGTGCCGCCCGACGCCAGGCCGGAAGCAGACCCGCACCTCCTCCAGGGCACACACGGCTGAGACGGACAACGCGCTCAGCAGGAGCACGCCCGTGACTGGCAGAGACAGGAACATGGAGGCCTCCCGTGGTCGCGGCATTGGGCCGGGACCACCACACCCCCCGCTCGCCCAAGAGCGGAACGCCCTGATCCGAAGTGATCGCGAGTGTCGAAGTCCTCTCTGACCAGCTTCAAAGCGGGCCGGAGTGCTCTCCGACTCTGCTGCGATACCGTGCGGTCGGGAGAGATCGAGTGGAGGGGCTTGGACATGGACGCGCTGGTGCGTGAACTCGACGCTTGCCGTCAGAGCGCCGCAAAGCACGCTTCGTATACCGAGGCAAACGAAGCCGTCACCCAGGACGCGCTCATCACGCCGATCTTGGTAGCCCTCGGCTGGGACCCTCGAAACCCCGAAGTGACTCGGCGCGAGCAAAGCCTGTCCGGCGGAAACCACGTAGTGGATTACGTCTGTGAGATCGGCGCGAGGCCGCATAACAAGACGGTGCTGCTCGTCGAGGCCAAGCGCGCGCGAGCCGACCTCTCCCAGCCCAAGGTGCGTGATCAGGCGCTGAGCTACGCGGCCCGGGAGGGCGTCCAGTGGGTGCTGACCACCAACGGCATCGAGTGGCGTCTGTACAACTACTTCGGCCGGGTCCCGGCGGCCGAGCAGCTCTTCCTCAAAGGCAGCATCAAGGGCCAGGTGGAAGACGTCGCTCAGATGCTGAGGCTGATCAGCAGGGACAGTTTCCTGAGCGATCCGATGGCGCTGGAGCGGTTGTGGGACGAGCACGTCGCCCGCCGTTCGGTGTACCGGGCCGTCCTCTCGGCGAACAGCGAGCCTGCCTTGCCGGCGGAGGTACGGCAGTGGCTGGAGTCTGCCAGCGGCCTCAAGGACGAGCTGGCACGTGGCACGGACGGGCTCGTCCTGACTCCCGACTACCCCGATTCCCTGCCCACTGCAGTGTGGGTCGTGGACGATGACCGGACAGCGGAACGAAAGACCGGTAGTCCTGCGCTCCCCTTGGCCGCGGAACCAAGTGCTACGCCACCCTCAGCTGACCCCGACCTTCTCCGGCTCTTCACCGCGGGGATCCTCACGAGCGGCACCATGCTGCGAGGTACCTACCGAGGTCACCAGGTGAACGCTCAGTTGCTGGACGCGACGGGCTCGGTCAAGGTGAACGGCGTTGTCTATCCCAGCCTCAATCAAGCGATGAACGTGGCCCGGAAAGCGATCAAACCCGATGCCAATAGCGAGAGCGCATGGCGTTGGTGGAAAGTCGTGAATGGGTCCACGGCTCCCGAATCACTCGCCGATCTTCGCGCACGGCTCGCCCAGAATCAGGGAAGTCGCTGAACGCCTGACCAGCACCGGCTCCCCTGCAACACCGAGGGGGAGTTTGCCGATCAGCGGCCAGTGCCGCGCAGCCACTCGGCAGTCACCTGCACACCTTCCCGAAGCGGCACACACCCGACATTCGGAAAGGCAGTACGGAGACGCTCAGAACTCGCCTGGGAATGCCGGACATCGCCCGCGCGAGGCGCGAGGTGGTGAGCGGTCGTCCGACAACCGGTCGCGATCTCGATCTCCGCGAGCAACTCCCGGAGCGAGACCCGGGTGCCAAAAGCGAGGTTCATCGGCCTGAAGGACGTCACTCGCCGGAGGGCAGCGTCGACAAGGACGTCGCACACCGTACCTACGTACGTGAAGTCGCGAGTCTGGGCGCCGTCACCGTGGAGTGGGACAGGTCGGCCCGCCAGGGCAGCGCTGATCCACTTCGGAATGACAGCGGCGTACGGATGGTCGGCTCGCTGCCCGGGCCCGTAGACGTTGAAGAAGCGGAAGGGCAGGACGGGGAGACCGAAGCTGTGGTGGTAAGAGCCAAGGTAGGCCTCCGTTGCGAGCTTGCTGACGGCGTACGGGCTCAGCGGAGCGGACGGGAGGTTCTCGTGCTTGGGCAGGTTGGGCGTTGCTCCGTAGACCGAGGACGACGAGGCGGCGATCACGTGGAGGTTGCCGGCGCGGCGGGCGGCTTCGAGCACCTGGAGGGTGCCGGTGGCGTTCGCGTGATGCGTGGCGAGTGGGTCCTTGAGCGAGCGAGGGACTGAGGGCAAGGCCGCAAGGTGGACGACCGCGTCGGCACCACTGAGGGCTTCGTCGAGAAGGCCGGGGTCTTGGACATCGCCCTCGTAGAAATGTGCGGGGAGATCAGTGAGGTTGTCCTTGTACCCCGTCGCCAGGTTGTCGATGATGTGGACCTCGCCGACCTTGGGGTGCCGGGTGAGCGCGCGGGCGAGGTTGCTGCCTATGAATCCTGCGCCGCCGGTGATGACGATCTTCATGTACGGCTCCTTCGGAGAGGGTCGGGAGATCAGAGGGCTTCGATCTGAGCGCCGGTGAGCCGACGGCGGCAGTCGAGGACGTATGGGGCGTGGGCGGCGATCGCGGAGTAGTCGAAGGCGTCGTGGTCGGCCAGCAGGATCACCGCGTCGGATGCCTTCAGGTGTTCGGGGGTGACCTCGATGCGCTGGCTGGCGGCGATCCCGAACGGGCTCGGGTCATCGGGGATGTGGGGGTCCGCCGCCTGAACATCCGCGCCCAAGGCCGTGAGCAGTTCCGTGATCCGTCGCGCCGGGGATTCGCGGATGTCACCCGTATTGGCCTTGTACGCAAGGCCAAGGAGCAGGATGCGGGCACCGTTGACCGGTGTCTTGCGCTCATTGAGTCCCGCGGTCACGCGTTGAACCACGTGGTCCGGCATGCGGTTGTTGACGTCGTTTGCGAGCTCGACGAACCGGATGGTGTGGCCCAGTGTTCGCCGTACTCGCCACGAGAGATACGACGGGTCGATGGGCAGGCAGTGACCACCGACACCGGGGCCCGGGGTGAACGGCATGTATCCGAACGGCTTCGTCGCTGCGGCGTCGATGGCCGCCCAGATGTCCACACCCAAGTCGTGTGCGAACACAGCGAGCTCGTTGACCAGCGCGATGTTCACGTGGCGGAAGGTGTTCTCCAGCAGCTTCGTCAGCTCGGCCACTCGACAATCGGCGACAGGCACCACGGTCTCCACGAAGGAGGCATAGAAGTGGTGCACTGCTGCTCGCGACGCGGCGTCCACGCCTGAGACGACCTTGGGAGTGTTCTCCAAAGTCCAGGTGTCGTTCCCCGGATCGATCCGCTCAGGGCTGTAGCCGAGACGGAAGTCGGCTCCCGCCGTCAGACCGGAGGCCCGTTCCAGGAGCGGCGCAACGAGTTCTTCCGTCGTGCCGGGATACGTGGTGGATTCCAGGACGACCGTCGCGCCCCGGCTTAGATGGCGCCCCAGCAAGCGGGCCGCGTCCTCGACGTGAGTCAGATCCGGTATCCCGTCGCGTAAGGGAGTGGGGACGGAAATGACGGCCACATCGAAGTCGGCGCAGTCCGATGTGTCAGCACTTGGGCGGTAAGCGCCCGAGGCCAGGAGTGGCTGGAGTCTACTGTCGGAGATGTCCTCGACGTACGACTCACCAATCATGAGGCGCTTGATGCGGTCTGCGTCGACGTCGTAGCCGACGACACGGTGTCCCGCCTCGGCGGCGCGGACGGCGAGAGGGAGGCCGACGTATCCCTGGCCGACGACGACTACTCGCCGTGGTCGCACATCGGCAATTGCATTTTCGATTTCCTGCATGATGATCAACTTCCTGTCATGACTCAGGTACGAAGCGTGAGGGAGGGCGGCCACGCCAAGGCCGTAGAATGGGCTCCGCTTGGCCGTATGGGACTCGCTTGGCCGCCTGTCCCGTGCGGCCAAGCGCTCTTTTCTCGGCTTCTGCGGTGCGAGAAAACGAATGGCGGAGGCGTTTCGGCGGTTCGATACGATGGCGACGGCCCGCAGACCGTTACGCCACGTCGCGTGACACTCGGTGCGTCCTCAGCGGCCGCGCCGGCTGCGGCCTCCCGACTTGGGCCCGCCGTGGCAGCGCCATCGGCGCCGTACGTACGAAATGGAGCATCCCAGGATGGCTCGACACCTGATCACCAGCGCGCTTCCCTACATCAACGGGATCAAGCACCTGGGCAACATGGTCGGGTCGATGCTTCCGGCGGATGTGTACTCCCGGTACCTCCGCCAGCGCGGCCACGATGTCCTCTACATCTGCGCCACCGACGAGCACGGCACGCCCGCCGAGCTGGCCGCCAAGGAGCGCGGACTGCCGGTCGCCGAGTTCTGCGCTCAGGCACATGACGCGCAGAAGGCCGTCTACGACGGCTTCGAGCTGGCCTTCGACTACTTCGGGCGCAGCTCCAGCCAGCAGAACGTGGAGATCACGCAGCACTTCGCGCGGAAGCTGAACGAGAACGGCTTCATCGAGGAGCGGGCCATCCGGCAGGTCTACTCCCCCGCCGACGGCCGTTTCCTCCCCGACCGCTACGTCGAGGGCACGTGCCCGCACTGCGGCTACGACAAGGCGCGCGGCGACCAGTGCGAGAACTGCACCCGGGTCCTCGACCCGACCGACCTGATCAACCCCCGCTCGGCGATCAGCGGCTCCACGGAGCTGGAGGTCCGCGAAACCAAGCACCTCTTCCTGCTTCAGTCGAAGCTGCAGGGCGAGGTCGAGGCATGGATCGACGAGGTCGGCGACGAGTGGCCGCAGCTCTCCTCGTCCATCGCCCGCAAGTGGCTGACGGAAGGCCTGCACGACCGCGCGATCACCCGTGACCTGGACTGGGGTGTACCGGTTCCGGCCGACACCTGGCCGGAGCTCGCGGCCGAGGGCAAGGTCTTCTACGTCTGGTTCGATGCCCCGATCGAATACATCGGTGCAACGAAGGAGTGGTCGGACCTCGACCCGTCGAGCCGCGACTGGAAGTCGTGGTGGTACGAAGCCGATGACGTCCGGTACACGGAGTTCATGGGCAAGGACAACGTCCCCTTCCACACCGTGATGTTCCCGGCCACCGAGCTGGGTGTGCGCGAGCCGTGGAAGAAGGTCGACTACGTCAAGGCCTTCAACTGGCTGAACTACTACGGCGGCAAGTTCTCCACCTCGCAGCGCCGCGGCGTCTTCACGCACGACGCCCTTGAGATCCTCCCGGCCGACTACTGGCGCTACTTCATGATGGCGAACGCCCCCGAATCGGACGACACCTCGTTCACCTGGGAGCACTTCGCCGCCACGGTCAACAAGGACCTGGCCGACACCCTCGGCAACTTCGTCAACCGAGTCCTGTCCTTCTCCCGGAAGCGCTTCGGCGACGACGTCCCGGCCGGACACGCTGCCGGTGAGGCCGAGGTGAAACTGGGCGAGGAGATCGCGCGCCTGCTCGCCGAGTACGAAGCCCAGATGGAGGCCCTCCAATTCCGCAAGGCCGCAGCCGCGTTGCGCGCCCTGTGGTCGGCGGGCAACTCCTACCTGGAGGAGAAGGCTCCCTGGTTGGAGATCAAGACCGACCCGGACGGCGCCGCACTGACCCTGCGTACGGCGATGAACCTCATCCACCTGTACTCGGTCATCTCCGAACCCTTCATCCCCGCGTCCGCCAAGGCCATGCGCCATGCCTTCGCCCTCGACAGCGACACCGCGACCTGGGTGACCGCAGAGCAGGCCAAAAGCCTGGACACGGTGCCGGCCGGTACCGCGTTCACCGTTCCTCCGGTCCTCTTCGCGAAGATCAGCGAGGAAGACCTGGAGACCTACCGCGAGCGCTTCGGCGGCGAGGAATCTGTCTGACGTGCATCTCTGTGTCCGTGCCGCCCGCGCGCTCATCGGGCGGCACGGGACGCGAGCTGCCCGCGGAACTCGCCGGGGGTGGCGTTCATGCACCGGATACGCGGGACGTCGTCGACTATTTCGACCCATGTCGTGCCGGCCGAGCCCGGTACGAAGTCGAGGTAGTGATCGAAGCTCCGGCCGGTGAGGTGCAGTAGCAGGCAAGCAATGCCGCCGCCGTGCCCGACAAGGACAGTGGTCTGGGCAGGAGCCGACGTGATCTCCCTCCACAGGTCTATGTAGCGGGCCTGCACGTCCTCCGAGGATTCGCCGTTCGGCGTGCGGAGTTGGTGGATGGGTACCCCGGTGCGCCTCGCCTCCGCCGTCGCTGCCTCGCGCCGCTGTCCGCCCAGGTGACCGCTGTTCTTGGCGGCGAGTCGCAGGTCGACGCGAGTGGCAAGTGGCGCGACTGTTTGAGACAGGATGTCGGCGGATGCTCGGCATCGCGACATGGGGCTGACAAGCATCTGGTCCGCCACGATGCAGGATTCGGTGAAGGCCATACCGACTTGGCGAATGTCGTCGGCGCCTCTGTCGCTCAACGTGCCGCCGACAGCCTGCCCTTGGTGAATTCCGAGGCAGTTCTCCTCGGTTTCCCCGTGCTTGATCAAGAAGATGTACTGGACTCGCATGACGATCGCCCCTCCCCGTTTCATCAGTCCCACTCGCGGACGTCGGTGTGTGCAGACACCGCGGCAAGGAGACTGTCGTGATCGGCCTGCCGCATCGCGGGGAAACGGTCGTAATGCCACTCGATGTACAAGGTCGAGATCAGCCCGATCGTGCCGTCGGCAAGCATCTTGGCGAGCACGGGGTACTCGGCGCCCTCGATGTCCATCTTCACGACGACGTGATCGTCCGGCGTCGCGGTGCGGCGCAACCAGGCGCTGAAGTGGAGGGCGGGCACCGCCACCGGCATGTCGTAATCGATCTGCTGGTCGTAGACGGGAGGCACGACCTTGCCAGGCATCACGGTGGAGCTCTCGTGGTGCCCGAGATAGAGGTCGATCGTTCCGTCGTGCGTCCAGACCGCCGAGTTCAGGATCTCGACGGGGGCCTTGCTCTGGGCGCGCGCTACCTGGTCGTGGATGAACGGGATCAATTCTGCGTTGGGTTCGAGGGCATAGAAGGTGTAGTCCGGCAGGTCTTGTATGAAGCGGCTGAGGACGATGCCGAGGTTGGCTCCGCAGTCGATGAAGATGTTCCGCATGGTGGCGTTCCTTGGGTTGAGGTCGGTGGCGCGGGAAGTAGGTCGATCTCCTGCAGGACGCGGTCGGTGAGCAAGGCGAAGTCGCCTGCTGTGGGGCGGTAGCAGCGCTCTTGGTAGCGGATCCTGATGCGGCGGATCGTTTCTCCTGCGCGGTACGCCGGGAGGTCACCCCAGTAGTAGAGCTGGCCTCCTGGGGCCTTGAGGAAGCGCAGTCGGCGCGGCAACGGGCCTTTGGGCGCACCTGAGTTGAGGCCGGTGAACATGGCCGTGAGGAAGGCGGTGTGCTTGCGCGTCAGGTGATCGTCCCTGTGCACTGCGCCGTACTTCTGCTTGAGGGCGAGCAGTTCCTGCGAGTCACCTTCGGCGTTCGCGAGGCGCTCCCTCAAGGTCTCGTCCCACACGATGCCCAGGTGGCCGTGGAGCACGGGCTCGTCGGTGAGGACGTAGCCCTCCACTCGGCCGAATTCGCGTTCGTAGGGACACATAAAGTTGTTGTAGAGGCCTCGTCGTGCACCCGAGACCGTCTCGACCTCCCAGTGCACTCGGGCGGTGAACGGTGCGTCCCACCAGGCCAGATGCCAGGGCTTCCACAACAGGTCAGCCACGCTCAGAACGATCACGACCGCTGCGAGACCGACGGCCGGCCATCCGAAGGCCTGGCTGTATGTACTGGGCAATGCCGCGACGACGAGTGCGAGGACCGTGTTGCTGGCGATGTTCTCCCAGAAGAGGATCCCGCTGCCCACGGCGACAGCGAGGTTGAACAGCACGGTGGCTACCAGGACAGCGGCGAGCAGTCGCTGGTCGAGGAAGGCGAACAGTCCTGCTGTCTCTACCGCGAGGGTGAGGAGGTTGAGCGGACGGTTCACTCTGGAAATCCGGCCGAGCAGGCGCGCCACTGTTTCGGCTCGGAGGAATCGGGCCCAACCCCAGCAGTACGCGGAGGCCATGAGGTAGTGGGTGCGGTTCTCCCACGCCCAGGACCAAGGCCGTGGGCCGAGCCGGTACTTGCTCCAGGCCGGCTTCACGTAGTGCGAGAGGGAGACGCATCCGAGTACGAGAAGCAAGGAGTTACGGCTCGCCTCCGGAGGAAAGGCCACGGCCGTCGGCAGCCACGCTACGTATGCCTTGATCAGTCTCAGCGGCATCATCGCGTGGTGCTTCCAGCCGCGCAGGCGCCCGCAGTAAAGAGCGATCCAGAGCAGCAACAGCGGGGGCCACACCACGGACAGGAGCGCCATCGCGAACAGAAGCAGCTTGTTGCGACGCTGCGGCGGGATGGCCTGCGTAACGTCGTAGTCGCTGCTGGCACCCTGCCACGTGAGGAGCGCGACGGGCGTCGCCACGACCCAGCCGAGCGGGCCGGGCCCTGCTACTTCATGCTCCAGTACCGCAGGTGCCGATATGAGCCCGACGGCAGCTGCGTATCTCCATCTCGCGGGCCGGGCTGACAGGCTCCGGACGGCGGGCGAGACCATGTAGCGATAGCACAGCAGAGTGGTGGCCACGGCTGCAGTGAGGTGCGCGAAGTCAGTGAGCTGCGATATGTCCACGACGGGCTACCGCACAGCCGCGAGGCGAGTGGGGCTCTCGTTCGACGCGTGTGATTCGAGATATGTGGCGATGGACTCGCGTGGGTCGATCAGGAGGTGAGCGTCGCGGTGGCGTTCGACGTTGGACCGTAGTTCACCGGTGCGGCTGAGAAAGTCCAGGACACGGCCGGGCTCGATGCGGGGCGCGGCGGTGCCGAGTTCCGCCTGCTCGACAGCGGTGGCGCACCAGTGCTGGTCGTATGTCGGCAGAGGCACCAAGTGCACGGGCTTCCCCAGAGCGAATGCCTCACTGATGAGGTTGAACCCGGCGTTGGAGAAGACAGCTTCGGAACGTGCCAGGTCGGCGAGGAACGCCTCCCGGTTGAAGGCACGGATCTCAATGTTGTCGTCGGTGAAGGAGCGCAGGCTGCTGATCTCGGAGGGTTGCGCGTAGACACGAAGCGTTCGGTCGGGGACATGCTGGCGGAAGGTCTGCGCGAGCACGCGAACGGAGTCCTCCGGACCGTGCCCGAAGTAGCGTGAGAAGTACGCCGTGGCCAGCGGTTCGGTGCGGACCCGGGCCTTTCGCACAGCGTCTGGCACCACAGGGGCGATGAACTCCAGCGCCGGGTCTTCGGCGTGCAGCGGCGTGAAGGAGCAGATGAAGGAGCGGTCAGCGCGCGGCGTGAAGTAGCGCAGGCGCTGTGCGTCGGCCGTGCGGGCGAAGTGGCCCAGGCGCGGCAGGTCGAGATGGCGGTACTTGCTCTGCTGGTCGATGACGACCAGCGGTTTTCCGAAGTGGTACGCGAGGCGGGGGACGTTGGGCTCGTAGTCGGTGACGAAGACGTCCGGGACGCCCTCGGCCTCGATGGATCGACGAAGGCGCAGGTGCTGGATCAGGCCGGCGGGCAGGCGCGACAGGTTGGCTCGCAGCGCGTCGATGGCATGGACGCGGTCGCCGCGGGCCAGCAGTGCGGGCATCCAGGCGTCTGCGGCGCGAAGCCCCAGGTCGCGGAAGTACGAGACCCGTTCGGGGCCGTTCGTGACGATCCGTATCTCGTGTCCGCGGTCGCGTAAGTACTGGGCTATGACGCTCTGTCTGACGGAGTGGCCCATGCCGATGCCGTTGACGCCGATGAGTACACGGAGTGGGCGGCGAGAAGTGGACATGCCGATCCTTTCTGCATTCAGGAGTTCTTCTGCGCTCAGGAGAGGCGGTGGAGGACGTTGCGGGTGATCGTCGCGACGGTGGGGTTCGTGGCGAGGGCGCGTGCCCAGTCCGTCGTGGCCGCGGTGAACACCGTGCCGCCGCTGCGGTAGAGGCCGAGCGTGGCCGCACGTGGGCTGCCGGCCGGTTCACGGGCGGCGACATTCCAGGTGTCCGGGATCCGGGCGATCCCGAGGATCCTGAAGTTCCGCGGGGTGCCGTCCTCTCCTGTCGGCTGAGGTCGGCCCTGAGCGTCGGTCGAGTACGCCGCTCCGTCGCATTCGTAGCCGACGAGCGCGTCGTCGTGGCCGAACACGTCGCCAGCCTTGAGCCCTGTCCCGTCAAAGATCCAGTGGCCGGGGTCGGTGACGGTAAATCCGAGTGGCTTGCGAGGACCATCCCAGTGGCCACCCCCGCCTCGGTAGCTCACGCCGAGAAGTGCGTTCTCCGGGTCCGTCTCCCACCAGTGGTCCGGGCACCCGTACGAGGTATCAGGGTCGACGCCCTGTCGATCTCCCGGCGGGAACTTGTCGCAGGCGAGAGCTGCGCCATCGCCGGCAACCCGCACCCGCCACCAGCAGGTGTTCGCACCGAAGTTGGCGATGTTGCCGCCGGCGTCGCGGAAGTCGGTTACGTGACGACGGGCCTGCGCGGTCCAGTACTCGTCGTGTCCCGCAGACAGCAGGAGCTGGTAGCCGTCGCCGAGGTGGCGGCCTTCGTGCAGGTCCAGATCTGTGCAGAAGTCCGCCTCGAAGCCGTTCCCCTCCATCCACGCGATGAAGCGCGCATCCCAGTGGGCGAAGGTCTGTCGGGGAGAGGCGAGGTCGTAGGGATCGGACAGCCCCTTGACCGGGCCGCCCACTCCCCCGCCTGGGCGCCGCAGCGACACCTGACCGGAGCTGTAGAGGCTGCCGCCCCCTGCCGTGTTGTACGCCTGGTAGGTGAAGGTGGGGATCTTGTACAGGATGGTGCGGCCCGTCGGGTCCGCCGGAGTGACCACGAACAGCAGCCTGGCCTCGCGTGCGTCCAAGACCGGAGCACCATGGCCTGGTTGAGCCCGCAGCACGGCCACGTACACACCGGATTGCCAGTCCGGCGGAATCAGGAAGTCGTACGCCGGCCACCCCCAATCCGTATCGTGCGAACCGGGCAGGGCCTCGGTGCCGGACCATACGGTGCTGCCGACGTGCTGGACGGCGCCGCCCCAGCGATAGAAGTCGACGTACACGCACCGGGCCGACGAGGCGATATGAAGTCGGATCACTTCTCCTGCCCGGACACTGGCGCGCCCCGGGTAACCAAGAAGGCAGGTCATGACGGCCCCACGGCCACGGGATGAGCAACACCGCAGAGGTGGTACGAGTCGAGATCGCGGACCACGGCCTCCCAGCCGAGAGCGACCAGCTGGCCGACCAGGTCGGAAGCCTCGTAGAACACCTTGACCGCCGTGTACTCAGTCCCGTCGGCCAGACGTCGGCGTACGGACGGCACCTCGGGCTGCGGCAACACCCGTTCCTCTATCTCGGCCTTGGCGAGGGAGTCGTCAAGGAAGACAGCGCGGCCCCCCGGTTTCAGCGCGGATCGCACCATGTCCCAGAACGCTGAGAAGCGTGACGGCGGCACGTGGCTGAGCCAGAAGGCGAAGAACACCGTGTCGTACTGGTCCTCCGGCTCCCAGTCGAAGAGGTCCGCCGTGATGAAGCGCGCAGCGCCGTCCGACACTCGGGACCGGGCGATGGCGATCATCTCCGGCGCCGCGTCCACGGCGGTGACCGTGCGCGCCCGGTCAGCGAGCAGCTTGGTCCACTGGCCCGTACCGCAAGCCAGTTCCAGTACGTCGCCGTGGATGGGCAACTGGTCAAGAGAACAGGCGAGTTGAGGCAGGCGCATGCGGTCGGCGTACGCGTCGTCGTACTCGCCGGCGCGCGCCCTGTAGTACGCGATCTGCTGCTGGGACCATCCGGCCCCAAGCTCGGGCTCGGGGGACCTGGCGGTCTGGTCTTGCTGCATGTGGTTCTCCTCTGCATGACGGGTCACTGGTTTCGCACTTCGTTCCGGGCGGAACCGACGCATGGGATCGGCCGGGGAGCCCGGCCCGCTGGCGTCGCGGATCGCCGAGGAGTCGTTCGGCTCGTCCAGGACTTCCGCCCAAACGGTTTTGGCCGAGCCGTCGGTGAGCACCACGCCCCAATCCGTGGACAGCGCCCTGACAATCCGCAGTCCGCGTCCCGTCACGCCTTCCTCTGCGGGATCACACATGCGTGGCATGCCGCCGCCCTGGTCGCGCACCTCCACCCGAACGCTCGCCCGTTCGCGGTAGAGGCCCACGCGGATCGGCCCGCTTGCATGGACCAGTGCGTTGCCGACGAGCTCCGCGAGCACGGACACCACGTCCGGAGCCGGGATGTGCCATTCCTCCAGGGCGTTGTTCGCCAAGCGCCGAGCAGCTCCACAGGATTCGAGCTGCGCCGGGAGCTCCCACTCACGCCCTTGGCATTCCGCATCAATGCGGCGGCAGCCGAGATCCCCGCCCTCCGCACCGTTCGGGTCGGAGGGGACGACTGAACCTCGCATCGGGGACTCGGACTTCATCGTCGTGCTCCTCTCCGAACCGCACTGCCACCTCCGGGATGACCGGCGTTCAGGTCGTGCTTGGTGGGGTGCACGACAGAGTGACGATTCGCTGCAGCTCACGCACATCTCCGTGCGAATAAAGGGAGTTGCGCTGCAATATGGCGGCTGCAATGCCAGCATGAGTGCGGAGATCAACGCTTTCGTCAACGGGGCCGAAGGGGGCTGCAACGTGGTGAGCGACCGCCGGTGCCGCACCTGCGACTGCCGCCTCAGCCGGTACAACACCGGTCCAGTTGACCTCTGTGGCCCCTGCGCCCGCGAGAACCCGCCCGCCGAGGTCGAAGACGCCCGCACTGTGCCGGCGCACGTCTGGTCGGAGCCCGACGTCCAAGAAGCGCTACGGGCACTGGACTTCGGGCAGCTCAGTCGCCTCGTACGACAGCGCTCCGGATTACGCCAGGACGACCTCGCCCGCATCACTGGCCTGAGCCAGGGCTACCTCTCCCAACTCGAATCCGGCGCTCGACGGCTGACACACCTCGACAAGTCACAGGCATTCCTGGCGGCCTTGGATGTCCCAGCTGCACTCCTCCCCATTGCCGCACCAGATACCACCGACGGCATAACGGCCCCGTCCGCATCCACAGAGCACAGCCCCGCCACCTCCGATCCCGGCCCCGACCTGAACGCCCTGGCAGCAGACGCCGCAGCGACCTCCAGCGCCTTCGCCGACCTGATCGCACCCACCAACATCGACACGAACGCCCTGGAAGAATTCAGATTTACGCTGGCCCGGATAGCGACCGACTACGTTCACGCGCCGCTCTTCCCGCTCTTCACCGAGCTGATCTCCGTGCGGGACGAGCTCTTCTCGAAGCTCCAAGGGCGACAACGCCCGCAACAGAGCCGTGAGTTGTTCATGCTCGCTGGCACAACTTGCCTGCTGCTCGCCCACGCGTCCCAGAACCTCGGAGACCAGGCGTCGGCAATGACCCAGATCCGCACCGCGCGGACCTGCGCGGAACAGGCCGACCACACGGGCCTGCTCGCCTGGACCCTGGGCACCGCCGCTCTGATCACGGAATGGTCCCCGCAGGGCCGCATGTCGCTCAGACTCGCGGAGCAGGCCGCGGCGCTCGCCCCACCGGGAGAGTCACGGATCCGCGTGGCCGCCATCGAGGCCCGCACGGCGGCACGCATCGGAGACCACGAGCGCGCCCGTACCGCCCTCGACCGCATGCGGCGTGCCATGGACGATCCGCCGCGCGACGACGACCTCGGGCAGTTCGGCGGCCTGCTGACTTTCCCCAGTGCCAAGCAGGACTACTACCTCGGCGGCACGTACACACTCCTCGGCCAGCACCAACAGGCCCAGCATCACGCCACGACGGCGATAGAGGCCTATCGGGAGGGGCCGCAGGAGGAACGTTCATACGGCGACGAGGCTCTGGCCCAACTGGACTTGATCACAGTGGGCATCCACCGAGGCAACCTGGACGAGGCCGTCGCCGCCCTTCACCACATCCTGAGCCTGCCGCCCGAGATGCGTATTCGCCAACTCGGCAACGCCATGGAACGGCTCGGCGCCCTCGTACGCCGCCCCGAGCTGAAGGGCAGCCGAGCGGCAGGCGAACTCGCCGACCTGATCCGCGGCTACCAGGTCATCGACGGCGGAACCGCGCTACCGTCGGGGCGATGACCACGACATCTCTCGCCACCGAAGATGCCGCCCGGCAGGCCTGCAACACGCTGAACCTGCCCACGCGAGGCCTCACCGCCGTACGGGCCCACGCCACGTCCGTCTACCTCCTGCCCGCCGCGAACGCGATCGTCCGGGTCAGCCGCGCGGACCAGCACGAACACATAACCCGCGCCGTCACCCTCACCCGCTGGCTGGACGACCACGACATCCCGGTCACACAGCCCCTCGACGTCCCCCAGCCCGTGCCCGCACACGGCTACACGGTCAGCTTCTGGCACCACTACCCGCAGCCGGACGAAGCAGCCCCACCTCACCCCGAACACCTCGCACGGATCCTCCGCCGAATCCACGCCCTGCCGCCACCGCCCTGCACACTGCCGACGTACGAGCCCCTCTCCTCCCTGCGAGCGACGGTCAACGCCAGCACCGCGCTCCCGCCCGACGACCGCGCCTGGCTGATCCACCGCGCCGAAGCCCTGCTGGCGACGTACGCCGAACTGGACTTTCCCCTGGGCCACGGCCTCATCCACGGAGACGCCTACCCCGGCAACACCCTGTGGGACGAGAAGGGCTCGCTGGTGCGCCTCGGCGACTGGGACGAGGCGGCATACGGGCCTCGCGAACTCGACCTCGCGAACACCCTCCAGGGAGTGCGCTTCGGCCGTACTCCGGCCCAACTCCAGGCGTTCTCTGAGGAATATGGCTACGACCTCACCCAGTGGCCGGGCGCCGCCACGCTCATAGCGCTCCGGGATCTCCACACCTTGGGCTCGTTCATCCGTCGCGCCGACCGCGGGGACGCCGAGGCTTCCGCTCAGCTTGCTCATCGGCTTCGCACTTTGCGGAGGGGGGATAGTGCGGCTAGTTGGCGCACTTACTGAGCTGAGGTCCGGTCTTCCTGACCTGCGCTGGTGAAGCTGATCGGCCACGTGAGAGTGGCACCGTTCCACGAGCCGGGGTGTTCCCGGTGTATGGCCACGATCTCGTTGTCCCGGGCAGAACCCCTCAGAGGGCATAGCCCGCCACGCCAACCCAGACGCCCGCTACCTGGGCTTCAGCACACCATCGGCAACAACGCGTCCGAGCCCTACGACCTGGGTGTGTACTCCAACCCGTCCACCTGACCACATCAGGACCACCCGACTAGTCCAGGCCAGCTCCGCGGCGATATCGGCAGAGTCGATCCACTCTGATCCCTACCACCTCCCACGGGACTGGAGGGGAACTCACTTGCCCCACGGGACAGGGCTGTGATGCGCAGTCCCAGCCATATCAGGCATCTCCCGTCTACTGGATGTCACGTAGTTCCCGACAAGCCGAGCGGCCCCGTGCTGGTGAGCGGGGAGTTGAGCTGTTGCTCCAGGAAGCGGCAGCTCAAGCCATGAGACAGATCACGCCACTTCAGCCCAATCGGCGTTGCGTCTGCAACGCCTCATGGGACAGGATGTTCGATACGCTACGGGGCGTGAGTGACGCGTGTGCATGCCGTGACGGCAGGACCGTCCACGTCGCACACCACAACTGGGGATACACGGGGGTGGATTCGTGAAGTTCGACATGGGAGACACGACTCTCGCGGTGCTGGGGAAGAACACCGTGGGGTCCAGCGACGATCTCGGGACGCTGATCAGCCTGCTGGTCCAGGCGGCCGAGCCGCTGGAGGGCAAGTTCAACGGGGCGGGCAAGGCGACCTTCGACTCGTTCAAGTTGCGTGCGGACGAGATCACTTCGGATCTGAACGGGGCGCTGTCCTCGATCCTGGGCGGGCAGGCGGGCATGGACACCGCGTTCGGCTCCGGTGATCAGGAGCAGTCGGACAACGCCCACCAGAACATGGGCTCGGCGAACTTCGACGGCGCCCGCTTCTCCGGCTGAGCCAGCCGCTCAACCCGCACACCAGACACTTTCGTACGCAGGGGGAACTTCGCCATGGCTGGAAACCAGGACCGCCGCTCCTACGACACCGGCGCATCGGCCGACGTACAGGGCGGACTGCAGATCATCATCGGCCAGCTGGAGCGGGTGCTGGGCGACCGCGACCGCGCGGTGAAGGCCGCGATGGCCGACTACCAGGCCGACGGGGTCTCAGACGACTACCACGGCAAGGAAGTCCGCTGGAACAAGGCAGCCAACGAGGTCCGCGAAATCATCCGCCTCGTGCGCACCACGCTGGAGCAGAACGACGGCACCGCGCAGTCGACGCTCGCGCGGGCGCGGGCTGCGGTCGACAACATCGGCTGAACGACAGCACCAAGCATCTGGGCTGAATTACGGGGATCAGTAGGGGGTTTGGCATGCCTGCGTGGGACATTTCGCCGTCCGGGGTGGATTCGGTGACGTCGTTGGTGGGGCTGGCGATGGACGACTTGGCCAAGGACGTCAAGGCGTACGGGACCGACGCTGAGAGTGCGGCCACCTCGGCCGGCACCATCAGTTCGGGGTTCTGCGGGGACGTGCCCGTCGGGCCGATCGGCGTGGCGCTGGCGCTGTTCGTGGACAAGTCCGCGGAGGATGCTCTCTTCCCCGGCGCTCGGGCCGCGAAGTCGGTGAACGGAGCGATCGAGGCGACCAACCACTATGTGGCAGGGGACCTGGAGCAAGCCGCGACCGCACAGCGCAATGCGGAGAAGGCCCCCGACATGAAGGCCCTTCTCGCCGCCCGTAAGAAGGGCACCGACCAGTGAAGATGATCGAGCCGGGGGGCATACCGCAGTTCATCGGTGACTTCGAGCAGCTGGACAAGGATGTCTCCGCGCTGCGCAGCGACGCCATCGGGATCCGCAACGGCGGGGCCGATGTGCACTCCCGGTTCCAGATGCTCGGGGCGTACTACACCGCGCCGGAGGCCGACGACCTGTTCGCCAGCACCCAGCCGGTGATGGACCGGGCCGACACCTTCGCCGCCGATATGGAGACGGTGGCCGACGCCCTGGACACCTTCTCCAGCGAGGCGCGCCCACTGGCCAAGCGCCTTCAGACGCTGGAAGCCGAAGCCAGGGCGTTCGTCGCCAGCGTCGAGGGCGACGACGACTGGCATTACGACGAGGACAAGACCGACCGCAACAACGAGCTCGTGGACGACGTCGCCGTCACCAAGACCGCCTTCGAGGCGGCCGAGCGCCGGGCCGCGACCAAGATCTCGGCGATCGTGAACGGCCCGAAGTTCATCGAGGACGACGGCAGTCACAAGGCGACGAAGAAGACCGTGATGTACGGCTACGACGCCGACGTCCTCAAGCAGGCCAAGGAAACGCCCTGGGGCAGCCACGTCAGCGAGTCCATCCACGCGTGGGAGATCCACCGGCACGTCAAGCAGGCCGTCTGGGACGGCTTCATCGTCGGCGGTGGCGGTGCCGCTCTTGAGGGCTTGGGCCACCTGGTCGGCATCGGCGGCTCGGCCAAGGATGCCTGGAGCGGTCTCGCCGACGTCGTCAGCGGCATCGGCCAGTACACGATGACTCCCGTCGACTGGGCCTTGGACCACACGATCGGTCCGGACGAGGAGAGCGCGACGGAGAAGCGGCAGAAGACGGCCGCCCGTGAGTTCGCCAAGGCCATCGTGGCCTGGGACAAGTGGGAAGAGCACCCCGTCCAGGCAGCGGGAACCGCCACCTTCAACATCCTCACACTGGCCGCCGGCCCCCTGGGGGCTATCGCCAAGGGCGGCAAAGGCGGGGCGGCGGCCAAGGCCGCCGGAGTGGGAGCAAAGATCGGCACCTACGCCGACCCGCTCTCCGCCGGGCTCACGGTGGGCGGCAAGGCCTTCAGTAAGCTGCCCAGCGTCGCCGACCTCACCACCCGCATCCGGACCGGCGCCGACTCCACACCCGAGCTGCAGCGCGTACACAGCGACCTCGAGTTCGACGGCTCCAGGGTCCGCATCGAGGACGGCGAGTTCATCCGGGTCGACGTCGAGGGCAACCGCATCAACGACACCGCTCCGATCGAGGGGTCTGCCGCCGAACGGACAGCTCCCGAAGCTGTACCGCACCAGGAGCCTGCTCTGGTCGGCGCTGGCCCCCGTGCCCCTGAGGCCAGTGCTCACGCGGGCGAAAACCTTCCGCCGCAGGCCAGTCATGACGCGCGGGGCCGCGGCGAAGGCCACCCAGATTCGGCAGGGGGTGGGCAAGGTAGCCCCGATGCGCCCAACGCTGGCCACGCAGCGGACGACCCAGCTTCTGCTCATCGCCACGGCACGGACCATGGCCCTGCGAATGGATCTCTCGGCGGTGGTTCGGGGAATGGCACAGACGCTGCTCCCGGTTCAGGTGGTAGCGCCGGGGCTGACGACGGTGCCCCTCGAGTATCTGATGAGTTGCCTCCTGAAGGTGAAGCTCAGCCCATCATCCGCGGTGGCGATACGGAACAACGCATCCGCGACGCGGTGAAGGGGATACCGGGCAAGAAGCGACCAAAGCCGGATGTCCTCGACAGAGTGCTCGCCAGGCTTGCCTCAGAACCCAACGGACAACGGGTCGCTGATGTCATTGCGTCCGGCCGTTTCAACCAGAGTGACGAGTTCGGTCAAGTCGTATCGTCGTTGGGGGCACGAAAAGAGGCCATGTACCAGCCCGGTGCCGACCAGATTCTCTTTGCGGATGATCTCGTCAAGAGTGGGGTGCCTGCAGAGGCCATCGCCTTCGAGCACAAGATCCCCGTCGGCGCCGATGCGGACATCCGCATCATAGGTGAGTCCGGCGAGGTTTATTCCTACCAAATGAAACACCTCAACGATCCCGTGGATCCGGTCAGTGAAATCAGCAGAGGCAAGTATTTGCTTCAGCTAGCCAAATCCGAAGCCGATCATCACATCATGCTGGTTGATGGCGGTAGAGGGACTCGCGCCGATTGGATGTCCAACGGGTCCTACGATGCGCTCATGGACATCCACCATGGCGGACGCGGACCGAAGGGCGAGGGCATCACTTTCGTTGTCCGCCTGGAGGATGGAACACTCGTCATCCCGCCAGGTAGCAAAACTGACCCCAAGGACATGCTGTGATCACCACTGACCCTATCGGCGACTGGACTTGGGAAATCACTTCGAGCGGCGATGGCGGCACCACTGCCGGCGCCGCGGAGACAGCCGTCTCAATCTGGGGCATCCTGGCCAAGCACGAGCTGGCCGTCCCCCCAGGCAAGGTCAGCCTCTCGGTTCGTTCCGTGAATGACATGCGGAATGTTCACCTCGACGTGTCGGGCCTGATCCTGGAGGCCGAGCCTCTGAGGCCGGAAACGGCTATTTCGGAAGCTGTGAAGCGGGCGGAGTCACTCGAGGGCGATCTCCTTGCCAGCCTTCGGATTCGATGCCCCGGCATCTGGCTGGAGTCTGGGGTAAAGCACCGTGTAGAGCAGCTGTTCGCCATCCATGTCGATGTCTGGAAGAGCAGCCTGACTGTAGTGACTCTGGAAACGTACTCCGACGCATGGCTCACAATGGACACGCGTGAGCGAGAGCAGGTTGCCGTGCATGCAGAGAACGCCCCACGGCTCACAGCTGCTCTTGTGGAAGTTTCATCCTTGCTCGGCAACGATCCAGAACCTGGCGACCCAAATCGTCACGCCACTCCGACGGAAGTTGGTTTTGAGGACCCACGGACCGAGGGGCCCGCCTACAGCGACTCCTGGGGCACGTTCGAGATTGCAGCTCGGTCTCGCCGACTTCGCTCTGAACTACCTCCGACCGAAGATGAATTTCCGGAGACAACAGAACACCCTGTTCGCTACTTCGTAATCCGGCGCGAAGCGGAAACTCTCGGCTATGTGTGGGCTTCTGTCAGCAATGATGCCGCGGGATTTGAGCCTCGAACTGCCGCTGGCGACGCGTCATTCGAGGTTGGGGCCCAGTGGCTGATGTTGCTGCGGGACGCTCACAATCAGGGGCTCACTCCGCTCAAGGCATTGGAGTGGCTCGCTCAGGTGCCTCACAGTCCAGAGATTGGCTCGATAGACGAGGACTCCCCTCAGGAGGCCCCTACCTTGGATGCACTGGAGGAGCTGTCTGGCAAGTACTAGCCTGCCTGTCTGTTCGGGGCGCGGCAGGAGCTAGTGGCCCGTCACCAAGAACCGAGGCATGAATTCCCATACTCCCCTTACGCTTTGGGAGGATTCCGCCCCGTGCGGTTCCCCCGTGCCCCCGACCCCAAGGAGCCTGGGGTGCCTATTCAAACCTGCAGCATGGCATCTTCGTCGGGTTCCACTCAGATATACCCGATGGGTAAGGTCGCGTGATGTCAGCCCAGGATTACGACAGCCAGTTGCTGGAGTCGGTGTCCGTGCGGCGCCGGCGGCTGCGGGATGCCCTGCTGTTCGGCGCCCAACGGCAGCGGCGAACCATCGATGAGCGGTTGGGAAAGGTGTTCGCCGGGGTAGTGATCGCAGCCGTGCTGTGCGCCGGGTGCGTGGGATGGTCGTTCATTTCGCATCGGCTTATCGGGAAAAGCCCTTACAGCTCCTCCGTGCCCTCCACTTCCCCGTCCGCCCCGGCCGCTTCACCAGCTTCTTCACCGTCCCCTTCCCCCTCCGTAACACCTTCCTCTCGATGATAGGTTCGAACGCGTGATATCTGCGGGGCCGTTGAGCCGCACGAGCGGTACGAGTCGTACGGCCTTGAGCCGGGTCACCCTGGTCGGAGAGCGGCGGCGGGTGGACCTTGTCCTTCCCTCCCAGGAGCCCGTCGGGCTGCTGCTCCCTGAAGTGTTGCGGCTGCTCGGCGATCAAGCCGGGGCGCGGCCCATGCTCCGGCATCTCGTCACTGCCGACGGATCGGCGCTGGCCCACGACAGCACGCTGGAGTCCGCCGGGATAGCGGACGGTGCCGTGCTGCGGCTCGTGCGGGCCGAGGACGCGCCCTCCGCGCCCGTCGTGCATGACGTCACCGATGAGGCCGCCGATGATGTGGATGTCAGGGCCTGGCGGTGGGGGTCCGCGGCCCGGCGGGTGGTTGCCGGTCTTGCCACCGTCCTCTGGGCTCTCGTCGCCGGGGTGTTGGCCCGCAGTGAGTTCGCACGGGAGGACGTGGGCAACGCTCTGGTGAGTGTTGCCGTTCTGGCCTGCGTCGCCGGGGTCGTACTGGGGCGCATGAAGCGGCGGGGGCTTTCCGCCACGTTGATCGTCACCGCCGGGGCTCTGGGCGCACTCGGGGCCTGGACGTTGGCCGACGCGCATGCCTGGTCCGGTGCCGTGCGGCTGGCAGGGGTGGGCCTGGCCGCGATGCTGGTGTTGCTCTTCCTGGGGTGGTTCTCGCCGTTGGGGCGGGGCGGTCTGATCGGGGCCGGGGCCGCCCTCGGCTGCCTGGTTCTGTGGGAAGCGTCCGTTGCGTTGCAGGACGGAGCGCGGACGGCGACCGAGCAGGCTCGGATGGGGTCCCTGCTCGCCCTCGTATCCGTGGTCGTGCTCGGGGTGCTGCCCCGGCTCGCGCTGATGGCGTCTGGGTTGTCGGGGCTGGATGACCGGCGTTCGGGCGGGGCATCGGTGAGCCGTTATCGGGTGGGTGCCGCGCTCGCCGCCACCCATCGGGGGCTCGCGATCGCCACAGTGGTGCTTGCCGTCTCGGCGGCCGGTGCCGGGGTGTTGGTGCTGCGGGAGCCGACGGTGTGGACCGTGCTGCTGGCCGTGGTCACCACAGTCGTGCTCGCGCTGCGGGCGTGGGCCTTCCCGCTGGTCGCCGAAGTGGTCGCGCTGTTCGCCGCCGCTGCGGTCATCGCCGTGGCGCTGCTCGTGGTGTGGCTGGACCGCTCCCCTGCCGCCGGGCCGCTGGCCGTGCTTGGCGTGCTCGCCCTGATTCCCCTCGTGGTGCTCGCGGTTCAGCCGCCTGAGCATGTGCGGGTCCGGCTTCGCCGTTTCGGAGACGTCCTGGAGTCGGTCGGCGTGATCGCGCTGCTGCCGCTGGTCATCGGGGTGTTCGGTGTGTACGGGCGTCTGCTCGACACCTTCGCGTAGGGGGGTCGGCATGGCTCAGGAAGACGACTGGCAGCGCAATGTGTTGAGGGACCTCGGGGCGAGCCCAAGCCCCGCGGTCGAGCCGACCGCCGTACTCCGCAGCGCGGAGCGTGAAGCCCCCGTGGATCCGCGGCCCGCCCCTCAGCCGACAGCTCCGGCCGTACGCAGCAGCGCCCGCGATCCCCGCCTTCCGCTGCCCACCCCGGAGTCCGTGCCGACCGTCGATCCGCGCCTGGCCCGCGCCCTCGGCGTCCCCCAGCGCGGCGACTCCGCAGTCCGCCGCACCGGACGCTCGCTGCGCAAGCTCACCGCGTCGGCCGGCCAGGAGGTCGCCGAGCAGACCCGGCTCGCCCGTGAGGTGCAGCAGCCGGTCACCACCGGCCGCGTGATCGCCGTGACCTCGATCCGGGGCGGGGTCGGCAAGTCCACCGTCTCCGCGCTCCTGGCCCGGACGTTCAACCATTTCCGGCACGACCCCGTCCTCGCGCTCGAGGCCGACGGCGCGCTCGGCACCCTGCCGGTGCGCCTGGGCGCGGAGTCCGTGCGCTGGGCCTGCGCCGACCTGGCCCCCATCCTCAGCCCCGCCATGCAGCTCACCGACGTCACCGGCTATCTGGTGCCGGTCACCGACGGCGGCTGGCTGCTGCCGGCCAGCCAGGGACGCGTCGGCGCCCCGCTCGACGTACCCACCTACCGCACGGTCACCCTCGCGCTGCGCCGCTACTTCGCGGTGACCGTGGTCGACTGCGAGACGCTGCCCGGCGAGGTGGCCCGCACCGCGATGGACACCGCCCATGCCCGCGTGGTGGTCGCCCCGATGACCGCCGAGGGCGTGGGCGGCACCCGCGTGGTCCTGGACTGGCTGGCCCAGCTGCCGCACTCCGCCCTGGCCACCACCGTGGTCGCGCTGTCCGCCAACTCCCCCGACACGACGCTCGACCTGAAGACGGCCGCCGCGCATCTGCGGGAGACCGGGGTGGCCGTGGTGCCCCTCCCCTATGACCGTCATCTGGCCCAAGGAGGCCCCATCCACACCGGCATGCTCGGCCAGAACTCCCGTGACGCCGCCGTCCAGCTGGCCGCCGAGGCGATGGGGCGGGCGGTGCGGGTGCGATGACCCACCGCCTCGTCCACCGCCCGGCCCGCTCCACCCGGCCGCTGGCCGCCGCCCCCGAGCGCACCATCGAGCCGCCGCCCAATCTGCCCGAGGGCAAGATGGGCAACGCGGCCACCGCGCTGCTTCCGATGGCCGGCGTCATGGGCTCGGTCGTGATGATGACCGTCATCCGCAACAGCCAGTTCGCCGCCGTCGGCGCGATCGTCCTCGTCTTCGCCCTGCTCGGCGCGGTCGCCCTGTTCCTGTCGCAGCGCGGCAAGGCCCAGCGCACTCGGCGTACCCAGCGCGAGCGCTATCTCGAGTACGTCGAGGAACAGCGCGAGGAACTGGGCGCCGTCGAACGGGAGTTGCGGCAACAGGCGCGGGTCCTCAATCCTCCTCCGACGGCACTGTACGACCTGGTGCGCGACCCTGCCAGGCTGTGGGAGCGGCGCCGCCTGGACACCGACTTCCTGCGGGTGCGTCTCGGCACCGGCGACGTACCCGTGCAGCAGCTGGAGATCGGGCAGAACTCGGGCAGCGGTGTGCTGACCCCGCCCGACCCCTTCATGCTGAACGAGGCCCGGGCGCTGCAGCACCGGTTCACCACCGCCACCGACTTCCCCCTCATGGCGCCGCTGGACCGCGCGGGCAACGTCAGCATCATCGGCGAGCGGGAAGGCACCCTGCGCGTCGCGCGCGCCCTGCTCATCCAGGCCGCCGTCACCCATGCCCCCGACGATGTCGCCATTGGCCTCGCGGTCTCGGGTGACCGGCTGCCCGAGTGGGAGTGGGCCAAGTGGCTGCCCCATATCCTCGACCCCCAGCAGGACGACGGCCCGGTCGCCGCCCGGCGGACCGCCCCGGACCTGGCCACGCTCGCCCAGCAGTGCGCCCCGGATCTGCGCCGCCGTTCCTCCTACGCCGCCGAAGTCCGCCGGGGCCTGTCCGACAAGAACGCACTGCGGATGAACGACCGTCTCCTCGCCGTCAGCGACAGCCACGGCAGCACGGCCACCGAACTGCCCCGTCCGGACACGGCAGTTGACCTCACGAGCATGGGCGTGACCGTGCTCCACCTCCTCGAGCAGCAGGTGCACGAACCGGACCAGGTCAGCGTCCGCATCACCGTCGACGGCGAGCATGTCACCGTCGAGGACCTGCGCACCCCCCGCGCCACGCCTGGCCGCGGCACCACGGACGACGTGAGCATCGCGGGGGCCGAGGGCCTGGCCCGTATGCTCGCCCCGCTGCGCCTGTCGGCGGAGTCCGCCGCCGAGGGCACCCCGATATCCGGCCCCGTCGACTTCCCCACCCTGCTCGGCATCGACGACCCGGCCGCCCTCGACCTCGGCAAGCTGTGGGCGCCTCGCGGCGAACGCGACTTCCTTCGCGTACCCATCGGCCTCAACGACCGCCACGAACCAGTCCTGTTGGACCTCAAGGAGTCCTCCGAGCTGGGCATGGGCCCGCACGGCCTGTGCGTCGGCGCCACCGGATCGGGCAAGAGCGAACTCCTGCGCACCCTGGTCCTGGCCCTGGTCGCCACCCACTCCCCCGAGGACCTGGCGCTCGTCCTGGTCGACTACAAGGGCGGTGCCACCTTCGCCCCCTTCACCGAACTCCCCCACGTCGCGGGCGTCATCACGAACCTGGAGAACCAGGCCGGGCTCGTCGAACGCGTCCACACCAGCCTGGCCGGTGAGGTCAAACGCCGCCAGCAGGTACTCAAGGACGCCGGGAACGTCGCCGACATCGGCCACTACGCCGCCCTGCGCGCCAAACAGCCCGAACTCGGCCTGGAGGCCCTGCCCCACCTGTTCGTCGTCATCGATGAATTCGGCGAACTCCTCACCGCCAAGCCCGACTTCATCGACCTGTTTCTCTCCATCGGCCGCATCGGCCGCTCCATCGGCGTGCACCTGCTGCTCTCCAGCCAGCGCATCGAATCCGGCAAGCTCAAGGGCCTGGAGACCTACCTCTCCTACCGGCTCGGCCTGCGCACCTTCTCCGCCGACGAGTCGCGCACCGTCCTGGACACCACCGACGCCTTCCAGCTGCCGCCGCTGCCGGGATTCGGCTATCTCAAGGTCGACACATCGACGTACGAGCGTTTCAAGGCGGGCTACGTCTCCGGCGCCCACCGAGGCCCGGCCCGCCACGACCGGACCGAGGACGCACCCCTCGCCTGGCCCTACCCGACGTACAACACGGGACAGGACCCCGAGGCCGGCGGCGCAACGGAAGAACCCGCCACGCGGGAGCGGGAGACCGGCCCGACGGTCCTTTCGGCCATGGTCGACCAGCTGTGCGCTGCCGCCCCTCCGGTGCGCCGCATCTGGCTGCCCCCGCTGCCCGATGCCATCACGCTCGACTCGGCCGCAGGCCCCGTTCAGGCCTCCGCGCGCGGACTGCACCTCGCCGACAGCTTCGGCGCGATGCGCGTGCCGCTGGGCGTCCTCGACGATCCGGCCAAGCAGTGGCAGGAGCCCTGGGTTCTGGACCTGACCGTCGCGGGCGGGCACACGGCCGTCATCGGCGGCCCGCAGTCCGGCAAGACCACCCTGCTGCGCACCCTCGCCCTCTCCCTGGCCCTGACCCACACCCCCGCCGACGTCGCCGTCTACGGCCTGGACCTGGTCGGCGGCGGACTCTCCGCACTGTCCGGACTGCCGCACGTGGGCGGCATCGCCGGACGCGCCGACCACGAACGCGCCGCCCGCACCGTCGCCGAGGTCCGCGCCCAACTCGCCCTGCGTGAAGAGCTTTTCCGCGAGTACGGGATCGACTCCGTCGACCAACTGCGCCACCTGCGCGCCCAAGGCCGCCTGACCGAGCTCGGCTCGACCGACATCGTGCTGCTCATCGACGGCTTCGGCGCCCTGCGCGACGAGTTCAACGACCTCGACGACACCATCGCCGACCTCCTCAAACGCGGCAGCGGCTACGGCATCCACATCGTGGCGGGCATGCTGCGCTGGAACGACGTACGCATCGCCACCCAGTCCCTGTTCGGCACCCGCGTCGAACTGCGCCTCAACGACCCCTCCGACTCCAGCATCGACCGCAAGCTCTCCGAGACGCTGAGCGCCGACACCCCCGGCCGGATCCTGACCGACGCGAAACTCTTCGCCCACACCGCCCTGCCCCGCATCGACGGCCAACCCTCCGCCGGCGACCTCGGCCCCGCCCTGGAACGCGCCGCCCGCACGCTGCGGGCCAGCTGGCACGGCGAACTCGCCGCCCCCGTACGGGTCTTGCCCACCGCCCTGCCCGCCACGAAACTCCCCTCACCGACCGCCGAGCCCGCCCGCATCCCGCTCGGCGTCGACCAGGACAACCTCGCCCCCGCTCACCTCGACCTGTTCGGCAACGACCAGCACCTGCTGGTCCTGGGCGACAACGAATGCGGCAAGACCAACCTGCTCAAACTCATCACCCGGCAGCTCATCGACCGCCACAGCGACAAGGACCTGGTCTTCGGCGTCTTCGACCCGCGCCGAGGCCTGCGCGGCCACGTCCCCGAGCCCTACCGCGGCGGCTACGCCCACAACGCCAAACTCGCCGCCGCCCTCGCCGCCGGCATCGCCGGCGAACTGGACAAACGCCTGCCGGAGACCGCCGACCCGGACACGATCACCGACGGGCCCACCTTCACCGGCCCCCGCATCGTCATCCTCGTCGACGACTACGACATCCTCACCACCGCCGGCCAACAACCCCTGGCCCCGTTCCTGCCCTACATCTCCTCCGCCCCCGACATCGGCCTGCACTTCATCGTCACCCGCCGCGTCGCCGGCTCCTCCCGCGCCCTGTACGACCCCTTCCTCACCACCCTGCGCGAAACCGGCACCACCGCCCTCCTCATGACCGGCGACCGCACCGAAGGCCAGCTCTTCCCCGGCCTCTACGCCTCCGCCCAACCCCCCGGCCGCGGCACCCTCATCCGCCGCGGACGCCGCCACCAGCTCATCCAGACCGCCCTCGCCGAACCCCGTGAGGCCAGCGACACCGCGGAGAACAAACACCCGTGACCAAGGACGTCATCGCCCTCACACCCACCATGCCCGACATCAACACCCTGCTCGCCGGGCTCTTCGCGGGCGGCCCCGACCTGGGCATCACCAGCGTGCACGAGGGAGCCGTCGTCCAGCTCTGCACCCCGAACGGCCGCCCGCTCGTCTCCGTCGAAGCACCCCTGCTCATCCAGGTCCCCGGCGAGGCACAACGCCTGCTCGGCGACCAAGTCCCCTCCCCCGACGGACCGTTCTGGTGGACCGAAGCCCGCGCCTCCACCGCCGTCGAGGAGGGCGAACGGCTCGCCGGTTCGTTCGCCGGACGCCTGGCTGCCGTGCTCGGCGGCACGGTCTGGCCGCCGGAGGCCGCCCACACCGACGTCGTCCCGCTCACCCCCGAAACCGCCACCGCCACACCGGCACCCAAAGCAACGCCACCCGCGGTCGACGTCCTCACCGACAAGACCGCGGTCGTCATCCAGGACCGCCCAGTCGTGGCGATGACCAGCTGGCTGGCCGACGCCCTGCGGACGGCCGCCGCCGGCGACCTGGCCCTGCAGATCGTCACTCCACCCCACACCAGGCTCACCCTGCCCACCCGCACCGCCCTGCACGGCCACCCCAACCGCTGGGTCGTCCAAGACCCAAACTGCGGCTACTACGACGGCCTGTCCGGAGCCCAACTCCACTGGCACGAGGGCCACTTCACCCCGGTGAAATCCACGGACGGAAACACCCGGATCGCGGAAGCCTTCAAGCCCGAGCCCAAGCCCGCCTCCGACGCTCCGGGCGAACGCCAACTGCTCCTCTCCCTCCACACCGCGCACCCCACCGACGAAGATCTCCTGCTCGGCGGCGCCCTGCAAGCGGCCTGGCAGACCCTCACGGGCACCCCACCGGCCGGATGGTCCACCGCCGAACCCATCGCCCTGCCCTGGTCCCTCCGTCAGCTGACCGAACTGGCCCGCTCCCGCGCCCAGAAGTCCGCCCCCACCTGGCTGACCGCCGTCGGCACCCCCGACCACCCGGCCATCGCGACCACCCACATCACCCACACCCCGGCAGGCATCGAGGAACACATAACCCTCGCCCTCGGCTACGCCACCGACGAAGCCCCGCCCCTGGACGCCATCACCCCGTTGGCCGAGACCCTGGCTACCGAGCACGGCCTGACCTCCATGCTCACCACGCTCCGCACCGCCCGCCGAGACCTCACCGTCCCGCCCCGCTTCGAAGCCCCGCCCATCCCTCTCTCCTTCACCCTGGGCGAAGACGCCGTGAACGACATCGGCCTGACGCACGCCCAGCACCCACAGGGCGGCCTCCGCCCCTCCCAGCTCGGCCCCACAGCCCGGCCCACACTCCACTACATCCTGGGCGACGGCACCGACCCGAACTCCTGGGCCACCCTCCAGCAGCTCGCCGAGCACCTCAAAGCCACCCCGGGGCCGGACGGTTCACCTCGGTGAACCAGGACGAACCAAGAAGGCCAGCCCACTTCCGTCATTACCTGTAGGAGAGTCGCCCGTCCCGGAGGAATCCGCTCTGATCCAGAGCCTGCATACGGCCGTCACAGCGCCCCACAGCGACACCGTAGTGGGGAGCCACACAGAGACGGCTGCCGCGCCCCACCACACACCCGCCAATCAGCTGGAACCACGCAGACGGGTGATCTGCTTGTCGAGATTGCGGACTTGCGTTGATTGGGCCCCGAAAGCGTTGGCCAGGAGGGGGCGGATGGCTTCGAGTTCGGCGAGGGCTTCGTCGGCGTAGCCGGACGCCGCCAGCATGTGTGCGATGACGAAGCGGGAGTCGCGGACTTGGTCCGCCGTGTCGCTGTTCAGAGCGGCGTCGGTGTTCTGGACGTAGAACCGCAGCTGAGGCAGGGCCTGATCAGGTTTTCCGGTCTCGGCATAGGCGTGACCGGCATGGTAGGCGCAGTCCAGGACGAGGGGATCATTCGGCGGCAGGTGCTTGCGGTAGCCGCGCCCCACGAGGTCGAACAGTGCGGCGGCGCGCGTGTATTCGCCTGCATAGAACTGTGCGGCGGCCAGGAGGTGGCGCAAGCGAAGCTGCAGATAGGGGTCGTGCGCGGTGCGGGTCACGCCTTCTTCGAGGAGGCGGATCGCCTGGGACGGCTGGTCGTTGTCCAGGAGCACCTGGACGTTGTTCTGCAGGACTGCTGCTTCCGCGTCGGTCAGGCGACTTCGGAGGGCCGCCTGCTCCCGGGGTTTGGCTGTGGCCAGGAGAGGCCGACGGAATGGGCGGGTGGGATCTCTGTCGTCGTCGCTGTCGGCCGATGCCTCAGTCGGTGCGGTTACGTGTGGGAGCAGGGCTTCGTAGACAGCCTCTGCTGGGGGTCGCTGCTCAGGGTCCTTCGCCAGCATCGACGACACCAGAGCGTCGAGCGCGCCCGGTGTGTCGGCGCGGCGCGTAAACACAGAAGGGGCAGGGGTCTTGAGGTGGTGGGCCCGCAGCGGCATGCCGGATGTCGCGCGGAACGGCGTATCGCCAGTGAGCAGTTCGTACAGCAGGCAGCCGAGGGAGTAGATGTCCGAGGCGGAAGTCACCGACTGTCCGAGGCACTGCTCGGGTGACATGTACGGCGGAGTGCCGACGGTCCTGTCGACTTGGGTCAGGCGTGGCAGCGCTCCCGCGCCGCGCAGGATCGCGATTCCGAAGTCAAGGATCTTTACCAGGCCGCCGTCGACAATCATGACGTTCGCGGGTTTGACGTCGCGGTGAACGATGTCGACTTGGTGGACATCGGCCAGGACCGCGGCGATCTGCGCAGCTATCGAGGCTGCCCACGCCACGGTTGGTGGCATGGACGGATGATCCGTGTGGTCTAGGAGCGTTTCAAGGGTCGAGCCGCGCAGCAACTGCATGACCAGCCAAAGCTGCGTGCCGCCTTCGCCGCCGGTCTCCACGCCCGTGTCGTAGACCGCAGGGATGCCTGGATGTTCCAGCTGGGCGGTGGTGCGGATTTCTCGCAGAAATCGTCTGCGGTCGCGCTCCATCTGGTCGAGGAGGTCCGCGGCCTCAGGGCTGTCCGGTGCGGCAGGGACCGGCCCGGACGGCGGCCGCAGCAGCTTGATGGCCACACGTCGGTCCAAACGTTCGTCGTAGCCGTGGAAGACCTCACTCATACCCCCACGGCCGAGCAGACCGTCCATGCGGTAGCGCCCCGCGAGCATCCGTCTCGCGGGCGGCTGCTCCGTCTCCCCGTTCATTTCCCACCGCCTCTGCCCGGTGCTAAGAGTTCGTGATCCATACGTGTGGGGGTTCGGTCGACCTGCTCGGTCATCCCTCTATCGCCTGGCCTTCGGTCTCCCGTCGCATCTCGGCGCGCAGCCGCGCGAGCGCCTCATCGCGGGCGGGTTCGGTGATGATGCGATAGGCGCGTTTACGGGCCGCCTCTTTGATCGCCTTGCGGAACTCGTCGTTGTCGAAGTAGAGCGTCATGAAGTCGGTGTTGCGCTCGGCGTTCTCGGCGACGATGTCGTCGAGCCGGTCGTCGGCGACCTGGCCGAATCGGTCCTCGTCGTTCATGAGCGCGATCTGCTGCATCGACGTGTCCTGGACCAGGCCCACGACCTGCTGATAGACGAGGATCTGATCGGAGGTGCCGAGGCCCAGGCCAAAGCGCTCGTTCAGCTCCTCAATCACTTCCGACAGTGGTTTGACCTCAGGCTCGCGGTAGCCGCCGCCGTCCGCGGCGTGGCCGCGTACGTCCCGGTCTCCGACGGAGGACAGTGAGACGTCGTGCCGTCCCGTGAACTCGAGCCGGAAGTGACTCAGGTCCGCGTCCCCTATGTCGACGGACGCGGACGGCCGTCCCGGAAGCCGGAGCAGCAGGATCCTGCCGTACTGATAGAGGCGTTCAAGGTCCGGGTCTCCCCAGTCGACGATCTGCGCGATGAGGCTGTAGGCACGCACGTATTGGTGCAGAGCCTTACGGAAGCCCTCCCTCTCGTCATCAGTCGGTAGATCGTTGTCGAATCGGTCGAGTGCAGGCTTGAGGTATTCGTGTAGCTGAGCGTGGAGCTTGCGCTCGGCCGCGTCCGTCATACGGTCAGGTCCGGCGGTAGCCAGGACCCGGATGAACGCTTCCATCTCGGATGCGGCCAGCACCCCGTACTCCATCACCTCGCGCTGCTTGGTATAGAGCAGGTTCGGCTCGATCTTCTCGGAGATGGTGGTCTCGAACCAGTCCTTGAAGGACTCTTCTATGTCGGTGGCCTTGTTAGCGAAGTCGAGGACGTGGACGTCGTCTTGGGACTTGAGCGGGTGGATACGGTTGAGCCGCGACAGTGTCTGCACCGCCGAGACACCGGTGAGCAGCTTGTCGACGTACATCGCACACAGCAACGGCTGGTCGAACCCGGTCTGGTACTTCTCCGCAACCACGAGAAGCCGGTACTCCTCCTGATTGCGGGCCACCGCCTGCGGATCGTCGGCCTTGGTGTAGGCGAACCGCTCCGGCAGGCGGACCTCCGGGAAACCGTTGAGCTGCGCCTCGGTGAACTCCAGTCCGGTGGCATCGTCCTTGAGTGGTCCGGAAAAAGCGACGAGCGTGCCGCAGTCGGTGTACCCGCGCAGCTCGACGTAGGCGCGGATCGCCTGGTACAAGCCCAGTGCGTGCGGACGATCGGGGGTGACGACCATCGCCTTGGCTCGGCCACCGAGACGCCCGGCAATGTTCTCCCGGAAATCGTCGACGATCAGTTTCGCCTTCTGCTCCAGGGACTTGGGGTGCTGCTCGGCGTATCGAACCAGCACCCGCTTCGTCTTGGAGGAGTGGACGTCCGGGTTGGAGGTCTCCGACTCCGCGGCGGCCACGGCGGCGTTCCGCAGCCGCCATTTGGTGTCGTACGTGATGTAGTTCGCCAAAACATCGAGGATGAAGCCCTCCTCGATCGCCTGCTTCATCGAGTAGACGTGGAAGGGCACGTACATGCCCTGCTCGCCGGTACGCGGGTGCTTCCGCTTCCGGTCGAAGGTGCCGAACAGCTTCAGCGTGGAGGACTTGGGGGTGGCGGTGAACGCGAAGTACGACAGGTTCGGCTGCCTGCCGCGCACCCGCGTCATGTACGTGGCCGCGTCCTCGTCTTCTTCGCGGATCGCGTTTACGCCGAGGGCCTGCTTGATGTGGATTGACGAGTCAGTGCCCTGCGAGGAATGTGCCTCGTCGATGACGACCGCGTAGCGCTTGCCTGCCAGCCCCATTTCCGCGATCTTCCCCAGGACGTACGGGTACATCTGCAGCGTGCTGATGACGATCTTCGAGGTGGCATCGTCGAGGGCCGCGGCGAGCTGCGTCGAGTCCCGTTCGATCTTCTTTACGACGCCGGGTGTGTGATCGAACTGGAAGATGGTCCGCTGCAGTTGCCGGTCCAGCACGACCCGATCCGTGATCACAATGATCTTGTGGAAGATCGTCTGGTTGGCATCGTCGTACAGGTTCGACAGCCGGTGCGCGAGCCAGGCGATCGTGTTCGACTTGCCTGAGCCGGCCGAGTGCTGGACGAGATAGTCGCGCCCGGCGCCTTCCTTCCGGGCGTCGTTCACCATCTCCTGGACTGCGTGCCACTGGTGGTATCGGGGGAAAATGCGTGGCGAGGTATGGGGGTTCTCCCGCGCGCCCGCCTTGTCCGGCACCTGGATGTGGAGGAAGCGTTGCAGGATCTCCAGCCAGTTGTCGCGCTGCCAGATCTCCTTCCACAGATAGGCGACGCTGTACGAGTCGGGTGCCGCGGGCGGATTCCCGGCCCCGCCGGACCGGCCGGCCCCCTCGGAGCCGACGTTGAACGGCAGGAACTGCGTGTCGGCTCCGCACAGCCGGGTCGTGACGAAGGCTCGGTCCGGGTCGACCGCGAAATGAACGAGGGTCCGCTTGGCGAAGAACACGTCGTTCGGGTCACGGTGCCGGTACTGCGCGATGGCGTGGTCGGCGTTCTGCCCGGTGTTGGGGTTCTTCAGCTCCACAGTTGCCACGGGCAGGCCGTTCACGAACAGCGCCAGGTCGACCGAGTGCCGCGGATGCCGCACGCTGTAGTGCAATTGGCGCGCCACGGTGAGGACGTTCGCCTCGTACTCGGTAAGAGCGTCGGCGGCCAAGGTGTGACCGGGGCGGAAGTATGCCAGGTCGATCTGCACGCCCCGGTCGCGTACACCCTGTCGCAGCACATCCAGCACGCCACGGGCGTCGATCTCTGCGGCCACGCGCTGGGCGAACTGCCTCTTGGCAGCGTCTCTATCGTTCCCGTAGAAGCCGACGAGTTTGTTCCAGCGCTTGTCCTGCGTGACGTCGATGAACCGGAACATCTCATCAGAGTCGAGGCCGAGTTCAGCCTCGAAGCCGCCCTGGGCCTGGGACCAGCCACGCGGTCCACGGAGCAGCTCGGCCTCGACGTGGGCCTCGAAGGCACCTTCAGTATGGGCTCCTGGACTCATGCGGTTGCACCTCCCGACGAGGGAAGGTGGGCGGGGGTGGTGGCTACGTCGATCTGTCCGGTAACGGCAGCAGTGATCAGGGCTTGACGGCGCTCGGCGAGGCGGCTGAGTTGCCGAGTAATCCGCTCCTCGAATTTCGCAAGCGATCTAAGGCGCGCATCAGCCTCCTCGACGATGGCATGCTGCGTAACTGTGCTGACTAGAGGGACACGGAAATCCCGAATCTTGCTGCTACTTGTTGAGGCTAGGTTGGTTGTCTTATTTCCGGTGCTTTCAAAGTACTTGCGCGCCATGGGGGCTCGAGTCAGGAGGGCCAAATAAGAGGGAGAAAGGACGTTAGAGTCCGGGCGTACCGCGAATACGTGATTCTGGTGGAGACAGTTCTCAATTTCTGCATTCCACACAGTCCCCCTTCCAAGCTTGTCGAGGTCGCCGCCTTCTGTCATCAGGACGTCGCCAGCCTGGAGGCGACTCGCAATAGCCGTCTCACGTGACACGGTGATCTCAGCTACTTCACCCAAATCCACGTGGCCCGACTGCACGTTTGCCACACGCAAGTATGGCAGGGTGACGGAATTGTTGTTGTGCTGACGGTTGCCGTCAACGGTCACTCCCGTCTGCACAAAAGCCAGATACCCAAGTCGAACCATAGGTGCGCCGCGGGCCCCACTGAAAGACTCTTCGACCATGCTCAGCGCCAGCTCATCGAGCAGGTCTCGCTGACGCCTACGCTTCCGCATCAAGTGATCGATCCGGCCTGTCTCAGCGTCGAGAAAATCTGCGATGCAGCGTTGTTTCCTAAGGCTTGGAAAACTTACGGGAATGTCTCCAAGGTCTTCAGGGTTGATTCGCGGCGTGCGGACTGCTCCATTCTCGGTGTTACCAATGCCTCGAAGGCGAGACACCATCTCCCCTACGAACCAGGTAGAGCGGAATAGATGGTGCAGATAGCGAGGATCAACATGCGGGCTTGGCCGAAGAACGAGGTAGTCGGGGCTGACAAGCCCGCGTTGCAGGCTGATCCCGATAGCGCCTTGGAAGGCACGCATGCGGTTCAGCACAATGTCGCCAGGTTCGCAGAGCTTATAGTTACTCAGGTCTTCCGCGCGTGGAAGGTCGTCGGTGAGAGTGTCACGTCGCACCACTCCACGATGAATCGAAACCGCCAGAAGGGGGGGTTGATCTTGACCGGCCCTCCGATCGATTACTCGATACTGAAACTTGATGCGCTGCCGACTCACCTCGTCACCTCCCCCAGCAACTTCTGGATCTGCGCTTCAAGGTCGCGCAATTCAGTGTCGATTTCAGCGAGAGGCCTCGGCGGCGTGTACACGTAGAAGTGCCTCGTGAAGGGAATTTCGTACCCGACCTTGAATTTGAATTCACCGCTAGCCTTATCGCGGTCGATCCAGGCATCCGGGACGTGCGGGGCGACCTCGCGAGCGAAGTAGGTGGCAATGTCCTCATCGATCGGAATGTTCTCGTAGTCGCGCAGATCCGGGTCGGGGAGGACGTTGCCATTCTTATCCCTCTGTACCTCACCATCGGGGTCGGCTACCGAGACGGCGCCCCACATGCCCTTCTGCAGAGCAGCTGTACCAGGCCACAGGGCTCCCGCTCCCGCGACGGCTGCGTGCATCGCGTTAACGGCCTCGTCCTTTGTCCACCACACGGAACCAACCAACTCACGCAGCGCCGTAATCAAGGCCTCGCCACCTTCCCACTTAGCCAATGCCTTCGCGTTATCCAGGGCAACGAGAGTTTCCTCAGTGACCTCGAAGCGGAGCTTGAGCGGGCGTTCAACGGTGATGCGGCGGTAGCCGAAGTCTCGATTGTTAAAGATCTTCACCTTGGTATGATCCGGGTGTCCGGAGTCGTCAGCGACCTTGAGAGCGTCGACGTACAGCTTGGTGATGTGCTTGATCTGGTCGTCATTGATCTGCTTGCGCTTGTCGCCGAAGGACTTGCGCATCTTCTCCCACTGGTCGCGGGCATCGAGCAATACCACTTTGCCGCGCAGCGAGTCGTTCTTCCGGTTGGTGACGATCCAGAAGTACGTGGAGATGCCGGTGTTGTAGAACAACTGGTCCGGCAGGGCGACGATACCCTCCAGCCAGTCGTTGTCGAGGATCCATTGGCGGATCTTCGATTCACCGGACTCGGCGGCACCGGTGAACAGCGGTGAGCCGTTGAAGACGATTCCAAGGCGGGTACCCTTCGCCTCGACGGGCGCCATCTTCGAGATCATGTGTTGCAGGAACAAGAACGAGCCGTCGTTAATGCGCGGGGTGCCGGCGCCGAAGCGGCCGGCGTGGCCCAGTTCGACCTCGTCGTCGACGGCATCCTTGACCTTCTTCCAGTCCACACCGAACGGTGGGTTGGCCAGCATGTAGTCGAACGTGCGGTCCGGATGCCCGTCGTCGCTGAAGGAGTTACCGAAGTGGATGTGGCCGCGCTGGTTCCGCATGAGCATGTCTGACTGGCAGACCGCCCAGGACTCGGCGTTGAGCTCCTGGCCGAAGAGGAAGACTTCAGCGTTCGGGTTGATCGACTTGATGTGGTCCTCTGCTGCTGTGAGCATGCCGCCGGTGCCGCAGGCCGGGTCAAGGATGTTGATGACCTGGCCCTCGGCCGTGATGATGTCCGCGTCCGGCGCGATCAGCAGGTTGACCATCAGTTTGATAACTTCGCGCGGGGTGAAGTGCTCACCGGCGGTCTCATTTGAGTCCTCGGCGAACTTGCGGATCAAGTGCTCGAAGACGTACCCCATGTCGTGGTTGGTGAGCTGGTCCAGGTTGCGCATTTTCGCGAACGCGCCCACGACCTCATAGAGGATCTTCGCCCCGGCGAGACGGGTGATCTCGTTGTCCAGGTCGAAACGTTCCAGGATCTTCTGGACGTTGGGAGAGAAGCCGTTGATGTAGTCGCGAAGGTTCTTCGCGACGCTCTGCGAATCGCCAACGATGGTGGAGAAGTCCTGCTTGGCGGTGTTGTAGAAGGGGAGCTTCGCCGCGATCTCCAGCAGACGGGCCTTGTTCTGGACCTTGAGTGAGGCGTCGCGGTCCCACACCGCCTGGCGCGTCGGGGCCATCACCGCGTCGAGGCGGCGCAGCAGCGTGAACGGCAGGATTACCTGACCGTACTCGTGCCGCTTGTAGTCGCCGCGCAGCAGGTCAGCGACCGACCAAATATCGTTCGCCATCTTGGAATGCGTGGGGCCTGAAGTCACAACTCTCTCGTCTCGTCGTCGGTCGGACCGGCATGTTCAGTGTGCTGCGCTACGGAGAAGTCCGGGGTAAGAACGCCCGTGGTCAGTGCGTGGAGGGTCTGGTCGATCACGTGCGAGCTAGTCTTCGCGAGTGCGGTGATCGTGTCCTGCAGCTGTTGCAAGTGGCGGAACGCTTCGCCGTAGCGGCGCTGTTCAGCGAGGGACAGTCGGGGGATGCGACAGCGGCGTAGGTCGTCGCGATTGAGCGCGCCGAGGGTGTTCGCCACGGGCAATGCGTGAGCGTCGGCCCGCAGGAAGGCTGCGACGAAGTGGGGGTCGAGTCGGTCGGGGTTGATCTCGACGACCTGGGCTACGCCAGTCTCGTCCGCGGCCGTGCCGGTCGCCACGACCGGTGGTCGGCCGAGCGTGCGCACGAGTAGGTCTCCGGCACTCGGAGTGGTCTCGCGCGAGAGGATCTTCAGCGCGCGGGTATGTTCCAGCTCGGCAAACGAGACGTAGTCGTGGCGGACTTGAGTCGGGTGCGCGGCAAAGTCCGGCAGGGCTCCCCCGATGCGGGTGTAGAGGGCGCGTAGCCGATGGGTGACGTGGGCGAACTCGTCCGTACGAGCCCCGTCGCGCGTGCTGATGTGCCGGGAGGGCAGGAGGTCAACTTCGCCCGCAAGAAGCTCCCGGCGTGGGACCGCGGCGAAGATCGCCGGGTCGGCATCGTGGACGAGGCCTTCCCAGACGGCTTGCTCATCCGGGACGTCGGCCGGGTCGCTCAACCCTGACAAGTCGATCATGTTCACGGTGTGGGGAGCGAATGCTCCGGATGGGCGTTGCAGGACCCAAAGGTGCAGGCCGATGTCCGGGGTCGAGCCCATGCCGGCCGGCAGCGCGATCACGCTGTGCAAGGCGCCGGAACGAACCAGCTCCTCGCGGATGGACTGCCCGGACGGCTGGAAACTGGTCCGCGGAGACACCGCGACGACGGCGACTCCGCGAGGGCGCACGTGCGCGTAGCAGTGCTGAACCCAGGCCAGTTCGGCGTCGCGAGGGGCAGGGACACCGAACCGCCAGCGCGGATCGTCGGCCAGCTCTTCCATGGGCCATTGCGGCCTGTCGAAAGGCGGCTCGCAGACAACGGCTGCGGCGGTTCCCAGGTACGGGGCAAGGTGGTTACTCAGCAAGGAATCGCCGTAGTGGACCTCGTATAGGACGCCCTGTGTATTGCTGCGCAGCCGGGCTGCGGCGTTCGCGGCAGCCGACTCGTCGATCTCCTGCCCTTCGATCTTGACGCGGCTCCCAAACCTTTCAGCGACTGCCAAGAGCAGCGTCGCCTCGGCGCAGGCCGGGTCGAGCACGAGCGGCACGTCCTCGTCGCCCGCGGGGTCTGGCGGAACGTCCACCGCTGACTCCGTCGGCACGTCCTCCGGCACGTTCTCCGGCACGTCCTCGTCGACTGTGTGGTCTGACAAATCGTTCGTCGCTGGATCCGGCAGCAAGGACACCATCACCCGCGCCAGGAGTTGGTTCGGAGTGAGGTGGGCGAGCCCATGTGGGGACTCCTGCGAGTCACGGGTGAGGCTCCGGGCGAATTCCGACAGGTCGCTGATGTGCTGCGTCCCGGTCTCAGTGCGGCCAGCCGTAGCCAGCTGGTCCGACTTGCCGGTTTCAGCCAGCCACTCCTCGACCTGCTCCCGGGAGAAGACCGGACGCTGCGCGGTGCCGCCGACCGGCTTCGGGAACTCTGGGTAGCGGCGTCGCCAGTTCGACACGGCAGCGCGCCCCACACCGGCCAGCCGTGCGATGTCGGCGGCCGTCAACACTTTCTTCGCGGCTGGGGGCATGGTCGAGACCGTACCGGCGGACCATGATTCACAGCAAGCCAGTGTGAACATCACCGCTGGCGCACACGTGAACATTCATGCTTACAGCTTGAAGTTCACAAGAGGGTTGCCAGTGAGGGCGGCCGTCGCTAGCCTCTTCTCGGCGGCCTCGCAGCGCTCGATGCCATCTCCCCGGCCCCATGCAATCGCCGCCTCAAAGCGCCTCCGGTCAGGCCGATCCCTAAGGCCTAAATCGTCATGCCCATGTCAGCTAGGTGATCTATCGGTCGGCCCAGTACGGGGCGATCCGAAGCCCCTCCTGGAGGAAACCGTGCTCCATCAGCGCCTGATCCGTGCCGCCCAGCGCGTCCCGCGCCCCTTCAGCCGCAGGGCGGTACAGCGCTCGTGCGGCAAGACGTGGTTCATCGACCGCATCGCGGCGGACCTCGCGCTCGCCAGGATTCATTCCCACGGCGTGGCGCGGGCCAAGGACCCGCTTCGTTCGTACCACTGCCCGAGGTGCCATGGCTGGCACCTCACCTCGGCCCCCGCCCGGCGGGACCACTCCGCAGCGTCGAAGATCACCCGTCGGCACTGATCCCTCGGACGGCGCGTCCGCGCGTCGCGCGCCGCCCGCGCACGGCCGGTGGATTCGGTACGTGTGCACCCCACCTCAAACACTTGGAGAACACATCAACCACCCGACCGACATGGTCACCCTCAACCGCCTCGTCGGCGTCAAGCCGACCGCAGAGGCGATGCGTACGGCGCTGGACGGCGATCAACTCGACGGCTGGGACGCCCAGCTGCACGACGCCAGCCACGGCACGGGCGTCCCTTCCGTCCTGCTCGTGGGCGGAAAGGGCGCGGAAGCCTCGTGGTGCGGCTCGGTGGAGCGCTCGTCGGGCATCCGTGCCCCGGAGTTCAAGCGCCGCACCGCCGCGCTGCAGTTGATGGCCATCGACGGCGAGGTGTACGCCGTCGGCCACGACGACGGTTTCCGCCTGCTCCCCGACGAGCTCAAAGACCGCAGCTTCGGTCTCTCCTTCGTCATCCGGCAGATCGACCCCCAGCAGGTCCGCGGACTCGCGGCCTCCACCCTCGGGCAGGCCAGGACGGACATCGCCGTCACGCCGGGCGGCATCCCCCTCTCCATGCTCGGGATCCGTGCATACGACCAGCTCGTGTCCCGTATCGGCGGATACCTCGACACCATCGAGCTGACGTATGCCCGCTACGGGCGCGGCAGGGCGGTTACCGCTGAGGGTGGGTGCGGCCTGCGCCTCCGGCTCGGCGTCGACTCTGCCGACCTGATCGCCGACATCCGCGAGATCGCCCGCATCTGCCACGACCGCAAGCCTCGGCCGGGGCTGGAGTTCGTCGAGCACTTCGTGCCGGTCCGGGACCTGAAGGTCCGGGAAGCCCTCGACCTGGCCCTGGATGACGTGCTGGGGTGCGCCGAAGACGGCAGAGTCACCCTCGCCGTCCCGGGGGATCTCGTGGGTGTCTATGGCGAGGCCGCCGGCTTCAGTGTGAAGATCGGTCTTCGCCGGGCGGACAAGGTGGACGACCTCTCCGTCTCCCATCTCCTGGACCCTGTACGTGTCCACAGGCCCGGCAGCCGCCTCAGCACCCTGCGAGGCGGCAAGGTTCGCGTATACGGGCAGCCCGAGTTGGACGGCTCCACCTCTGCCGTCGCCACCAGCGCGCTCCGGTGGGTCGAGGCCAACGTCAGCCTCGGCGAGCGCCGGTTCTGCCTCTGGGACCAGTCCTGGTACGAGATCGGCGCGGGCTACGAGAAGGAGATCCAGGCCACCATCGCGAGCGTGATCAAGACGATGCCGTCGTGGACGCCGCCGCCGTGGCCGCGCGGCGCCGATGAGGTGACGTACAACCAGGATCTGTCGAAGACTCCGGAGGGGCGCGGTTTCCTCAACCTCGACCGCGCCTACGTGAAGAACCCCCTCAAGCGCCGCAACGTCCTGGAGGTGTGCGACCACCTCGCTCCGGACGGCTCCCTGGTCCTGGTCAAGCCGGCCCACGGCAGGTCGGGGCCTCTGAGCCACCTCTTCAACCAGGGACTGGTGACCGTCCAGCTGCTGCAGAACTCGGCTGCGGTGCGGAGGGAGTTCACCAGGCTCGTCCGCGAGAAGAGCGGCGATACGTGGCACCTCCCCGAGGACTTCGTTCCCCGGCGGATCATCTTCGCCATCCGCCTGAAGCCCGGGGCCCCGGTGACCTCGAACACACTGTTCGGCTTCTCTCAGGTCACGCTCGCGCAGACGGTCAGGGTCCTGCAGCAGTGGGGGGTCACCGTCGAGGTCATCGGCATCCCCGATGGTGGCCCAGGCGCGGTGCAGAACCGCGGCAGGTGGGCCGCGGCGTAGCGGATCAGTCGGTGAACAGTTGGCCTTGAGCCCTCTCCTGGGTCTCCAGCCTGCCCTCACCGGATCACGCCCGCAGCACGCGATCCCCGTGCACACCCAATGCACAACCACGCGGGAACTCCCGGGAACACCCCAGGTCAGCCAGGCACACCCGACCCAACGCCAAACGGCCCCGCCCCAGGAATAACCCCAGGTCAGGGCCGTAATAGCAGACGAGTCGGGCTGTACGCCGGGTTCTGTCGCCCGGGCGCCTCGCGGCGGCCGGGGAGACGGCCATCCATCTAGGGCCCGCATTGCTGCGGGCCTCGTGCGGTCTACCCGCGGACTCGGGCGGGCAGCCCTCGATCGTCCGCGCAGAACCGCCCCTTTTCACAAAGCGGCGTTTCCTTTTGACCTTGCTCCAGGTGGGGTTTACCTAGCCGCCTGAGTCACCTCAGGCGCTGGTGGTCTCTTACACCACCGTTTCACCCTTACCGGGGGCCGAAGCCTCCGGCGGTCTGTTTTCTGTGGCACTGTCCCGCGGGTCACCCCGGGTGGCCGTTAGCCACCACCTTGCCCTGTGGAGCCCGGACGTTCCTCGGGAAGAGCCCCTGGTGAGGGGAGCTTCACGCGGCCGTCCGCCCGGCTCGTCTGCCGTAGCGACCATGCTACCCGGCGTGTGCCGGAGCTCCGCCCCGCGGACCCCGCCGTCGCCAGGAACGAGCCCGCCAGGATCAGTGCGAACGACGCCGCGATGCCCGCCGTGAGGGGTTCGGAGAGGAAGGCCACGCCCGCGGCGACCGCCACCGCCGGGTTCACGTAGGTGAAGACGACGGCCCGCGTCGGGCCTGCCTCGCGGATGAGTTCGAGGAAGACGACAAAGGCGAGGGCTGTGCAGATGACGCCCAGGCCCGCGAGGGAGGCCAGGGTCTGCGGGCTGGGGGCAGCAGACGGCCGGGTGGCCCAGGCCGGTACGGCGTAGACCAGCGCCGCCAGCGTCAGGCAGGGGGCGATCAGCTGGAGGGTGGGGACCGCCTTGAGGTGGCGGGCCACGATCAGCGGGGCGATGGCGTAGCCCAGCGCCGTGAGCAGGACCTCCGTCAGGGACCAGGCGTCGCCGCCGGTGAGGTGGGGGACGGTGAGGACGGCGACTCCGCCCAGGCCCAGGCCCAGGCCCGTGAGGCGGCGGGCGCCCAGGCGTTCCGTGTCGCCGAAGAAGCGGGCAAGGACCGCGCCGATGATCGGGACCGCGGCGATCAGCAGGCCCGCCGTGGAGCTGGAGAGGCGGCGCTCGGCGTCGGTGAGGGTCCACCAGGGGCCCAGGATCTCGATGCAGGCGAAGGCCAGCATGGGCTTCCAGTGGGCGCGTACGACACGGGTCAGGCCCCCTTGTCGTAGCGCGAACGGCAGGAGCAGCGCGGCGCCGAGCGCGCAGCGGGCGAAGACCACCATCGACGGCGAGAGCTCTTCGACGGCCACTTTGATCATCAGGTACGGGATGCCCCAGAGGACACCCATCAGGGAGAAGAGGAACCAGCCGCGTGCAGTCATGCGGGCAGTTTCGGGTTGTTCAATGGGTGACGTCTTGAACGTTGTTGCGGTGTGCGGATGGTTGGACGCTTTTGCGGTACGCCGCCGGGGTCACCCCCACGATTCGGCGGAACCAGCGGGTCAGGTGTGCCTGGTCGGCGAAGCCCACCAGGGCGGCCGCGTCGGCGGGTCGCAGGCCCGCGTCGAGGAGGGCGCGGGCCCGGGTCACGCGGTGCTGGGCGAGCCAGGCGTAGGGCGGCATCCCCGTCGACGTACGGAAGGCGCGCAGGAGTTGGTAGCGGGAGAGGCCGAGCGGGGCGGCGAGTTCGGCTAGGGAGGGCGGGGCGAGGAGCTCGTCGGCGAGGCGGTCGCGCACGGCGCGGGCTATGTGGTCGGCGCCCGGGATCGTGTCGCACAGCGGCCGTGCGGTGCTGTGCCTGCGGGCGAGCGCGGCGAGCAGCCAGGGCAGCCGCGACTCCGCCTCCAGCGGGTCGGGGCGGTCACTGAGCTGGGTGTGGGCGGCGCGCAGGGCGGCGGCGAGTTCGGGGTCGTCCAGGACCGGGTCGCGGAAGTGGGGGAACGGGGACGTGGCTTCGGAGAGGACGGTGCCTTCGGCGAGCAGCGTCCGATCCGGGTACATCGCCCGGTACGCATATCCCCCGCCGGGTCCCGGGCCGCCCGTGTGCACCTCTCCGGGCGCGAGTACGACGATGGATCCAGGCCCCAGGTGCAGCCGCCCGCCCCGGTAGTCGATGATCTCGGAGCCGCCGATGTGGACGCCGACGGTGAATTCCTCGTGGTAGTGCGGCGCGTAGCGGTGCTGGTCGAAGCGGGCGGTGAGGAGGTCGAGGGAGCCGCCGCCGGGGCCGAGCGGGGTACGGGTCCAGACGGCGTGCTCGCGGCGGCTGCCGTTGTCGTGCAGCGCCTCGCCGCCCATGCCGTGCCCCCCCCTGCTCGCGTCGCCCCCACCTCAGGGATGCAACGCCGCCCGCCCCTCTTTCATGCCGCTTCCGGGAACTTTCCGTGGACGGTCAGACGAACTCCGAGGTCTCCAGCTCGAAGCCGAACGGTTCGGGGAGCGCGACCGCTTTGCCGAAGGGGAGCGTGCAGAGCTGCCGGTAGTCGTCCCCTTCGGCCTCGCTGAACAGCGTCACCGAGGATTCGTCACGGTCGATGAGCAGGTAGAGCGGGATGCCGCCGCGGGCGTAGCAGCGCCGCTTGGCTTCCCGGTCCGCCTGCGGCTTGGTGGAGGTGACCTCGAGGACCATGGTTACGCCGTCGCAGGGCATCCAGGGCTCTGCGCCCTTGAAGAGCCGCAGCTCCGTGGGGACGAAGGTACCGTCCGGGATCGCGTGGTTCTGCGGGCAGGCCTCCCCGCCCTTCAGCTTCAGCCCCTTGTTCGCGGAGAACTGCATGTCGGTCCGGCAACGCCTGTACACCTGGGTCACGACCCCGCTGATGCAGTGCTCGTGGTCCCCGTCCGGCGGCGGAGTGACGACAATGTCCCCCTCGATCAATTCCGCCCGGAATCCCTCCGGGGTGTCCAGGGCCAGGAAGCCCTCCAGCAGGACCTCCGCCCGCATGAGCGACTGTTGTGGCATCGCAGCCATGTCACGCCCCTTCCTCGGTCGCTCGCCAGACTGGGACATCGGTGATCCGTCGTCCACGAGATCGGGAGTCGTTCCCTCAATCGTGGCACCGGACCACGGGTGACCGGCAGGCTTCGTCCGCCGGGCTGGGTCCCCGCCCCGCGTCCCCTTGACCTTGCCGCAGCGTCAACGTTTCTACTGGCCCCATGAGCGGAATGCGGATCGGCGAGCTCGCCGGCGCCGTGGGTGTCACCACGCGGGCCATCAGGCACTACCACCATCTCGGGCTGCTTCCCGAGCCCGAGCGGCGGCCCAACGGGTACCGGGAGTACACCTTGCGGCATGCCGTCGTGCTCGCCCGGATCCGGCGGCTGACCGAGCTGGGGCTCGGCCTCGCCGAGGTGCGGGACGTGCTCGCGGACGACGCGGGGCGCGAGCTCGCCGAGGTGCTCGCCGAGCTGGACGAGGACCTCGCCCGGCAGGAGGCCGCGATCAGGGAGCGCAGGGAGCGGCTGCGGGAGCTGCTCGCCGACACGAACGGCGGACGGCTGCCCGCCGATGGGCCCGTCTCGCTCGAACTGGCCGAATTCTTCGGCGAGATGGCGCTGGCGTCCGGCCATCGCGAGGGCCACCCCGGCTCCGCGATGGCCGCGAAAGACCGGGAGTTGCTCGCCCTGATCGAGACGGCCGCGCCCGCGGAAGACCGGGACCGGCTGCTCGCGGCGCTGCGTCCGGTGCTCGAAGGGCCACAAGCGGTGGAGGCCGCGTACGACGTGTACGCCCGTCTGGAAGCTCTCGCGGACGCCGATCCCGCCGACCCGCGCGTGGACGAGACGGCGCGGGCGCTCGCCGCGTGCCTGCCGGACACACTGGCCGAGGAGCTGGGGAGCGAACAGCTTGCGGCGCTCGCAGGGGTGGAGGGCAAGGATCCCGATGCCGCCAACTCCGCTTTTCTCAAGGCCTTCTTCGCCGACTTCGCCCCCGCGCAGGCGGCGGCCGTGCGCCGCGCCATGCGGCTGCTCGCCGAGCGGGGTGCGCGATGACACGGCTGCTGCGGGGGCTCGTCTGGATCGCCGTGCCCCTTGAACTCGCCTTTGTCACCTTGCTGTTGGCGGGGTCGGCGATCCCCGCCGCCGTGCTCATCGGTGCCGAGGCCGTCGCCGTGGCGCTGCTCGTGGTCGCGGGCGCGGGGCTCGCGGTCCTGCACCGGCGGGGCGGGCGCGACGCCGTACGGGACGTCGTGCCCGAGCCCGTGCGGCGGATCGTCGGGCATGAGCTGCGGGCCCTGATCAGCCTCTTCCTGTGGGTGGCGCGGCGGCGGAACGGGGTACGGCGGGGCGATGCGGGGTTCGGGCATGCGCGCGATCAGGCCCCGCTCATGTACGGCTTCATCTTCGTGTGTGTCGTGGAGACCGTCGGCCTGGCCGTACTGCTGCGGAACGTGCCCGTGGTGCACGAGATCACGCTCTTCGTCGACGTCTACTCCGTCGTCCTGATGCTCGGCCTGCACGCCGCGTCCGTGACCCGGCCGCACGTGCTGTCCGCCGACGCCTTCCGCGTACGTAAAGGCGCCCACTGCGACCTGCGGATACCGCTCGACCGGATCGCCGCCGTACACGGTGAGCGGCGCTACTCGCACGAGCCCGCAGACGGCGTGCTCGACCTGGTGGTCGCCTCCCAGACCTCCCTCACCCTGGAACTGACGGATCCCGTCACGGCCGTCGGCTTCCTCGGCAGGCGCCGCCCGGTGACGACGGTGCGGCTGCACGCCGACGATCCGGCGGGGCTCATCGCCGCGCTCAAGGCGGCGACCCGCGAGACGGCGGCGACCGTCGAGTAGGCCTTACGTGTAGGCCTTACGCGGGCGCGAATCGCACTTCCGCCACCCCGGGGTCCGCCTGCGTCAGGCGGACCCGCAGGCGCTCCCCCAACGGCAGCTCCCCCGTGCCGCCCTCGATCGGGGCGACGATCGCCGGCTCCGTCAACTGGACGGTGCCGGCGGCCGGTTCGTCCTCCTTCACGTCCACCACCACCGCGTCGAAGATCTCGCCGACCCGCTCCTTGAGCAGCGCCGCCTCGACGATGTCGACGCAGGCGCGCTCCACGGTGTTGCCGCGCCGCGTGCCGTCCGCCATCTCCTTGGGCAGCTCGGGCAACGCGGCGAGCACCCACTCCGGAACCCCGGCTCCCGCACAGGCCGCGAGGCAGAGCTCGGCGGCGTAACGGTCGACGAGGCGGCGCAGCGGTGCCGTGCAGTGGGCGTAGGGGGCGGCGACGGCGGCGTGCGCGGTGCGCTCGGGGACCTCGCCGCCGCTGAACGCGGTGTAGCCCGCGCCCCGCAGCAGCGTGGTGCACTCCTGCAGGAACGCGGCGTGGTGGGACCGGGTCGGATCGAGCGAGCGCACCAGTTCGGCGTACGGAACGTGGTGCGGCCAGTCGATGCGCAGGGCCTTCGCGGTGCGCCTGAGGCGGCCGACCGCGCCGTCGGGGGCGGTGGGCAGGGTACGCAGGATGCCCGTCCCCGACGCGATCATCAGGTCCGCCGCCGCCATCCCGGTGAGCAGGGAGATCTGGGCGTTCCAGCCGTCGGCGGGCAGCGGCGCCCGGTAGGCGAGTTCGTAGGCACCGTCCCGCTCGACGATCTCCTGCTCGGGGACGTTGAGGGAGATGCCGCCGCGCTCGACCTCGAGGCGCTCGCGCAGCCGCCCGATGCCGGCGAGCAGCGCGAGCGGCTCCTCGGCGGTGCCGTCGTCGATCGCCCGCTGCACCCCGTCGTAGTCGAGCTTGGCGCGGCTGCGTACGAGGGCACGGCGTACGTCCGTCGAGAGGGTCCGCCCCTCGTCGTCCAGGTCGATCGTCCAGAGCGCGGCGGGACAGTCCTGCCCGGGCAGCAGGCTGGCCGCGCCCTCGCTCAGGGCGGTGGGGTGCAGCGGCACCTTCTCGTCGGGGAAGTAGAGGGTCGTGACGCGCCGGTGGGCCTCGGCGTCGAGCGCCTGCCCCGGCGTGACATACGCGGCGACGTCGGCGATGGCGTACCGCACCCGGAATCCGCCGCTCTCCCGCCGCGACAGGTGCATCGCCTGGTCGAGGTCGACGGAGGTCGGCGGGTCGATGGTGAAGAGGGGGATGTCGGTCGCGTCATGGTCGGGGAGCCGTGGCGCGGCGGCGGCGCACTCCGCCTCCGCGAGGACATCGGCCGGGAACTCCTCCGGCACGTCCAGCTTCGTCCGCAGTTCACGCAGCACGCCCCGCAACGGAGCCTCGGCTGCGCCGGTCACGTGGAGATGGCGGCGGGGCATGGCCCGAGCGTAGGCCCGGCGGGCGGCGGGCGCTCGTCCCGCCGGGCCGCTCGGAGCACGCCGCCCGGCCCGGACCGGTCTCAGTGGATCTCTCGCCTCAGTGGATCTCTCGTACCACCACGTCGAGCGCCCATGCCTTGCCCGGCTTCGCCGGGGTCTCGGCCTCCACGACGTGGCCCAGGTCCCGGAGCGCCTCGACCAGTTCGGCCGGGTTCTTGGGCTGCGTGCCGGTCTCCAGGAGGGAGCGGACGATGCGGCCCTTCGTCGCCTTGTTGAAGTGCGAGACGACGGAGCGCTTCTCGGCCCCGGTCGCCGGGTCGATCTGCGCGTGAAGCACCCGGACCGTCGCCGTCCGCCCTGCGACCTCGCCCTTCGGCTTCCACGCCGCCGCGTACGCCGACGACCGCAGATCGAGTACGAGCCCGTCGCCCGCCGCATCGGGCAGCGCCGAGGCCATCGGCGTACGCCAGTGGGCGCCGAGCGCGCCGATGCCCGGCAGCTTCACGCCCATGGAGCAGCGGTAGGAGGGGATGCGGTCGGTGATGCCGACGGCGCCCCAAAGCCCCGAGAACACGAGCAGGGAGCGGGCCGCGCGGCGCTTGGCCGCCGCGTCGAGCGACGCGAGGCCCAGGGCGTCGTACAGCACGCCGGTGTAGATCTCCCCGGCGGGACGCGCGCCCGCCGTGCGGAGCTCGGTGTTCTTGGCAACCTCGGCGCGCAGGCCCTCGCTCAGACCGAGTACGTCGCGGGCCTTCTCCTCGTCCGCGAGGCAGAGGTCCACCAGCTCGTCGAGGACGGCCTGCCGCGCGTCCGCGAGGGCGGGGAGGGAGAGGGACTCCGGCTTGAGGGGGGCGCCGCGGCCGGAGGGGGCCTTGCCTTCGGAGGGCGGCAGCAGCACGAGCACGGGGTCTCCTTCGGAGGGATGCGGGTGGGGGGTGCGGCCCCCGGGCCAGGGTAATGGGCCCGGGGCCGCCTGATCACCCCGCGGCGCGGGGGCGCAGGGGCGCAGGAACAAGCGTTTCCCGCCCACCCGCCCGTTTACCCGGCGAGTGTGGGGTGGGGGGCTCGGGGCGGTGGGAGCCAGATCAAGGCGTTGCAGCATACGCAACGACCTTTGCGTATGCTGCTCGCTCCCGGCAGGATGCTGGCATGGCATACCCCTCCGCCTCCGTGCTCGATCTCGCCCCCGTCATCCCCGTGGTCGTCGTCGAGGACGTCGCCGACGCCGTGCCGCTGGCGCGTGCGCTCGTCACGGGTGGGCTGCCCGCCATCGAGGTGACGCTGCGGACGCCCGCCGCGCTCGACGCGATCCGGGCGATCGCCGCCGAGGTCCCGGACGCCGCGGTCGGCGCGGGCACCGTCATCTCGGCGCAGGGCGTCGCGGACTCGGTTGGCGCCGGGGCCCGCTTCCTGGTCAGCCCGGGCTGGACGGAAACGTTGCTCGGCGCGATGCAGGAGTCGGGGGTGCCGTTCCTGCCGGGTGTCTCGACGACCTCGGAGGTTGTCGCGCTGCTGGAGCGCGGGGTGAGCGAGATGAAGTTCTTCCCGGCGGAGGCCGCCGGCGGGACCGCCTATCTCAAGTCCCTCGGGGGCCCGCTCCCGCAGGCCCGTTTCTGCCCGACCGGCGGCATCTCGCTCACCTCCGCACCGTCCTACCTCGCCCTGCCCAACGTCGGCTGCGTGGGCGGCAGTTGGATGCTGCCCACCGAGGCGATCGCAGCGAAGGACTGGACGCGGGTCGAGAAACTGACCCGCGAGGCGGCGGCCCTGCGCTGACACCGGCACGGTGCCGCGCCCCGCAAGGGGCGCGGGGCTGTGACATGTGCGGCTCCGCCGCGGAGGGGGTCCCCCCTGTTCGAGCGAAGCCGAGAACTTGGGGGAGCGGCCAGCCACGACACAGCCGCAGACGAGCGACGGCATCCTCGCGGCACTTCCCGCGGAGCGCTTAGCGCAAGTGCGCCGTCTCGTTCAGCAAGCGCAGCGACGCGTGGCCGTCCGCGTAGTACGCCACCGCCGACAGCGAGGCCGCCGAGAGCTCCATGCGGAACAGCGCCTCGGGCGGGGCGCCGAGCGCAAGGCGGACCAGGGTCTTGATCGGCGTGACGTGCGTGACGAGCAGCACCGTCCGTCCCGCGTACTCGGCGGTCAGTCGGTCCCGCGCCGCCGAGACCCGCCGGGATACCGCCGCGAAGGACTCACCGCCGGGCGGCGCCGCCTTCGACGACGACAGCCAGGCGTTCAGTTCCTCCGGCTGACGCTCGCGCACCTCGCCGAAGGTCATGCCCTCCCAGGCGCCGAAGTCCGTCTCGCGGAGCCCGTCCTCGATGCGTACGTCGAGTCCGGTGCGGGCGGCCACGGCCTGCGCGGTCTCCTGGCAGCGCTTCAGCGGCGAGGAGACGATCGCCTGGATCGTGCCACGGGCCGCGAGCGCCGCCGCCGCACGCTCGGCCTGCTCGCGGCCGATGTCCGAGAGCGACGGGTCGGAGCCGCCGCTGCCCGAGAACCGCTTCTGCGGGGTCAGCGCGGTCTCGCCGTGCCGCAGCAGGACGAAGGTCGCGGGGGCGCCGAGGTCGGGGGCGGCCCAGCCGACGGGCGGGGCCTGTGCGGCCACGTTGCCCGCGGCACGGACGTCCGCCGCACTACCGGAAGGCACTTCCGGAGCCCGTCGCTCCGCCAGCGCCGCCCGCGCCTTCGCCGCACCCGCGGCGGCGTCACCGGGCGGCCCCGAAGCCACCGGGACCGACGCCTTCACGTCCAGTTCGGCCGTGGACGCCGAAGCCGACCACTGTTCGCCCCGCCTGCCCGCGTCCATCGCCTCGTTGGCCAGCCGGTCCGCGTGCTTGTTCTTCTCGCGCGGGATCCACTCGTACGTCACCTGGGGCGCAGGGAAGACCCGCGCCGCCTCCGCCGCCAGCGGCTTCATGTCCGGGTGCTTGATCTTCCAGCGGCCCGACATCTGCTCGACGACCAGCTTCGAGTCCATGCGGACATGGACCGACGCCGAGGGGTCGAGGGCGTGCGCGGCCTTGAGGCCGGCCACCAGGCCCTTGTACTCGGCGACGTTGTTCGTCGCGACGCCGATGTACTCCGCGGCCTCCGCCAGGGTCTCCCCCGTCGCCGCGTCGATGACCACGGAGCCGTAGCCCGCGGGCCCCGGGTTGCCCCGGGAACCGCCGTCGGCCTCGACGATGAACTCCCGCACGTACGTGGTCCCTTACAGGCCGGACTCGGACGTACGGACCAGGATGCGGCGGCAGTTCTCGCACCGCAGGACCGTGTCCGGGGACGCCGCCTTCACCTCGTTGACCTCGGTGATGTTCAGCTCCAGGCGGCAGCCCTCGCAGCGCCGCTGGTAGAGCTTGGCCGCGCCGACGCCGCCCTGCTGGACGCGCAGCTTGTCGTAGAGCTTGAGCAGGTCGGCCGGGACCGAACCCGCCACGACCTCGCGCTCCTTGGTGACCGTGGCGGCCTCGCCGTCGATCTCCTCGAAGGCGGCGTCACGGCGGGCCGTCGCGTCGTCGATCTTCGCCTGCACGGAGGAGACCCGCTTCCCCAGCTCGGAGACCCGCTCCTGGGCGGACTCGCGGCGCTCCATGACCTCCAGGACCACGTCCTCCAGGTCGCCCTGGCGCTTGGCGAGCGAGGCGATCTCGCGCTGGAGGTTCTCCAGGTCCTTGGGCGAGGTGACGGCGCCCGAGTCGAGGCGCTGCTGGTCGCGGGCCGCGCGCTGACGCACCTGGTCGACGTCCTGCTCCGCCTTGGTCTGCTCGCGGGCGCAGTCGCTCTCCTCGGTCGTCGAGGCGACGTGCAGGTCGCGCAGCTGCGCGAGGTCCTTGTTCAGCGACTCGATCTCGGCGTGCTCGGGCAGCGACTTCTTCTTGTGCGCGAGCTGCTGCAGACGTACGTCCAGGGCCTGGACGTCGAGCAGTCGGATCTGGTCGGCGGGCGCGGCGTTCAGTTGGGGGCTCCAGATGTGTCAGTAAGCGGTGAGGCCGCGTGGGCGGTCCAGGGGTCGGTGACCGTCTTGGAGACGTGGACGCGCAGTCCCCATCCGTTCCGGTCGGAAATCTCGTCGAGCTGGGCTGCGGCCAGCTCGCACCAGGGCCACTCGGTGGCCCAGTGCGCGGCGTCGAGCAGCGCGAGGGGCGTGCGTTCGCGGGCCTCGGACGCCGGGTGGTGGCGCAGGTCCGCGGTGAGGAAGGCGTCGACGCCGGAGGCCCGTACGTCGTCGAAGAGGCTGTCGCCGGAGCCGCCGCTGACCGCGACGGTGCGGATCAGCTGCTCCGGATCGCCCGCGACCCGGATGCCCTGCGCGGTGGCGGGCAGCCGCTTCGCCGCGCGCTCGGCGAGCTCGCTCAGCGTCAGCGGGTGCTCGAGCTCGCAGATCCTGCCGAGTCCGCGGCGGCCGTGCCCGTCCGCCGGGTCCGGCACCAGGGGACGTACGACGCGGAGGTCGAGCGCGCCCGCGAGGGCGTCGGACACGCCGGGGTCGGCCTGGTCCGCGTTGGTGTGCGCGACGTGCAGCGCGACGTCGTGCTTGATCAGGTCGTGCACGACGCGGCCCTTGAAGGTGCCGGCCGAGACCGTCGTCGTACCGCGCAGGTAGAGCGGATGGTGCGTGACCAGGAGCTGGGCGCCCAGCCTCACCGCCTCGTCGGCGATCTCCTGGACGGGGTCGACGGCGAAGAGGACCCGGGAGACCTCCGCGTCGGGATCGCCGCAGACCGTGCCGACCGCGTCCCACTGCTCGGCCCGCTCGGGGGGCCACAGGGCGTCGAGGGCGGCGATGACTTCAGACAGACGGGGCACGGGTAAAAGGCTACCTTCCCGCTGCGCTCGGCATGTCGTGCGTTACTGACCGCCCCGTAGGGGCGCGGGGAACTGCGCGCTCAGCCCGGGAAAAGCCGCAGACGCGTCCGCCGAGTACCGAGCAGATGCGTCTGCGGCTTTTCTGTGGTTGCTCGCGCAGTTCCCCGCGCCCCTACGGGGCGCCTCTTACGGAGCGCCACTTACGGAGCGAGGTTGCCCCTGAGGTCGTCGAGGACAGAGTTCGCCGCCGTCACGCCGAGGCCCAGGTACCACGTCTCGTCCGGGACATCCTTGGCCTGGCCCTTCTTCACCGCGTCGAGCTTCTTCCAGAGCGGGTTCTTCTCGGCCTCGGAGCGGCCCGTCTTCTTCGCGTCGCCGTAGACACCCGTGAAGATCCAGTCCGCGTCGGCCTCGTCGATCTTCTCCGGGCTGATCTCCGCGGCGAGGTCGTTGATCTGCTGGTTCTTCGGGCGGGGCAGACCGGCGTCGTCGAGGATCGTGCCGATGAAGGACGCCTTCGCGTAGAGGCGGATGCGGTCCGGCATGTAGCGGAGCATCGTGATGGTCGGCTTGTCGTCGCCGAGGTCCCGGCCCAGGGACCGCGCCTTCTCCTCGTACGAGGCGAGCTCGGTCTTCGCCTTCGCGGTCTTGTCGAGCGCGGCCGCGTTCAGGAGGTAGTTCTCCTTCCACGTGAAGCCGGGGCGGATGGAGAAGACGGTCGGGGCGATCTTGGAGAGCTGCGGGTAGAGCTTGGCGGCGCGCAGTTCGCTGCCGAGGATCAGGTCCGGCTTGAGGCCCGCGATCGCTTCCAGGTTGAGGGAGTTGATCGTGCCGACGTCCTTGGGGTTGCCGGCCTCCTTCTTCAGGTAGCCGGGTACGCCGTCGTCGCCCTCGGTGGGGGCGTAGCCGACGGGCTTCACGCCGAGGGACACGACGTTGTCGAGCTCGCCGACGTCCAGGACCACGACCCGCTTGGGCTGCGCCTTCAGCTCGGTCTTGCCGCGGGCGTGCGTGATGGTGCGGGGGAACTCGCCCGCCTTGGCCTTGGTGCCCATCTTCGCCGTCTGCTCGGCGGCCTTGGCGAAGTCGTCGCCGCCCTGGGCGACGGACTTGCTGCCGCTGCCGTTGTCGGACTTGCCGGAGTCCGAGCCGCTGTCGCCGGATCCGCAGGCCGTGAGGGAGAGCGCGCCGGCCACGGCGACGGCGACCGCGGCGGTGGCACGGCGGCGGGGGCGTATGGACCGTACGGACGGGGACATCGGTGCTCCAGGGTGTGTGCCGATCGCGGTGGAGCCGGGGCCGGCATACCGCCCGCCCGAACCGCTCCGTGACCACTTAGGTTCGCCTTACTTTAAGCGCGCCCTCCCCACCCAGCACAACCACCCCCGCACTCTCAGGCGAATCGGGACATCGCCACCCTTCTGTGTGAAGCGGGCGGCCACAGGTGCCACGGCAGTGCGTGCGAAAACTAGCTTCGTGGGCCGGAGGTCCCCCCACATGACAGCGCCCACGATTGAGCCACAGCCGATGACCGCGCCGACGTCCGTGCCGCCGCCCCCCGCACCGGCTTCACCGCCCAAGTCCGTGCCCGTGCCGCCCCCGGCACCCGTGATGATCACCGCCGACGGTGCGTACGCCGCGCGCCTCACCCACGACGGCGGCTCCTGGTTCCCCGAGCGCTGGACCCTCGACTCCCCCGAGCCGTACGCGGTATCGCTGCCCGGCAGCCAGCCCGAGGAGCCCGGCACGGAGGTCCTGCCGATGGCCGACGGACGTGTCCTCATCCACCGCGTGGTGGACGGCAGGCACGCGTTCGCGCTGCTGTACCCGACGGGTCCCGCGACGGGCGAGGTCCCGCTCGGCGCCGTCGACTGCGGCAAGTCCCGGCTGAGCCTGCTGCCACCGCCGCCGGGCGGCAGGTGCGCGTACGCGGTCGCCGTGGGCGAGAGTTCGACGGCCCTGTGGCTGGTGGCGGGCGGCGCCTTCGGGCCCGAGCACCTCGCGGAGATCCCCGGCCGCTGTTCGGGCGGCGTCTGGCTTGACGCCGAGGGACGGATCCTGGCCCTGGACCGGGAGTTGGACGGCCGGATCAAGGCGGTGGCGGTCGACCTGGAGCGGTCCTGCGAGGTGTCGCCCCTCCTCCAGATCGCCGAGGAGAGCGACGACCGGGTGCTGCTCGCGGACGCCGACAGCGGGCTGCTCCTGGTCCGTTCGGACGCTCCGGGCCACGACCGGCTCGGCTGGGGGGTGCTGGGCGGTACGCGCCCGGTGCGTTTCCCCGAGTGCCTGCGCCTGCCGGACCGTGCCGCTTACGCGATGACTCCCTTCGCGATCCAGCCGGGGCAGACGCTGATGCCGGAGAGCTGTGCGGTGGCGCTGCGGATCGACGGGGCGGCGGGGAGCTGGCTCGGCATGTGGCGTCCCGCCGAGCGGAGACTTCATCAACTGGCAGCGCCTGACGGATGGTTGGCCGGTGCGGGGCGCTGGACACGGGATGGCGTCCTGCGTCTTCCGTACGCGACAGGGGCCGTGCCCTGTGGCGTGGCCGAGGTGGAACCTCCCGCTCCGGAGGGGCCTCCCGTGCCGGTGACCACGCGGCCCGTTCCGTTGCAGCAGGCGCCTCTCACCGGGCGTGCGGGCGTTGGTTAGACTCGCCCGGCTGTACCGAACGATCTTCTTTACCGTTTTACGGGGTGAGTGTGTTGATGACGACAGAGATCAGTACGGAGACAGAGCAGGTCCCGGACCCGCGGGTGGCGCCGCCGCCGGCGGCGGCAGCCTCTGCCGGTCCCGGCAGGCACCGGGGGCCGGTGGCCGCGCAGGACGCGGAGACGGCTCCGCGGGGGCGGCACCGCCGCCAGGGCGAAGAGAGCTGATCCTTTCTGGAAACCTGGCTGCTGCGGTTCTGGGGCGGAGTTGGGGAGGATTACCCCCGCTTCAGCCCCAGCACCTCCGCCGCGGCAAACGTCTCCCCCTCCGGCCTCCCCGCGTAATAGGGGGACAGCGCCTCGTCCAACTCCTCGTATGTGAACGCTTCTTTCGCCGTATCGAACTTCGCGGCCACCTTCGGGCGTTCGACCACGGCCACCATCCCGCCATGGACGACGAGCAACTGCCCGTTCACCGCGGCAGCCGCAGGCGAGGCCAAGTAGCCCACCAGTGGAGCCACATGCTCCGGAGCGAGCGCGTCCAGTTCACCGGCCCCCGGCTCCTGGAAGCCCGCGAACACGTCCTCCGTCATCCGCGTCCGCGCCCGCGGACAGATGACGTTCGCCGTCACTCCGTACTTGCCGAGCGCCAGCGCGCTCGACGTGGTGAGACCGACGATGCCGCCCTTCGCCGCCGCGTAGTTCGGCTGTCCTGCCGACCCGGCGAGGAACGCCTCCGACGAGGTGTTGACGATCCGGCCGTACACCGGCTCCCCCGCCGCCTTGGACCGCTCACGCCAGTGGACGGACGCGAAGTGGGTCGTGTTGAAGTGGCCCTTGAGGTGGACGCGGATGACGGAGTCCCATTCGCCCTCGCTCATCGAGAAGATCATCCGGTCCCGCAGAATGCCCGCGTTGTTGACCAGGATGTCCAGCTTGCCGTACGTGTCGATCGCCAACTGGACGAGCCCGCACGCCTGTTCGTGATCCGCTACATCACCCAGGTGCGCGACCGCCTGCCCGCCCGCGGCACGGATCTCCGCTGCGACCTCCTCAGCCGGTGTCGCCGAGGCCTCGCCCGAGCCGTCACGGCCGGGCTGCCCGAAGTCGTTGACGACCACGCTCGCGCCGAGCCGGGCGAGTTCGAGGGCTTCGGCGCGACCGAGGCCCCGGCCCGCCCCCGTGACGATCGCGGACAGGCCCTCGAGCGGCAGTGACGGTGACAGTGACATCAGCGATCAAAGTCCTTTCAGAAGCTGGGAGTTCAGAGCTGGGGAGTTCAGATTTCGATGCAGGTCCGCAGCGCGACGCCCGTACGCATCTGGTCCAACGCCTCGTTGATCTCGGGCAGTTGCACCCGGTGCGTGATGAGGCTCTCCAGGTCGATGCGGCCCGCGCGCCACAGGGCGATGGCCCGCTCGTAGGAGGTGAGGACGTCGCCGCCGCCGTACATGGACGGCAGGATCTTCTTCTCGTCGAAGAACAGCTCGAACATGTTGAGCTGGAGGAAGTCGTCGAGGGCGCCCGCTCCCACGATGCACAGCGTGCCGCCGCGCCGCGTCGTCTCGTACGCCGTGCGGGCCGTGGCGGACTTGCCGACCACCTCGAAGACGTAGTCGAAGCCCTCGCCCGCGGTCACCCGCTGCTTGGCGTCGGCGAGTTCGTCCGGGGACACCGCCTCCGTCGCGCCGAACCTCAGCGCGGCCTCTCGGCGCGATGCCACCGGGTCCACGGCGATGATCTGTGCCGCCCCCTTGAGCCGCGCGCCCTGGATCGCGGAGATACCGACGCCGCCGCAGCCGATCACGGCGACCGATGAACCGGCGGCCACATCGGCGGTGTTGATGGCCGCGCCGAGCCCCGTCGTCACGCCGCAGCCGATCAGCGCCGCGATGTCGAACGGGACGTCGTCCGGGATCGGCACGGCGCAGCCCGCGTCGACCACGACCTCCTCGGTGAAGGTCCCCGTACCCGCGAAGCCGAAGACGTCCCCGCCGGGCCGCTTGAAGTTGGGCGTGCCCGCGTTCATGAATCCGGCCAGGCACAGCTGGGCCTGGCCGCGCTTGCAGGCGGGACAGGTGCCGCACGCGGGCAGCCAGCACAGCAGCACCCGGTCGCCCTGGGAGAGCCCGGTCACGCCGTCGCCCACGTCGATGATCTCGCCCGCGCCCTCGTGGCCGGGGATGAACGGCGCGGGCTGCGGCAGTACGCCGTTCATCGCCGATACGTCGGAGTGGCACAGGCCGGTGGCCCGCACCCGGATCTTCACCTTGCCCGGGCCGAAGCCCGTCGCCTCGACGTCGTCGAGGACCTCCAGCTTGTCCTGGCCTATCTCGTGCAGTACGGCTGCGCGCATGGTGCGGCTCCCCTCACTGACTGGTCACGGACTGACTGCTCACGCATGGTCGACCTGACTGCTCACGCATGGTCGACGACGGTGTCGGCGAGCACCGGCGCGTCGTCCCGCTCGGCCGCCGTCACGGTCGCCTGGACGCGCCCCTCGGTGCGCCACATCCGGATTCGCAGGGTCTCCCCGGGGAAGACGACACCGGTGAAGCGCGTGCTGTACCCGCGCACCCGCGACACATCGCCGTCGAGCAGCGTGTCCACGACGGCCTTGAGCGTCATTCCGTAGGTGCACAGGCCGTGCAGGATCGGCCGGTCGAAGCCCGCGAGCTTGGCGAACTCGGGGTCGGCGTGCAGCGGGTTCCAGTCGCCGGAGAGGCGGTAGAGCAGCGCCTGCTCCTCGCGTACGGGGCGCTCGACGGTCCGGTCGGGCTCGCCTTCGGGGGCCGGGACGCGGGCGGAGGGGCCGCGGTCGCCGCCGAATCCGCCTTCGCCGCGTACGAAGATCTGGGCGTCGCTCGTCCACAACGGGCCCTCGGCGTCGGCCACTTCGGAGCGCAGGACGAGGACGGCGGCCTTGCCCTTGTCGTACACGGCGGCGACCTTGGAGGTGGCCGTGGCGCTGCCCTTGACCGGGATCGGGCGGTGCAGGGTGATGGTCTGGCCGCCGTGCAGGACGGCGGCGAGGTTCACCTCGATGCCGGGGGCGGAGAGGCCGCCCATCATGCCCATGCCCGCCCCCGCGACGGTCGCGAAGCTGGGCAGGACGTGCAGCCTGGACTCCAGGGTGTAGCGCAGCTCGTCGGGGTCGGTGGCGGGGACGCCGGCCCCCAGACCCAGGTGGTAGAGCTGGATGTCCTTGTGGTCCCAGGCGATATCGGCCGACCTGGGCTCCGCGGCTACGGCCTTCGCGGCGTCGATGGGCATGTGTGGCAGCTCCTTGGGAGGAGGGCAGAGACCTCGGCGCGGCCGTCCGCACCGTCGGCCGCACCGAGGTCGTAACGGGGCCGGAGAGCCGGTCGTCGACAGGCCCGTTCTAGAACGCGTTCCAGTCCGGCGACCCCATGTATAGCCCAGCACCCAGGACTTGTGAAGACTCCTGACGTCACGTCAGATTCGGGGATTGGGGCGCGGCCCGACGAGCCGTGACATTTGTACCGGCCGAGTCCGTACAACCGCATCTGCCGCCGCCCCACCCCGGATTCGTAGCGTCGGAGTCATGACGAAGACCTCAGAAGCCCCGGCGCCGATCACCCGGTCGCCGGTGTCCGGTTCGTACGCTGTGGCCATGTCAGCGATGTCCGGGAAGAGCGCCCCGCCGCGGGACTCCCGGCGCCGGGACTTCCGGCGCCGCCTCACCTGCTGGAGGGCCGGCGTGCGGGCGCAGCTCTCCGAGATGCGGGCCAAGGAGAAGTCCGGGCGGCGCGACCCCACCGATCTGGGGCCGCCCAACGGCTTCGCGATGCTGCCCTGGCTCCTGATGGGCATGGGCTCCTTCTCCAACGTCATCCAGGGCAAGACCGGCAACCCCTGGATCGGTGGCCTCGGCCTGCTGGCCTTCAACTCCCTCTACATCAGCGTGGTGTTCCGGGCCTTCCACAAGCAGGCCAGGGAAGCGCGCGTGACGAAGTACAGCCTGCTCGCGCTGACCGCGGTGACCTTCGCCCTCGCCATCGGCTACGGCGGCAGCTGGCTGATGTTCTTCCCGCTCCTGGGTCTGGCGACCGGGGCGGTCCTGCGCGGAAGGCAGCTCGCTCCCGCCGGTATCGCCCTGAGCATCGCCGCGGCGGTGGTCGGCGGTCTTCGGGACGGCTGGGACGCCGCGGGCATCTCCTACGGCACGTTCATCTCCGTCATGGTGACCGGGGCGATCCTCGCTCTCTCTGAGACGGTCAAGGAACTGCGCTCCACCCGTGAGGAGTTGGCCCGCAGCGCCGTCGAGAAGGAGCGGCTTCGCTTCTCCCGCGATCTGCACGATCTGCTCGGCCACACCCTCTCGGTGATCGTCGTGAAGGCGGAGGCCACCCGGCGCCTGGCCCCGCGCGACCTGGACGCGGCCCTCGGCCAGGTCTCCGACATCGAGTCCGTCGGCCGCCAGGCCCTGACCGAGATCCGCGAGGCGGTCACCGGCTACCGCGAGGGCAGCCTCGCCACGGAGCTCGACCGGGCCCGCGATCTCCTGGAGGCGGCGGGCATCGAGGCGGTCGTCCGCCAGTCGGGGCCGCCGCTCACCCCGCAGACGGCGGCGCTGCTCGGCTGGGTGGTCCGCGAGTCCGCCACCAATGCCGTACGCCATTCCAGGGCGACTCGGTGCGAGATCGAGGTCACGGGCACCTCCGAAGAGACGCGCCTGGTGATCACGGACGACGGCCGCGGCGAAGGCTCGGGAACGCCCGGCAGCGGCCTGAAGGGCCTCACCGAACGCCTCGCGACAGCGGGCGGCTCCCTCACGTCGGGCCCGGCACCCCGCCCCGGATTCCGCGTCACGGCAGTGCTGCCGGTCACTGAGACCGGTCCGGTCGTCGCCCCCGACTCCGTCCCGGTCGACGGCCGAGGATGAGTGACCCCTTGGACCCACGTGCGACCGGGCACGGAATCAGCGCAGGGTCACAGGAACTTCGTGCACGCACGGTCCTCGTCGCCCTTGTTCCGGACACAGCCCATGACCGGGTAGTTCTCGGAGAGCATCGGTGTGTGGAGAGCGTCGACCATGTTCGATGATCCGCCCATCCTGAGTTTCTCCGGGATGGACAAACCCTTGCTCGTGCCATCGACCGTCCCCCACTTGCGATCCTTCTCCGGAGCCTCGACGCCCTGTCTTTGCGGAACCACGTAGAACGTCAGGCGAGCCTCCCCCTCCGTGAGTACGACCCACTTCGCATGGCACGCCTTCGACCGGAACACCTGCACCGTGCCGGCGCCCTTCTTGGTGGCGGACTTGCCGAGCGGCTCACCGTCCCGCCCGCACCCCTGCGCGTAGGGATCCGCACTGACCGGCTTGACACCGGCGGCACGCTCGGCCACCACCGCCTTTGCGTCGTCTCCCTTGCTGCTGCCGTCGCCGCTCCCCGCGACGGTGATGGCCGCTACGGCAATGCTGGCTGCGGCGGTGATCAGAGAGACCACGACGGTCGGATCGAATCGTCTCCGGTGCGGGCTCTGAGCCACATCGCCGGGAGGTTCCTCGGGGTCGGGAGCGCTGGTGGACGGCATCGCCGGATCTGTCATAGGGACACCCTGTGGTCGGGGACTTTCGCTGCCCCGGGACTCTGCCACGCGGGCGCTGAGCGGATTCGGCGTGTACGGGGAGGTTCGCCACTTGGTGTGATGGTCGCTCTCCCGCCTTGACCTGCCTTGCCCATACGACGGGCCCGCGAACTCCACGAGGTCCGGTGCACGTCCCGGCCGTACCCTGACCCCGTGGACGAGATGCCCCGAGAACGCCGCCCCGCAAAGTCCGTAAGAGTCCTCCTGGCCGAGGACCAGGGCATGATGCGGGGCGCGCTCGCCCTGCTGCTCGGTATGGAGGAGGACATCGAGGTCGTCGCGCAGGTCGGCGCGGGTGACGAGATCGTGGACGCCGCGCTCACCGCGCGCCCCGACGTGGCGCTGCTCGACATCGAACTGCCGGGCCGCAGCGGTCTGGAGGCCGCGGCCGACCTGCGCGAGGAGTGCCCCGACTGCCGGGTCCTCATCCTCACCACCTTCGGCAGGCCCGGCTATCTGCGCCGCGCCATGGAGGCGGGAGCGGTCGGCTTCCTGGTCAAGGACGGGCCGGTCGAGGACCTGGCCGAGGCGATCCGCCAGGCGCTGCGGGGCGAGACGGTCATCGATCCGGCGCTCGCCGCGGCAGCGCTGAGTGCGGGGCCGAGTCCGCTGACCGCCCGCGAGGCGGACGTACTGAAGGCCTCGGTGGACGGTGCCACGGTCGCCGACATCGCGGGCAAGCTGCATCTGTCGGAGTCGACCGTGCGGAACTATCTGTCGGCGGCGATCGGCAAGACGGGGACGCGGAACCGGATGGAGGCGGTGCGGGAGGCTCGACAGCAGGGGTGGCTGTGACTGGCCCCTGGGCCTCTGGGGTGCGGGCTCACCTCCAGGGTGGGCTGGCCTCCGGCGGTTCTTTCCCCAACCCCACCCCTTCCCGAAAACCCGCTGGCGCGGGGGCCTTGCGTACCGTCATCACCGGCTCCGCCGAGTTCGTCCTCAAACTCCCCCAAGCTCTTAAGGAGCAGGGGGACCCCCTCGACGGGCTGAAAGTTGCCGAGCGTCAGTTCTCCTGCACCACCTCCACCTTCCCCTCCCCGTCATACAGGCGCACCCCCTTCAGCTTGCCGTCCGGGCCCGGGTCTCCCTCCAGGCGTGTGAACCACAGGTAGGCGGAGCCCGCCGCCCTGATCAGCTCCGGTTCGGACGTGCCGTTCTCGTACTCGAACTCGACTCGCTTCGTCTTCGGGCCCACGTGACCGATGGTCAGCTTCTTGCCCTTCACCTCGAACTCCACAGAGGAGAAGCTCAAGCCGTCGTCACCGCCGGGCTCCTTGTCCTGGAGGCCGAAGGAGGCAACCCGCTGCTTCTGCTTGCCGTCGGGGCGCACCGTGATCGCGTACCAGAGCCGGTCGAAGTCCGGGACCGGGTCGGTCGACCGCTCGTCCCACACGCCCGCCTTGAGCATCGCCCTCTTCTGGCCGCGTGCCTCCGCCTCATTGCGCGGGGCGCCCCATACCTGGAGCTCCACCTGGGTCACCGGGTTACCCGTCTCGTCGAAGTCCTGGGTCAGCGGGGTGAACTGCGGCGTGTAGACATGCCGTTCCCACGCGCTGCCGCCCTCCGATGCCACCTGCGTCCGGTCCCTGCCGTCCACCACGGCCAGCGCCAGCGAAGCCGTAGAGCCGACGATCGCCACGGCCGCCACCGCACCGACCACCCAGCGGCGCGCCTTCCTGCGCCGTCCGCCGCGCAGCACCGCCTGGTACGGGGCCGTGCCGATCTCGACCTCGTCCGCCACGGCCGCGAGGCGGTGGGCGATGTCACTGTGCGCGGCGGCGTCGTGCTGCGCCGGATCCTGGTCCCTGGTCATCAGTTCTCCCCTCGGCTTCCGACCTTCTCGGTCAGTGTGGGTATGGCGCGCAGCTTGGCGATCCCCTTGGCGGCGTTGCTCTTCACGGTCCCCACCGAGCAGCCCATGGCCTCGGCGGTCTGGGTCTCGCTCAGGTCCTCCCAGTAGCGCAGGACGACCGCTTCGCGCTGGCGCACGGGCAGTTGGGCGAGGGCGCGCAGCAGGGCCGCCCGGTCGTCCGCCTGTGCCATGCGGTCACTGCGCTCGGCCGTGTCGAGCACCGGGGCCGAGTCCTGCAGCGACAGGAACTCCTTGAGTTTTCGCCGGTGTCTGCGCGCATGGGTGTTGATCATGATCCGGCGCACATATGCGTCCGGATCACCTGCCGCGCTCACCTTGCGCCAGGACACATAGGTCCGCTCCAAGGACGACTGCACCAGGTCCTCTGCCGCGTGCTGCTGGCCCGTCAGAAGAAAGGCCGTGCGCATCAGCTGAGACCAGCGGTTGGTGACGAAGCCCTGAAAGTCTCCGTCCAAGGCCTGCTTTCGCTCCCCCATGAATACCTCCTTGCACATTGGAGTCCATGAGGGCCACGAACCGTTGCCTCAGTCTTTGGAAAGCCCCTTGGAAGGCCCCTCGGAGACCCGCTGCCTCGGCATCCACAGAAGCAGCACCACCACCCCCGCGAGCAGGATGAACCCGCTGGTGCGGAACGCCATCGCGTACCCATCCGTCAGTGCCTGCCGCGACGTCGAGCCGTCCATCTGCGCGGCCGCCACCGTGGAGAGCACCGCGAGGCCGAGCGCGCCGCCCATCGTGCGGGAGGTGTTGATCAGGCCCGAGACGAGTCCCGCGTCGCCCGGCTGCGCGCCGGACGTGGCGAGCGAGGCGAGCGGTGTCGCGGCCAGGCCCGCGCCGAGCATCATCACGATGCCGGGCAGCATGATCGAGGTGACGTACGAGCCGTCGACGGTCATCGTCGACTGCCAGCCGAAGCCCGCGGCGGCCACCACTATGCCGAGCACGGACACGTTCTTCGCGCCGAGCACCGGCATCATGCGCGGCGCCAGCATCGAGCCGATGACGATGGTGAGGGAGGACGGGATGAGGGCGAGGCCCGCCTTCAGCGGGGAGTAGCCGAGGACGTTCTGGGCGTACAGCGTCATGAACATCCACATGGCGAACATGCCGCCGCCGCACACGAACATCGCGGCGTTCGCGGCCGACACCGACCGCACCCGGAACAGCTTGAGCGGCATCAGCGGCACCTTCGTGCGCGACTCCACCACGAGGAAGGCCGCGAGCAGCGCGAGCCCTGCCGCCAGCGGGACCAGGGTCGCCGCTGCCGTCCAGCCCTTCTCCTCGGTCTGCACGATGCCGTACGCGAGGGTGGCGAGCCCGGCCGTCACGAGGACCGCGCCCGGCACGTCGAGGCGGCGCGCCTGCCCGGCCCTGGACTCGGTGAGCCAGGCCATGCCCGCGACGATCACGAGGGCGCCGATCGGCACATTGATCAGGAGCACCCAGCGCCAGGAGAGCAGGTCGGTGAGGACCCCGCCGACCAGGCCGCCGGCCGCGCCGCCGCCCGCGCCCACCGCCGACCAGATGCCGATCGCCCGTATCCGCGCCGGGCCTTCGGGCACCGCCGATGTCAGGATCGTCAGGGTGGACGGGGCGAGGATCGCGGCGCCCAGGCCCTGCACGGCCCGCGCCGCGAGGAGCTGCCACTCTTCCTGTGCGAGGCCGCCGCCGAGCGAGGCCGCGGTGAACAGGCCGAGCCCGACGAGGAACATCCGCTTGCGCCCGAAGAGGTCACCGGCCCGGCCGCCGAGCAGCATGAACCCCGCGAAGGCTATGGAGTAGGCGTTGACGACCCACTGGAGTCCGATCGCGCTCATGCCGAGGTCGGCCCGCATCGACGGCAGCGCGGTGTTCACCACCGACACGTCGAGGACGACGAGGAACTGGCCCGCGCAGGCGGCGAGAAGGACCGCCCACACCGGTGCGGACTTCTTCGGCGGGGCGGTGTCGGCGTCGGTCGCGTAAGTGGTGTCGGGCGTCTTGACCATGACAGGCATCCTCTCAAGCGCCGGGCGCCGCGTGCATCGGAAATTCGCTGCACGGGTCCTCGGACAAGAGGACTAGGTCTTTCTACGCCGTCTTCCTACTCCGTCTTCCTACGACCACTGCTTCCTACGACCGCCGCTCCCTACGACCAGCGCTTCCTACGACCACTACCGCCGCAGCAACGTCACCACCGCCGCGCCGCCGAGCCCGATGTTGTGCGCCAGACCCACCCGCGCGCCCGCCACCTGACGCTCATCGGCCTGCCCCCTCAACTGCCAGGTGAGTTCCGCGACTTGGGCGATGCCCGTCGCGCCGAGCGGATGCCCCTTGGAGATCAGTCCGCCCGACGGGTTCACGACCCAGCGGCCTCCGTACGTGGTCGCGCCACTCTCGACGAGCTTGCCGGACTCCCCCGCCGCACACATGCCCAGCGCCTCGTACGTAAGAAGCTCATTGATCGAGAAGCAGTCGTGCAGCTCGATCACGTCGACGTCCTCGATGCCGATGCCCGCCTTGTCGTACGCATCGCGCGCGGCCGCCCGCGACATCGGCTGCCCCACGACGTCGATGCACGACCCCGAGTCGAAGGACTCCCCCGTGTCGGTGGTCATCGCCTGCCCGGCGATCTCCACGGCCCGGTCCTGGAGTCGGTGCCGCTCCACGAACCGCTCGGATGCGACCACGGCCGCCGCCGAACCGTCCGACGTCGGCGAGCACTGCAGCTTGGTGAGCGGATGGTGGATCGTCTTGGCGGCGAGGATCTCGTCGACCGTGTACGCGTCCTGGAACTGGGCGTACGGATTGTTCACCGAGTGCCGGTGGTTCTTGGCGCCGACCGCCGCGAGCTGCGCGACCGTCGTGCCGTACCTCTCCATGTGCTCGCGGGCCGCGTTGCCGAAGATCTGAGCGGTGGGCGGAGTCATCTCGAAGCCGTGCCGCGCCGCCATCACGCCGTAATGACGGGCGACGGGCGATGTCTCGAAGTCGCCGCCATCGCTCCCTCCCCCCAACGCACCGCGCGCCATCTTCTCGAATCCGAGCGCAAGGACGCAGTCGTTGATGCCGCCCTCGACGAACTGCCGCGCCATCATGAGCGCCGTCGACGCCGTCGCGCAGTTGTTGTTGACGTTGTAGACGGGGACGCCGGTCAGGCCCAGTTCGTAGGCGGCGCGCTGGCCGGCCGTCGAGGCCTGGAAGCAGTACCCGACGGGGACCTGCTCCACTTCCTCGTACGAGATCCCGGCGTCGTCAAGGGCCTTGGTGCCTGCCTCCTTCGCCATGTCCCAGTACTGCCAGTCCCGCGTCTCGGGCTTCTCGAACTTGGTCATGCCGACGCCGACGATGTACGCCTTCATGTCTTCCTCTCAGTCACGCGGTAGGCCGAGCAGCCGCTCGGCGACGACGTTGAGCTGCACCTGCGTGGTCCCGCCCGCGATGGTCAGGCAGCGCGACATCAGGAAGCCGTGCAGCGCCCGCTCCCCGGCCCCCTCCCGCAACGCGCCCGCCGGGCCGAGGAGTTCGAGCGCGAGCTCGGCCACCTTCTGCTGATGCGGGGTCTGCACCAGCTTGCGGATGGAGGCACCGGCCCCCGGTTCCGCGCCCGCCACCTGCCGCATCGTGGTGCGCAGGCCGATGCAGGCGAGCGCGTGCGCCTCGGCGGCGAGCGCGCCGATCCGCGCGCGGTGCGCCCCGTCGAGCTCACCGGCGCGCGCGATGAGCGCTTCGAGCCCCGTGTCGAAGGTCAACTGGTCGGCCATGTGGACGCGTTCGTTTCCCAGCGTGTGGCGGGCGACGCGCCAGCCGTCGTTCACCTCGCCGACGACCGCGTCGGCGGGCAGCAGGACGTCGTCGAAGTAGACCTCGTTGAAGAGGGAGTCCCCGGTGATCTCCTTGAGCGGGCGGATGTCGACGCCCTTGGCCCGCTTCATGTCGATGAGGAAGTACGTAAGTCCCTTGTGCTTGGGGGCTTCGGGGTCCGTGCGGGCGAGCAGGATCCCGAAGTCCGCCCACTGCGCGGCGCTCGTCCACACCTTCTGGCCGTTGATCAGCCAGCCGTCGTCGACGCGCTCGGCCCGCGTCCGCAGCGCGGCCAGGTCGGAGCCCGCCTCCGGCTCGCTGAACAGCTGGCACCAGAGCAGCTCGCCCCGCAGCGTCGGCGGCAGATACTGCTCCCGCTGCTCCTGAGTCCCGTACGCGATGAGCGAGGGCACCACCCAGGTGGCGATGCCCAGCTCGCTAAGCCGGACCCCGGCGTCCGTCAACTCCTGCTGGACGGCGAGCTGTTGCACCGGTCCCGCGCCCAGGCCGTACGGCTCGGGCAGGTGCGGCGCCGCGTAGCCGGTCGGCGCGAGGGCCTTGCGGGCGGCCGCCGGGTCGAGTCCGCGCGCCGGGGCGACGGCCTCGCGCGCCCGCTCCCGGTACGCCGCGGCCTCGGCCGGCAGCTCGGTCCGCAGCTCCCGCCGCGCACCGCCCTCCGCGAGGCGCACCGCCCGCAGCCGGTGGGTGTCGCCCGTACCGAGCAGCTGGCGTGCCACGACCGCGCGGCGCAGATACAGATGGGCGTCGTGCTCCCAGGTGAAGCCGATGCCCCCGAGGATCTGGACGCAGTCCTTGGCGCAGGAGTAGGCGGCGTCCAGGGCCGTCCCGGCGGCGAGCGCGGAGACAAGCCCCCGCACGTCCTCATCCGGCTCGCCGCCCGCCCGCGCCGCGTCCCACACCAGGGCTCGCGCCTGCTCGACCCGCACCAGCATGTCGGCGCAGAGGTGCTTGACGGCCTGGAACTGCCCGATCGGCCGCCCGAACTGCTCGCGCACCTTGGCGTACTCGGTGGCGGTCTCCAGGGCCCACGCCGCGACCCCGCACGCGTCGGCCGCGTACACGACACACGCCAGGTCCCGCACGAGCGCCGATCCGACGTCGAGCACCCGCCCCGCGGGGACCTCGACGCCGTCCGCGGCCACCTCGGCGGTGGGCCGCGTCGGATCGGCACTCTCCTGGGTACGCACGTTCAGCGCGGCCGCGTCGACAGCGAACCACCGTGTTCCGCCCGCCGATTCGGCGGCCAGGATCAGCAAGTCGGCGTCGGCACCGCCGAGCACCGGCGGCGCCGTCCCGTCCAGGACGTACCCGTCGGGCAAGGACACCGCGGTCAGCGTGCCCGGGCCCGGTGCGACGGCCCCGATCCGCGCGCCGGACGCAAGCTCTGCGGCCAGCTCCCTGACGCCCGCCCGATGCAGAACGACGGAGGCGAGGGCGCTGGCGAGATAGGGCCCCGGCAGCGCGGCGCGGCCCGCCTCCTCCAGGACCACGGCGAGGTCGTCGAGCCCGCCGCCCCCGCCTCCGTACTCCTCGGGCAGATGCACCGCGAGCAGCCCCTGCTCCGCGAGCCCGTCCCAGTAGGCGGGCCTGCCCCCTGTGCCCGGCGGGGCGTCGAGCAGTTTGCGTATCTCCTCGGGCGGCACGGCGCGGGTGATCCAGCCGCGCGCCGCGTCCGCCAACTCCCGCTGTTCCTGCGTGATTCCGATCCCCATGCGCGTCCTCGCCGGTAGCAGCTTCCGGGACGGCGCCAGAGTAGAACACGTTCCAATCCAACGGAAGGTGCAATCTGACGGAAGGTCAGATGCGGGCACGCTTGACCGGCACCCGAGGACCCCGCTTAACCGACTGGTTAACAACGGGTCAAGACTTCCCCTCGTACGACATTCATCGGAATAGTCGCCCCAGGAAACAGGTTCGTCCTGCACGTACCCCTGCCACAGCGCACAACCCGCACGTCCCCCGGAGGCCCCACCCCATGACGCAGTCGACGCCCCGGCAACGCGGCACCCGCGGAGTCGTCCCCGTACTCGCCTTCGCAGGCATCGTCGTCGCGGTGATGCAGACGCTCCTGGTGCCGGTCATCAAGGACCTGCCCGCCCTGCTGAGCACCACCCCGTCGAACGCCACCTGGGTCATGACATCGACCCTGCTCGCCGGCGCCGTCTCGACCCCCATCATGGGCCGCCTCGGTGACCTCTACGGCAAGCGCCGCATGCTCCTGACGAGCCTGGCCGTGATGGTCGTGGGCTCCCTGATCTGCGGCTTCACCGACGACCTGGTCATCATGATCATCGGCCGTGCCCTCCAGGGCTTCGCGATGGGCGCCATCCCGCTCGGCATCGGCCTGATGCGCGACGAGCTGCCCCGCGAGAAGCTCGGCTCCGCCATGGCCCTGATGAGCTCCTCCATCGGCGTCGGCGGCGGCCTCGCCCTGCCGGTCGCCGCGCTGACCGCGCAGCACACCGACTGGCACGCCCTGTTCTTCGGCGCCGCGGGCCTTGGCGTCGCCTCGATGCTCCTCACCCTCCTCTTCGTGCCCGAGAGCAATGTGAAGGCCGAGGGCACCTTCGACGTGCTCGGCGCGATCGGCCTCTCCGCAGGCCTGGTCCTCTTCCTCCTGCCCATCACCAAGGGCAGCGACTGGGGCTGGTCGTCGGGCACGACGCTCGGCCTGTTCGGCGCGGCGGCGGTCGTCCTGGTCCTGTGGGGCGTGATGGAACTGCGCCTGAAGGCCCCGCTGGTGGACCTGCGCACGACGGCCCGGCGCGAGGTGCTCCTGACCAACCTGGCGTCGATCATGGTCGGTGTCGCCTTCTACGCGATCTCCCTCGTCCTCCCGCAGCTGCTCCAACTGCCCGTGTCGACCGGCTACGGCCTCGGCCAGTCCATGGTCGTCGCGGGCCTGTGCGTGGCGCCGCTGGGCCTGACGATGATGTTCACGGCCCCGGTCTACGCCCGCCTGTCGGCGAAGTACGGCCCGAAGGTGACCCTCATCCTCGGCATGCTGATCATCGCGATCGGCTACGGGGCGGGCCTCGGCCTGATGAGCGCGGCCTGGCAGACGATCGTGATCTCGGTGGTCGTCGGCGCGGGCATCGGCCTCGCGTACTCCTCGCTGCCGGCGCTGATCATCGGCGCGGTCGACCCGTCCGAAACAGGCGCGGCGAACGGCCTGAACACCCTGATGCGCTCGATCGGTACGTCGGTGTCGAGTGCCGTCATCGGCATGGTCCTCGCGAACACGGCGAACCACGTGGGCGGTGTCGCGGTCCCCACGATGGAGGGCTTCCGCACCTCGTTCCTCATCGCCACGGGCGCGGTCGGGCTCGGCCTGCTGCTCGCCCTCTTCCTCCCCTCCGCGCGCCGCTCTTCCGCCAAGCCGCAGCTGCGGGCGAGCAGCGAGGAGGACGCGAATCTGCGGGCCGCGGAGGAAGCGCTGACCGGCTTCCACGGCCGGGTCCTGAGCCCCGCCGGTGCGCCGGTGGCCCGCGCCAAGGTCACGCTGATCGACCGCCGGGGGCGGCAGGCGGGCGCGGCGCTGACGGACGAGAGCGGCCGCTACTCGCTCTCCGTCCCGTCGGACGGCTCCTACGTCCTCGCGGCGACGGCGGCGGGGCATGCGCCGCTGGCCTCGGCGGCGGCGTATCAGGGGGATGACCGGGCTGCGGTGGAGGTGGACCTGCTGCTGCCGGGCGGGAGTGAGGTGCGGGCGTAGGGGTGCTGTTGGCTGGGCCAGCATCGAGTTGGTGCCGGGGCCGCCCGGTTGTCCCGAGAGTGGCGGTTCCGGGCCGGGTGTAAAGGGCGCTCCGCTGCGCTGCGCGTCGGCTGCGCCGATTCCGCTTCGCTCCACCCCTGACACCCACCCCTCCACCGCGAGAAGCAAGATGACCGGGCGGCCCTGGAAGCGGGGCTCACGGGGACCACCCGGCGGGCCACCCGGCTTCGCGGCCGGGTGCGGACCAGTTCGGAGCAGCGCGCCGCATCGCTGGAGGGGTGCGCGATCCGCTCGGGGATGGGTCCCGGTCTCGTCAAGCGTCCGACGACCGGATCTCCCCGGCTGGCCGCACGGTCAGGGGCACGCAGCCGCTTCGGGGATGGGTCCAGGTTTCGTCAAGCGAGTGCGGACCGGATCTTCCGGGGTGGCCGTCGCGGGCACGGTACGCGAAGGACGCGTTCAGGTGTGGGTTCGGGGGCGCGGGAAGTGCCGTGCCCCTGCCGCGACTGACAGTCCGGCGGGATCGGGCTCGATCGGGCGGGGGCGGCGCGGGTGTGGGCTGGGGGTGGGGACCTACTTTGGGAAAGTTGTGTTCTGGCACAAGGGGGGCGCGCGGAATTCGAAACGCAACTTTGCCGAAGTAGGTCCCCCACACCCCCCAGCTGGCCAGTCCCGGGGATCAACTGGCCACCAGAAACAGCGAGTTGTACCCCCCCCACCCGGCACCCGCCCCGGAAGATCCGGTCGGCGGACGCTTGACGAAGCCGGGACCCATCCCCGAGCCGACCGCGCACCCCTCCCACCCCTCCAGCCGGCGGCACGCTGCACGAACAAGTCCGCACCCGGCGCTCAAGCCGGATGACCCATCCCCCAGTCCCGTGAGCCCCGCTTCGTGGCCGCCCGGTCAAATCGCTCCTCGCGGTGGAGGGCTGGGTGTCAAGGGTGAAGCGAAGCGCAATCGGCGCAGCCGACGCGCAGCGCAGCGGAGCGCCCTTGACTCCCGGCCCGGAACCGCCACTCTCGGGACAACCGGGCGGCCCCGGCACCAATGAACCGCCGGTGCGCAAAGCTTCCGCCGCCCCCTAGCCGTTCAACTCCGCCAGCACCCGCAACGTATGCCGATCCGGCGCCAGGACAAGCAGATCCGTCACCGGCCCCTTCCGCCACAGCGCCAGCCGCTCAGCGACCCGCTCCCGCGGCCCCACCAACGAAATCTCATCGGCGAACGCATCCGGCACGGCAAGGACCGCCTCCTCCCTGCGCCCCGCCAGAAACAGGTCCTGGATCCGCCGGGCCTCCTCCTCGAACCCCATCCGTGCCATCAGCTCCGCGTGGAAGTTCCGTGCGGATGGCCCCATCCCCCCGATGTAGAAGCCGAGCATCGCCTTCACCGGCAGCAGGCCTTCCGCCACGTCGTCGCACACTTTCGCCCGCGCCATCGGCGCGACCATGAAGTCGTCCCGAGCCCCCGCCAGCGACGCCTCGTACACATCCGTCCGCATCGGCGACCAGTACAGCGGCAGCCACCCGTCCGCGATGCGCGCCGTCTGGGCGATGTTCTTGGGCCCCTCCGCGCCCAGGAGCACCGGCAGATCGGCCCGCAGGGGATGCGTGATCGGCTTCAGGGGTTTGCCGAGGCCCGTCCCGTCCTCCCCCTGGTAGGGGTGCGCATGGAAGCGGCCGTCCAGGGCCACCGGCCCCTCCCGCCGCAGGACTTGGCGGATGACGTCCACGTACTCCCGCGTCGCCGTCAGCGGCGACTTCGGGAACGGACGCCCGTACCACCCCTCCACCACCTGCGGCCCCGAGAGCCCGAGCCCGAGCATCATCCGGCCGCCGGACAGGTGGTCGAGGGTCAGTGCATGCATGGCGGTCGTCACCGGCGACCGCGCCGCCATCTGCGCAACAGCCGTACCCAGCTTGATCCGTGAGGTCCGCGCCGCGATCCAGGTCAGCGGCGTGAACGCGTCCGAGCCCCAGGCCTCGGCGGTCCACACGGAGTCGTAGCCGAGCCGCTCGGCCTCCTGGGCGAGTGCGACGTGATCCGAGTCGGGGCCGCGCCCCCAGTAGCCGAGTGCGAGTCCGAGCCGCATGCCCCGATCCTTCCTGACAACTGACGAGCCGTCAGCTCCTTGTCGGGTGGCGACTGTACGACAACGGCCCCCCGCCCGGAAGGGCGAGGGGCCGTCGCACTGCGACTTGCGTGGATCAGCCGCGCTGGATCCCGGTGATGTCCTGCAGGACGCCACGACGGCCGTCCTGCGTCTGGGCCACCAGGCCGGGGCCGCGCTGCTCGACGGCCAAGTACCAGGTGCCGGGCGCCAGTTCGGCGATCGGCGTCGGCGAGCCGTCCTCCGCGTACAGCGGACGCGGAGCCGGTACGGCGAACCAGAACGGCGAGAAGTCACCGGCGGGCTGCGCCTGCGCGGGCGGCGGCGTCTGCTGCTGCGGCTGCGCACCATAGGGCTGCTGCCCCTGCTGCGGCTGGGCGCCGTAGGGCTGACCCTGCTGCGGCTGACCCTGAGCACCGGGGTACCCGTAACCACCCTGCGGCTGGCCGCCGTAGGGCTGGGGGGCGGCCGGGCGCGGGGCGCCGACGAGGGAGGCCTTGAAGGCGGGGATCGTCAGCGCGAGGACCGCGCCGGCAGCCATGATCAGGGTGGCGATCAGGGAGAGGATGGTGCCGATACCGGCGTCGAAGCCGCTGTCACCGCCCTGGCCCATGTTGTCGAAGCCGCTGGCCGGGTCGAAGACCTGACCGAGGGCGCTCCATGCGGCCGCGACGGTGAAGGCGACACCGAAGTGTCCGAGGTCGAGGCCGAGCACCTTCGGGGGCGTCGGCAGGCCGCGCGAGACGACGATGCAGACGGCGCCGATGAGCCCGGCCAGGGTGACACCGAGCAGGAACGGTCCACTGTTCCAGGCGTTCGGGATATCGGCGGAGTCTGAGATGCCTTCGATGTCCCAGATTTCCAGGAACGAGGCGATGAACAGCAACACCGCTGCTCCGATCACCACGCCGTCGCCTCGAGTGAGAGAGCGGATATTCACTTCAGGTCCTTCGTAAGTCGTCTCGTCGGTGGAGGCGTCGCTGGCGCCCCAGGGATGCGGCGCAAAGCGCGGGGGTGGCCCCCCATCGTACGGAGGACATTATCGTCCGCACGGGTGGGGTGTCTGCTCGGGATAAAGACCGACCCCCAGACCCCCGCGCTACCCGCGCAAGAAGCTCACGATTCCCTCAGAGATCCCCTGCGCCGCCTTCTGCCGCCACGCGCCGCTGGTCAGCAGCGCCTCGTCCTTTGCGTCCCGCATATTGCCGCACTCGATGAACACTTTGGGAACGGTCGACAGGTTGAGGCCGCCCAGATCCTTGCGTACGTCGAGTCCCGTGCCGTCGCCGATGTAGTTGGAGGGAGCACTGCCCGTCGCGCTCACGAACTTGCCCGCGATGCGTTCGCCGAGGTCGCGGGAGGGGGCCACGATCTTGGTGGTGTCCGCGGCGCCCGACTTCACCAATGCGGGAAGGATCACATGGAAGCCGCGGTTGCCCGCCGCCGAGCCGTCGGCGTGGACGGAGACGACGGCGTCCGCGTGGGCCTCGTTGCCGATGCGGGCACGCTCGTCGACACAGGGGCCCCAGGGGCGGTCGGCGTCCTGGGTGAACTTGACCGTGGCGCCCTGCTTCTCAAGGAGGGTGCGCAGGCGGTGCGAGACGTCGAGGGTGAACTGGGCCTCGGTGTAGCCGTTGTTGGTCGACGTGCCCGTGGTGTCGCATTCCTTGCGGTTCGTCCCGATGTTCACCAGGCGGTTGATCTCCGCCGTGTGCTTGACGTTGCCCGGATTGTGGCCGGGGTCGATGACGACGACCTTGCCCTTGAGGGGGCCGGAGGCGGCGGGACGGCCGCCGTCCGTCTTCGACGGCTTCTCCGGCTTGGAAGTGCTCGGGGCGTCGCTCTCCTTGCCGTCGTCCTTCTCCCCCTTGTCGTCCTTGCCGGACGTTGACGGGGAGGCCCCGGCGGACGACGAGCCCTGCGCCGACTGGCTCGACGCGGGGAGGGTTCTGGGCGGCTCGCTGCCGCCTGGGCCGCTCGTCGCCTCGTAAATGAGCCACCCGGCGAGACAGGTCGGCACCAGCGCGGCGAGCGTCACGGTGAGCGGGCCGCCGCTGAAACGGCGGGGCGGGCGTGGGGGATGACTGTCCGGACCTACGTACGACACGACTGCGACTCTAACGGTGGGGTCAGATCCCCGCTCCCGTTCGTCGCAGGACGCGCAGCGAGTCCGTTGCCGAGACCTCGGTGAACGCGCCGGACTCCAGTGCCCTGAGGTAGACGCGGTACGGGGCCTGGCCGGTCATGATGTCCACCGGGTCCGGGAAGACGTCGTGGATCAGGAGGAGGCCGCCCCGCGCGACGTGCGGCGCCCAGCCCTCGTAGTCGGCCGTCGCGTGCTCGTCCGTGTGGCCGCCGTCGATGAAGACCAGGCCGAGCGGCCCGCCCCACGCCTTCGCCACCTGCGGCGAGCGCCCCACGATTGCGATCACGTGCTCCTCCAGGCCCGCTTGGTGCAGCGTGCGGCGGAAGGTCGGGAGCGTGTCCATCTGCCCCACCTCGGGGTCGACCGTCTCCGGGTCGTGGTACTCCCAGCCCGGCTGCTGCTCCTCGCTGCCCCGGTGGTGGTCGACCGTGATCGCCGTGACGCCCGCCTCGCGTGCGGCGTCCGCGAGCAGGATCGTGGAGCGGCCGCAGTACGTCCCGACCTCCAGGAGCGGAAGGCCGAGCGCCGCAGCCTCGGTCGCCGCCGCGTACAGGGCGAGGCCCTCGTCGGCCGGCATGAAGCCCTTGGCCGCCTCGAAGGCGGCCAGAATCTCCGGCTTGGGCTGCGCGGCGGCGGCCATGGGGTTCCTCCGGGTCGTGAAGGTCGCAAGGGGCGTACAGGTCGTAAATGCGGTGGGGTTCATCTGGGGGCCGCCCTATGCTGCCGCATGGCCCGGCCGTTCAGGGAGGCGGGGCCGTTCACCAGGAGCGGAAGGCAGCGCACCCATGAATCTCGTACCGGCCGATCCAACAGTGCTGCACCCGTTCCCGGACCAGCCTCGTGTCGTGCTTCTGAAGCCGCTGGTGAAGTCTGAGTTGATCGAGGTCGGTGAGTACTCGTACTACGACGACCCGGAGCACGCCACCGAGTTCGAGACGCGCAACGTGCTCTACCACTACGGGCCGGAGAAGCTCCGCATCGGAAAGTTCTGCGCGTTCGGGACGGGGGTGCGCTTCATCATGAATGGCGCCAACCACCGGATGGACGGGCCATCCACCTTCCCCTTTCCCATCATGGGCGGCGCCTGGTCCGAGCACTTCGATCTGATCAGCGGGCTGCCGGGGCGGGGTGACACCGTCGTAGGCCATGACGTCTGGTTCGGGTACGACGTGATGGTGATGCCCGGCGTGCGCATCGGGCACGGGGCGGTGATCGCTTCCGGGTCTGTGGTCGTGGACGACGTTCCCGACTACGGGGTGGTCGGGGGCAATCCCGCCAAGCTGATTCGTACGCGATACAGCGAGTCGGAGGTGGAGCGGCTGCTCGCGGTGGCGTGGTGGGACTGGCCCGCGGAGCACCTCACGGAGCATGTCCGGACCGTCATGTCCGGCACGATCGATGATCTGGAGAAGGCCGCGCCGCGGGACTAGTCGCCGCGCGGGATGAGCGGCTCTTGTTTTCAGCCCCTCGCCAGCTCCGCCGCCGACGGCACCCGGTTGGTGACCTCGGCGCCGGCGCCCTTGCCCGCGTCCTTCACCGAGTTGATGACCCCGTCGAAGGAGTTCACCACCGACTCCGTCGATTCGCCCTTGCGGAGCTTCGACGGGAGGTCCTTCAGGGCGTCGATCCCGGCCGTGAGCGGCGCCACCGCCCGCGCCAGCGTCGGGTCGCCCTGCGCGTTCTTCGTCGCCGCCTTCAGGCGGTTGTAGGCGAGGGTGCCTGCCAGGCCCGCCTTGACCAGGGCCATTTTGCGGCCGTCCGCGCCGCTCTTGAACTTCCCCGCGCGGAATGGTTTGACGATCCACTGGTATGTCGCCCCTGCGGCGATCCCCGCGTTCGCGACGAACCGCGTCTTCGCGAACTTCTGCCGTTCCGCCGAGCTTGTACCGGACGGCGTCGCCGACGCGTCCTCGTCATCGCCGCCGCACGCCGTGACGCCCGCGAGCAAGGTGCAGCAGAGCAGAGGGGCGACGACGGAGCGGCATACGGCGGCGGACGACGGGGACAAGGGGGGACCTCCCGGGGCGACGGCTCTTCCCGGCAGCCTCACCCCCGGCACCCGGGCCCGCCACCGGGGCGGACCCGTACGGGTTTCACCGGGGGCGTGGCCGGTACTCGCCCCTCATGTCCACACGACACATGACCAACCGACACGCACGGGGCACCAGCGAAGCCGCGAAGGTCATCGTCATCGTCGCCGATGTGATGGGCTTCGTCCTCGGGCTGTGGATCCTCATGTACCTGCTGGACGCGAACCGTGCCAACGATCTCGTCCAGTTCGTGCACGACGTGGCCCGCTGGCTCGCGGGCTGGTCTCACGACCTGTTCACGTTCGACGACGCGTGGGCGCGGGTCGTCTCGGGCTATGGGCTCGCAGCCGTCGTGTACGTGCTCGTAGGCGACGCCATCGCAGGGCGCCTCCGCCGCTACTGACCCCCGGCCGGAGCCCCGCAGCACTCCGGGGCGAGCCCCACCGGCAGCCGGTCGCCCGAGAACACCGCGCAGGTGGCCTCGTCGCCGCCCAGCGCCGCCACGGCGAGCAGGATCGAGCCCGCCGTCCATGACGTCAGCTCTCGGGGCCAGATCGCCTTGTCGTCGAAGACGTAGCCCGTCCAGTAGAGGCCGGACTCGGGGTCGCGCAGGTGCTGGATGGACTGAAGGATCTCCAGGGCGCGGTCGGACTCGCCCAACACCCAGAGGGACAGGGCGAGTTCGGCGCTCTCGCCGCCCGTCACCCAGTTGTTGGGGACGACGCAGCGCACACCGAGGCCGGGGACGACGAAGCGGTTCCAGTCCGCCTCCATGCGGGACTTGGCCCGCTCACCCGTCAGCGCGCCGCCCAGGATCGGGTAGTACCAGTCCATCGAGTAGTGGTCCTTGTCCAGGAACCGCTCGGGGTGGCTGCGGATCGCGTGGGCGAGTGCGCCGGTCGCCAACTCCCAGTCCGGCTGGGGTTCTTCGCGTTGGTCCGCGATCGCCAGGGCGCAGCGCAGCGCCTGGTGGATCGATGAACTGCCGGTCAGGAGCGCCTCGTTCACCGGGGTGCCGTCCGGCTCGCGCTTCCAGCCGATCTCGCCGCCGGGTTGTTGGAGGGCGAGGACGAACTCCACTGATGCCACTACCGCGGGCCACATGCGGTCCAGGAACGTGTCGTCGCCGGTCGAGAGGTAGTGGTGCCAGACGCCGACCGACAGGTACGCGCAGAAGTTCGTCTCGCGGCCCCGGTCCGTCACGTCGTGCGGGTCGCCATCGGCGTATGCCGCGTACCAGGAGCCGTCCGGGTTCTGGTGCCTCGCCAGCCACTCGTAGGCGCGGGCCGCCGCCGCGTGCTCGCCCGCCGCGTCCAGGGCCATGGCGGCCTCGATGTGGTCCCACGGGTCCAGGTGGTGACCGCGGAACCACGGGATCGCGCCGTCCTCGCGCTGGACGGCGAGTATCCCGCGTACCGTGTGCGCGGCCTGATCGGCCGTCAGGACTCCGGGCAGGACGAGGTGCTCCGTCCGCTCCGGGCTCGTCACGCGTCGGTCTTCGGCAGGTGCGGCTTGGTCGCGTACGCCACGAAGCTCTTGCCGACGATCGGGTTCAGGAGCTGCTCCGCCACCTTCGTTGCCAGGGGCTTCTTCATGATGTCCCAGACCAGGAGCTTGTGGTACGCCCGCACTGGCAGCGCCTTGTCGTTGTCCACGCCGAACGCGCACTTGAGCCACCAGTACGGCGAGTGCAGGGCGTGCGCGTGGTGTGTGCCGTACGGCTTCAGGCCCGCTTCCCGCATCCTGCCGAGCAGTTCGTCCGCCTTGTAGATGCGGATGTGGCCGCCCTCGACCTCGTGGTACGCGTCCGACAGGGCCCAGCAGACCTTCTCCGGGCCGTAGCGCGGGACGGTCACGGCGATGCGGCCGCCGGGCTTGAGGACCCGCACCATCTCCGCCAGTACGCCCTTGTCGTCGGGGATGTGCTCCATGACCTCGGAGATGATCACGACGTCGAACGACTCGTCGGGGAAGGGGAGGTTGAGCGCGTCGCCCTCCATCGCGGTCGCCGTGGCGCCCGCCGGGGCCTCGCCCGCCTCCTTCATCGCGGCGAACCACTTGGCGACCTCGCTGATTTCCTCGGCGTTCTGGTCGAGGGCCACCACCTGGGCGCCGCGCCGGTAGCACTCGAAGGCGTGCCGGCCCGCGCCGCAGCCCAGATCGAGTACGCGGTCGCCCGCGGCGAGCGGGAAGCGGGTGAAGTCGACGGTCAGCATCAGCGATGGCTCCCGGAGTATGTCGGGGTGGCCGCGGGGCGGCGGCCGGATTGCGGGCCTGAAGTGCGGGCGATCGCCGCGCGGTACAGCTCTGCGGTGCCCTGGGCGGCGCGGGCCCAGGTGAAGTTGGCGAGCACCCGCTCGCGGCCCGCCGCGCCCAGGCGGACGCGCAGTTCGCGGTCGCCGAGCAGCCGGGTCAGGCCGTCGGCAAGCGCGCCCGGGTCGCCCGGCGGCACCGCGAGGCAGGTCTCGCCGTCCCGGCCCGCGACCTCCGGGATCGCGCCGCCGGTCGTCGCGAGGAGCGGCGTACCGGTCGCCATCGCCTCCGCCGCGGGGAGCGAGAAGCCCTCGTAGAGAGAAGGCACGCACGCGATCTGCGCCGAGCGGACCAGGTCGACCAGTTCCGCGTCGGTGATGCCCTTGACGAACTCGACGGCGCCTGCGAGGCCGTGCCGTTCGATCGCCTGGGCCACCGGGCCGTCCTCGGCGCGCTTGCCGACGACGACGAGATGGGCGGCGGGGTTCTCGGTGCGGACCTTGGCAAGGGCCTCGATGAGGTAGATCAGGCCCTTGAGCGGGACGTCCGCGCTGGACGTCGTCACGATGCGGCCCGGCACCTCGGGGACGGACGGGTCCGGCGAGAAGAGATGCGTGTCGGCGCCGATGTGGACGACGCTGATGCGGTCGTCGCGTACGCCGAGGTGGTCGACGATCTCCTGGCGCGATGTGCCGGAGACGGTGAGCACGGAGGGCAGCCGCCGCGCCACGCGCTTCTGCATGCGGGTGAACGCGTACCAGCGGCGCACGGACATCCGGCGCTTCCAGTCGGGCGCCGCGTCCAGCTCCAACTGGCGGTCCACGGTGATGGGGTGGTGGATCGTCGAGACGAGCGGTGCGCCCAGGTCGCCCAACAGGCCGTAGCCGAGCGTCTGGTTGTCGTGTACGACGTCGAACTCGCCCCGCCTGGCGCGCAGATGACGGCGGGCACGGAGACTGAAGGTGGCGGGCTCGGGGAAGCCGCCGGTCCACATCGTCGCCACTTCGAGCGCGTCGACCCAGTCGCGGTACTCGTCGCGCTTCGGCGTGCGGAAGGGGTCGGGCGAGCGGTAGAGGTCGAGGCTCGGCAGCTCGGTGAGCTTGAGGCCCGCAAGACCCTCGCCCTCGTCCAGGACGGGATAGGGCTGTGCGCCGATCACTTCGACGCTGTGGCCGAGGCGGGCGAGCTCGCGCGAGAGATGGCGTACGTAGACGCCCTGTCCCCCGCAGAACGGGTTCCCTTTATACGTGAGGAGAGCGATGCGCAACGGTCGTTCGCCGTCGGCGTCGGAGCCCTCTCGGGGGCCCGCCTCCATGGCCTCAGCGGTCACTCTCGGCCCCCTTCTCCGTGCAGTTGTCCGCGAGGTTACGCCGGGACGGTAATCTAGAACAAGTTTCAGACTTGGTCACTGGATGATCGTTGAATGATCGCTGGACGAGCTCTGAATCTACCGGCAGGTAGCCGAGCTGTAAGGCCCGGATCAGGTGATTCGCGCCACGGCGGGTGCCCTGCCATGCTGACCGGCGACGTGGCCTGAACGGGACGACGGAACAACGGGACATATGACAGCGGAAGCCAGAGCAGTGGACGTCACAGCGGCTGATCCGGCGTCGCCGCCCCTCACCGAACGGCAGGAGGCGCGCCGCCGCCGCATCCTGCACGCCAGCGCCCAGCTCGCCAGCAGGGGCGGTTTCGACGCGGTGCAGATGCGTGAGGTCGCCGAGTCCTCCAGCGTCGCGCTCGGCACGCTGTACCGCTACTTCCCCTCCAAGGTGCATCTCCTGGTCGCCACGATGCAGGACCAGCTCCAGCACATGCACGGGACGATCCGTAAGCGCCCGCCCGCCGGCGAGACCCCGGCCGAGCGGGTCGCCGAGACGCTGATGCGGGCCTTCCGTGCCCTGCAGCGCGAGCCGCATCTGGCGGACGCGATGGTGCGTGCGCTGACCTTCGCCGACCGTTCGGTGAGCCCCGAGGTGGACACGGTCTCGCGGCTGACCACGGCGATCATCCTGGACGCGATGGGCCTGACGGAGCCGCCGACGCCCGAGCAGCTCTCGGCGGTCCGGGTCATCGAGCACACCTGGCACTCGGCTCTGATCACCTGGCTCTCGGGGCGGGCGTCGATCGCCCAGGTCAAGATCGACATTGAGATGGTGTGCCGCCTTATCGACCTGACGGTGCCGGAAGCGGCGTAGACCGCGCCCACCGAAAGCCCCCGCGCAAGGGCTCCCGATCACCGCGCACGGGGCACAGGGGGCGCACTGTCGCCTGGCAAATGCGCCCCCGAGCCTCTTCCCGTCGTGCTTGGCCAGTTATCCGCGCCCGTGCGGACCCTCGGCGCCACTATGAATGGCATACGTGCTGAACGAAGCAGCCGGAACCGTGGCAGAGCTGGAGGGGCGGAACGTGATCCGGGTACTTCTCGTGCACGATGCCTGTCTGCTGCGATCGGCCCTGGCGGAACGTCTCGCCCGCGAGCCGGACCTGGAGGTGTTCCATGCGCCGTGGAACAGCGCCCGCGAGCGCACCGGCGCGGTGCGGCCCGACCTCTGTGTGGTCGACCCCGACGGCGAGACGGAGTACGCGTCCGACGCCTTGGAGGAGCTGTCCCGGCCGGTGAGCAACGGCCCGGGGTGCCCGGTCCTCGTTCTGGCCAGCGGAGACCGTCCTGGTCTGCTGCGCCGCAGCATGGACGCGGGAGCCCTCGGCTACGTCGACAAGGGCAGCGGCCCCGAACGGCTGCTCGCCGGGATCAGGACGGTGGCGTCCGGCCGACGCTTCGTGGACGACTCACTGGGCCATGCCTTCCTGAGGGCCGCTCAGATGCCGCTGACGCACCGGGAGTTGATGGTGCTCTCACTCGCCGCCGGGGGCGCTCCCGTCGCCGAGATAGCGCACCGTCTGCATCTGTCCAACGGGACGGTGCGCAACTACATGGCCGCCATCACCCGCAAGACCGGGGCCCGCAACAGGATCGACGCGATCCGGATCTCGCGCGGGGAGGGCTGGGTCTGAAGTCCCGTCCGCAGGACTCCAAGGTCCGCCCGCAGGACCCCAGTTCCCGGCGAGATCACGATAGAGCGCGGACCGTTCGACGAGTTCCGCATGGCTGCCGCACAGGGTGCGCGGCCCGTCCATCACCAGGATCCGGTCCGCGCGCCTGGCCGAGCTGATGCGGTGGGCGATGACGACGAGGGTGCCGCCGGGGCGGGCCGCGAACGCCCGCTCGGCGCGGGACTCGGCCACCGGGTCGAGATGGCAGGTGGCCTCGTCGAGGAGGGCGAGCGGTGCGTACGAGAGATGGGCGCGGGTCAGCGCCATGAGCTGGCGCTCGCCCGCGGAGAGCGCGCCCGGGTCGACCGGCGCCGCGAGCCCGCCAAGCCGCTCGATGAGCGCCTCGGCACCGACGGCCCGCGCAGCCGCCACCAGCTCACCGTCCGGCACGGCGTCCGCCCGCAGATACGCCAGGTTCTCCCGCACCGAGCCGGTGAAGACGTACGCCTCCTGCGGAATCAACACCCGCCGCGCAACGGCCTCTTGCCCCCGCACAGACCGCCCGTCGACCTGGACGATCCCCTCCCCCGGCGTCAGCAGCCCGGCGACAAGACCGGCCAGCGTCGACTTCCCGATCCCGCTGGGCCCGACGACGGCCAGGTGACCGCCGCGGGGGACGGTGAGGGACAGATCGCGTACGACGGGTTCGGCGCGGGGGCCGTAGGCGAAGGTGACGCGGGACAGATGGAGGGCGGGCGCGGCCTCGGGGGGAGCTGATTCGGGGGGTTTGGGGTCTGGGGTGGGAGCGGAGCCCGACGCGGGCAGGGCGCCCAGCTCGGGCTCGGAGCCCGGCTCGGGCGCGGACGCCAACGCGGATTCCGGCTCGGGCGCGGAGCCCAGCTCGGGCTCGGAGCCCAGCGCGGATTCCGGCTCGGGCTCGGATCCCGGCGCGGGCACGGAGCCCGGCGCGGACACGGATCCCGACACAGGCCCGGAGCCCGACACGGGCCAGGACTCCGGCGCGCCCTCGGCCTCCCGAATCGGTGGCGCCCACGCAAGTCGCTGGAGTACCACCGCCAGGCGGGAGCCGCTCGCGCCCAGGCCGTTGATCAGGTTGTGCAGGGCGGGGAGCAGGGCCTGCGTGACATAGGCGATGGCTCCTACCAGGGCGCCCGGTGTCACTCCGCGGTTCAGGAGCCAGGGGGCCGTGGCGAGGAGCAGGACGAGTGGGAGCTGGCCGCCGGTCGCCAGTGCCGCCGTGCGCAGGATGCCCCAGCGGGCGAGGGCACGGGCCGCCGCGTACTCCGCGGCGATACCCCGGTCCAGGTCGGCGGCCACGTCCCGTTCCGCGCCCGCCGCGGCGACGTCCCGCAACCCCGGGCAGACCGCGCCCAGTTGGCCCGCGATGCCCTCGTCCGCGACGAGGAACGTCTCCTGGCGGCGGGCAAGGGGCCGCAGCGACGCAACGAACAGGGCGATGCCCGCGAGCAGCGGCGGTGCGACCACCAGGAGGAGCAGCGGGGCCAGCGAGAACAGGCCGACCAGCGCGCCCACCGCCGTGAGGACGAAGGAGCGGGACACCATCACCAGGCCCGCGAAGGTGTCCCTGGCGATCTCCACCTGCTGGGTGAGCCGGGACACGGCGGCGCCGTCCGCCTCCCGCAGGCCCCGGTCGACGACTTGCCGCACCAGGGTGTCCCGCAGGGGTTCCACGAGGTCGGCGACCGCGCGGTACACCCGTCCCGTGCCGTAAGCGGCGGCCGCCACGCCCAGCGCGCCCGCGCCGAGCCACCCGAGGCCGACCGCCTCGTCCCCCGCGAGGAACCCGTCGTCCAGGGCGCGCGCGAGGGCGTACCCGGCGAGGAAGGTCTGCCCGGTCTCCAGTACCGACCAGAGGGCGAGCCGCAGCACCACCGGCCACCTGCGCGACAGGAAGCGGACACCCCGGCGGTAGGGGCTTTGGGCTCCTGTGGGCGGCCTTGTCACGCGCCGAACACCTCCCGGTACTCCGCTCGCTGCCACAGTTCCTCATGCCTCCCCACCGCCCGGATCCGGCCCTCGTGCAGCCAGGCCACCGAGTCCGCGCGGGCCGCCGTCGTGGCCCGGTGGGCGATGATCAGGCGGCTGCGGTGCGGGGTGTGGTGGAGCAGGGCTTCGGCGATGTGGTGTTCCGTCACGGTGTCCAGGCTCGACATCGCGTCGTCCAGGATCAGCAGCCGCCCGCCGCGCGCGAACGCCCTTGCTAGACCGAGGCGTTGGACCTCTCCGCCGGACAGCGGCGCCTGGGCGCAGGGGGTGGCGTAGCCGTCGGGCAGGCGGGTGATGAAGGTGTCGGCGCGGGCCGCGCCGGCCGCTTCGCGGATGCGGGCGGGGGCCGGACGCGGGGTGCCGAAGCCGATCGTGTCCTCCAGGGTCGCGCCGAGCAGCGCGGGGCGTTCGAAGGCGTAGCCGACCTCGCGGCGCAGCTCGGCGCGGCCGAGCGAGCGCAGCGGGACGCCGTCGAGGCGTACGTCCCCTTCGTCGGGGTCGGCGAGGCGCCCCGCGAGGGCGGCCAGCAGCGACTTGCCCGCGCCGGAGCGGCCGACCACGGCGAGCGTGCCGCCCGCGGGAACCGTCAGGTCGACGCCGTCGAGCACGGCGCGTCCGCCGCGCGTCGCCTTGATTCCGTGGAGTTCCAACAGCCCGCCCCCCGCGGGGAGTTCGGCCGCACCGTACGCGGTCTCCGGTTCCGCGAGCACCTCTCCCAGGCGCCGCGCCGCCGCCCTCGCCCGTACCAGGCCGCCCAGCTGTCCGACGAGCATCCCGATCCCGGTGGCGAGCACCGCGTACCGGGACGCGGCCAGCAACTCGCCGACGGTGATGCGGTGTTCCAGGAGCAGATGGCCCGCCACGGCCACGACCGCGAGCTGCAGGAGTGGCGCGACCATGACGGCCTGTGCCTGGGAGCGGCCCTGGGCCCGCCACATCCGGTGGCCCTGGCGGGTGAGTTCGGGCAGCGCCCCGAGGACGCGCGCCGCCTCCTTGTCCTCGGTGCGGGCGGCCGCGATGGTCCTTGCCCCGCCGATCGCCTCGCTGAGGCGGCCCGCGATGTCTCCCTGGACCTGCTGGTAGCGCGCCACGCAGTCCGACGAGACGCGCACGAACGCCCGTAGGAGGAGGACGAGTACGGGTACTCCGGCTATGAACACCACGGCGAGCAGGCCGTCGATCAAGGTGAGGGCCAGCACGGCGCCTACGGGTGTGACCAGGGCCGCGAGCAGCCCGGCCAGCGTGGCGGGCGCGATGCCCGCGTGCGCGGCGTTGTCGACGAGGCGGGCCACCAGGTCGCCGTGGGCGAAGCGCGCGGTGGTGCGCGGGCCGACGGCGAGCACATGGCGGGCGACGCGGCCGCGCAGCCAGGCCGTGGTGCGGGCGTTGGTGGTCCCGGTGACGACGCCGTCGACGGCGTCGAGGAGGGCGCTGACGCCGATCAGCGCCGCGCACACAAGGATCCAGCGGGTGGCGTCGGATCCGCCGTCGCCGGTCGCGTCGCCGGTCGCATGGCCGGTCAGGACGGCGTCCAGGGCGCGGCCGATCGCGAGCGGCAGGAGCAGGCTCGCGCCCGCGGCCGCGACGGTGCACAGGGCCAACACCGTGCAGCGGGCGGCACTGTGGCGGGTCGCGGCGCGCAACAGGCCGGCGTCGGATGTGGGGTGGTGCTGCGGACGGGGGGTCGTCGTCGCCATGCGGTGCGGGTCCTCGTCGTCCTCGTGGCCTGCGGGGCCCGGTGGCCTGCGGGCCCTGCTGTCCGTGGCGGTGGCGGCGGGCCCGGACGGCCTTTGCCGGTGCCGTCCGGGCCCTCAATTCCGTGCCGTCAGTCGCGAAGTGGCATCACAGACAAAGAGTGATGCTGGCGGTGCTCCAGCACAGGAGCAGGCTCACGTTGCTGCCGCCGCCTCCGCCACCGGTCATCTCGTCGGATTCCATGCTCTGCAGGTCGAGGAGTGCCATGAGCTTCCCTCTCGTTTGGGGACGTGGTGTTCCTTATGGGTTGTGTCACGACCCCGCTGAATCGCGGGACCGGCTCTGGGGCCGCGGCAGTGGCGGCAGGAAGGGGACGTGCGCCGCGCCGTCGCCGAGCGCGGCGGCGAGGGCGAGGAGACAGCCCGCCGTCCCGGTGTGCAGGTCCATGGAGAGGCGCATCATCTGCTCGCCGGGGAAGGCGAGTTGGCCCTCGTACGACATGGCGAACCAGCCGAGTTCCTCGATCTGCGCGGCGACGTCATCGGGCGTGATGCCCGGCGCGGTGCTGCGGTTGACGTGAAGGAGCAGTCCGGCCCGCCCCCGGAACAGGCCCGGCTGCACGCAGAAGCGTGAGCGGGCGGCGGCGAGGATGCCCGGCCGTGCCGCCTCGAACTCGGCGTCGTCCCGGTGGGCGAGGTAGTCGTCGAGGACCATCCCGATGCCGACGCTGCCTTCGCCGAGGTAGGGCATCGTGCGCCAGCCCTCGTCGACGCCGAGGCTCCCGTCGGGCCGCGCCACGCACCGGGCGAGGTCCGCACGCAGCGCACGCCCCGCCAGGTCGAGGAGCGCGGGATCGCCGTTCCGCTCGTACAGCCGCAGGAAGAGCAGTGCAGGACCGGTGGCCCCGTGCAGCAGGCCGGCCCGGGGCTTCCCCTGGGGCGGGCTCGCGGCGGTGAGCCGCTCGCCGATCAGCTCCGCCGCTTTCAGGGCGTACTGGCCGAGCACGCGCTCGCCGGTGCTCTCGGCGAGGGCGTCGAGGACGAGGCCGACTCCGGCGAGGCCGCCGTGCAGGTCGGAGGGGAGCCGCTGCCAGTTCTCCTGGAGGATGAGCCCCGTCAGGTCGAGGGCGCGGGTGCGGTGGCCGAGCCGGTCCAGTACGTGGGCGATGCCCGCGAGGCCGCCGTCCAGCCCCAACGGGGTGCCAGGCGGGGCGGGTTCGGTGTGCTTCAAGAGCCACCGCTCGCCCTCTTCGTAGCGTTCGCCGCCGCTTTCGGCGAGGGCGAGCAGCACTCCGGCGGCGCCGTGCGCGAGGCCGAGCCCGCCGCCATCGGCGAACTGCGCGATGTCGCCGGGGAAGAGCCGGTCGTCGCGTTCGGGGGTGGCCGAGGCGAGGATGGCCTTGACCATCGAGTCCCGGCTGCGCGGCCAGTCGGCGGGGTCGACGAACGGTGCGGCGGCCCTTGCCGAAGAGGCCGAGAAGACGGGCCCGGAGACACCCTTCTCACCGGGTACGACCCGCTCGATCTCAGCCACCGCCTCGGCGAGGAACTCCCTTGGTACGTCCGGGAATTCGGCCGCGATCACCTGCGCGAGATGCGCCGCCTTGCCCCGGTCGACGGCCAGCAGCGTGGTGATCGGCAGGAACAGCGCGAGCCGCAGACAGGCCAGCGCGTAGCGGTCGACGTCCTTGCCCGTGCGGTCCGGGGGCGCGACGAATCCGGGGTGCGCGACGACCTGGCGGCCGCCCGCGTCCACGGCGGTCGCCGCCTCGAAGTCGAGGAGCGCGACGCTCTGTTCGTCGGGCGCGACCATGATGTTGAAGAGGTGCAGGTCGTTGAAGACGACACCCCGCCCGTGCACGGCCGTCACGGCGTCCTCGACGGCGCGGTGGATCCGCAGCGCCCAGTCTGTGTACGCGGTGATCGCGTCGGAGTCCGGTTCGCTGACGCACAGCGGATGGCGGTCGGCGAAGAAGGAGTTGAGGGTGCGGCCCTCCAGGAAGTCCATGACGAGGAAGCGGTGCCCGCCGAGCTCGAACCAGTCGCGCACCTCGGGCGCGACGCCGAGGCCCGCCAGCTTCTCCAGCGCGTCCCGCTCGCGCTCCAGGCGGGCCACGGCGTCGGCCCCGTCCGATGCGAGACCCGCGTGCGGGCGGGCCTCCTTCAGGACGACCTTGCGGCCGTCGCGGGTGTCGGTGCCCACGTAGACACCGCCGCCGTTGGAGAAGTGCAGGGCCTTCTCCATGCGGTACGGCAGGTCGGTGACCGTCGTGCGGTTGCGCTCGGCGAGCTGGGGTTCGAGGAAGGGCGGCAGCGTCACCCACTCGGGCACCCGGAAGGCCGGGGCGCGGGAGTCGGGGACGAGCCTGCCCCGGTCGTCCTCGATCGCGGGGACCAGGGCGCCGCTCCCGTCCACGCACATACGGCGGGTGAATCCGCCGTACCTGACGTACAGCGGCCCGTCCTGCCAGCGCAGATCGGTGAGGATGTAGGGGCCTTCGCACCCTTCGAGTGCCTTGCCCAACTCGCGTAACACCGCGTGCAGTTGGTCTTCGTCGGCCGGGTAGATGGTGGCGAACTTGCCGCTGCCGTCCCGTCCCGCGTACTTGCTGTTGCGCAGGTGGAGCAGGTGGCGCCCCGCGATGAACTTGAAGGGCACGGCGCGGGGCACGCAGTAGTCCCACACCAACGCCGCCATCCGCTCGGCGTTGTCCAGCGTGGCGGAGACATGGATCTTCCAGCCCTGTGCGGGCGCGGGCCGCGAGTGCCCGTCCTCGTCGACCGGGACCAGGGTCAGCCAGTCGCCGGTGCGCGCCGAGCGCCACCCTTCCGGGACCGCGCGGCCGGCCGTCCCGAACTCGGGGGCGCCGGTGCCGCCCGCGGACAAGCGGTCCGGAGTCTCGTAGAAGAGCCTGTCGGCCAGACAGTAGACCTCGTACCGCTTGTCCACGGTTTCCCCTCCCCATGTGGCGTCGCAAGGAGAGTTGCAGACCGCAAAGAGGGCGGACAGTCACAGATGTCATCGGATGGGCATGCGGAACGCATACGTAAAGTCCCGTTCGCACCTGTTCGAGCGCACAGGGTATGCACGGCGGAGGCGCCAGGTGGTGCCGGGACCGTCACAAACGTGAAGATCCCCGTCCGGCCGGAAGCCCCGTCAGTCCTCCGGGGGGAACACGACCTCCCCGCTGCCCGTCAGCGTGATCGTGATCGCCTCGACCGGGCAGCCCTCCGCCGCTTCGAGGACCTTCTCGTTCGCGTCGGTGTCGGCGGCGACGGGGTGCGACTGCCGGGCGGAGTCGAGTTCGAAACCGCCGGGAGCGGTCAGCACGCACATCCCCGAGCCGATGCACACGGACCGGTCCACCTCGACGTGCCAGCGGTCCCCCATCAGGCACCGTTCCCTTCGTAGCCGCCCGGCAGATGGATCATCTTGTGCTCGAAGTACTCGCCGTACCCCTCGGGCCCGAACTCCCGCCCCACACCGGAGTTCTTGTAGCCGCCGAACGGTCCGAGCATGTCGAGGCTGAAGGTGTTCACGGAGTACGTCCCGGTGCGCACCCGGCGCGCGATGTCGATGCCGCGCTCCACGTCCGCCGTCCAGACGCTGCCGCTGAGCCCGTAGTCCGAGTCGTTGGCGATCTTCACGGCCTCGCTCTCGTCGCCGTACGGAAGAAGGCAGATGACCGGGCCGAAGATCTCCTCGCGGGCGATGCGCATGGAGTTGTCGACGCCGCCGAAGAGGGTCGGCTCGACGTACCAGCCCTCGTCGAGTCCTGCCGGACGGCCGCCGCCCGTGAGGATCTTGGCGCCTTCCTCCTGGCCGATGCGGATGTAGTCGAGGGAGCGCTGCTGCTGGCGCTTGGCGACCAGCGGGCCGAGTTCGGTGGCCGGGTCGAGCGGGTCGCCGACCTTGAGCGCGCCGGCCGCCGCGGCGAAGGCCTCGGCGAACTCGTCGTAGCGGGAGTGCGGCACGAGGATGCGGGTCTGCGCCACGCACGCCTGGCCGTTGATCATCCAGGCGAAGGGCACGATGCCCGCGACGGTGCTCGCCGCGTCGGCGTCCGGCAGGATCACCGCGGCCGACTTGCCGCCCAACTCCAGGGTCACGCGGGTGAGATTGCGGGCCGCGACCTCCATGACGCGCTTGCCCGCGCCGACGGAACCGGTGAAGGACACCTTGTCGATGCCAGGGTGCCCGACGAGGTACTCGCTGACCTCGCGGTCCGCAGAGATGATCGAGAGCACGCCCTTGGGCAGCCCGGCCTCGGTGGCGATCTCGGCGAGGATGTAGGCGTCGAGCGGTGCTTCCGGCGAGGTCTTGAGGATGACCGGGCATCCGGCGAGCAGCGCGGGCGCGAGCTTGGCGGCGGCGGTGAACTGCGGGACGTTCCAGGGGACCACGGCCGCCACGACGCCCACCGGCTCGCGCCGGACGAGGATCTTGCCGAGGGCTCCGTCGCGTGCTTCCTCGTACGTGAAGTTCCGCGCGACCGTGAGCGCCGAGTCCCAGACCATCATGGCGGCGAGGGCCTGCACCATCACGCTGGATGTGTACGGGGTGCCGTTCTCGGAGCTGATGACGCGGGCGATCTCCTCGTGCCGTACGGCGATCGCGTCCTTGATCTTTGTGATCACCTCGATCCGCTCGTCGAGGGTCATCCGGGGCCAGGGGCCCTCCTCGAACGCCTTGCGCGCGGTGGCGACGGCCCGGTCGACATCGGCGGGCGCGGCATGCGGGACCCGCGCGAAGACCCGGCCCGTGTGCGGCGAGATCACCTCGATGACGTCCTTGCCGAGGGGGTCCACAAGCTCCCCGCCGATGAACAGCTGTCCGTGTTCCACGAGCTCGGTCATGGCTGACTGCCTCCTGCGGGATTCCGCCCTGCGCGGCACGCTTTCTGACACTTTCTGACACTGCCTCAGAACGCTTTGGCAGAACTGATACCAGTTCTAGTTCCAGGAGTCCACGGGGATGTCACCGCGGCCTCAGATCCCCCGATGGGCAAGGCCGGTGACCAGCGCCGCCGCGGCAAGTCCCCAGTAGCCGAGCGGGAACTGGAGGGTGTACACCCGCGCCCGCAGATGGAAGAGAACGGCGCCGGTGAAGAAGAGGACGAGCCCGGCCCCGGCGGCCACACCGATCCAGGGCACGGCGAAACCCGCCAACAGGCCTGCTCCACCGGCCAGTTTAAGATGACCCAGCGGGAACAGCCAGGAACGCGGGACGCGGGCCCGGTCCATGTTCGCGAGGACCTGGGGCGAGCGCGCGTAGTCGACGAAGGCGACGTAGATGTTTGCGGCGGCCGCCAGCAGGGTGACGGTCACATAGGCGATGAACATGGGTGGCTCCCTTTGACTCCCTTTGACTCCCTTGCGGGGAACGGCCGTTCAGGCGAGGTGGGCGAGCTTGTCGGGGTTCATGACGTTGTAGAGGCCGCGCACCCGCTCGCCGTCCGGCGTCAGGTCGAGGACGAGCACGGCGTACGGGGCGCCTTCGTTGAAAAGCAGCACCGAGGGATCGCCGTTGATGTGGCAGTAGCGGAGCTCCGCCCCCGCGGGTCTGAGCGCGGCACGCTTGACGAGCAGCTCGGCCACCCTGCCGCTGCCCCGCAGCGGGCGCGGCCCGGCACCCGGCGCCTTGCCCCCGCCGTCGGCCCACAGGACGACATCCGGGGCGAGCAGCCGCAGCAGCGTCTCGGCGTCCCCTGCCGCCACCGCATCGGCGAACCGTTCGGTGACCTCCCTGCGGCGGCGCGCGTCGGCGTTCCCCGCGGGCCGCCTGGCCCGCACGTGTTCACGGGCCCGGTGGGCGAGTTGGCGCACGGCGGCCGGGGTGCGGCCGATGATCTCGGCGGTCTCGGTGTGCGCGTACCCGAAGACCTCATGCAGGACGAAGACCGCGCGCTCCAGCGGGGAGAGGGTCTCCAGGACCACGAGGAGCGCCATCGAAACCGACTCGGCACGCTCGACCGCCTCCGCGGCGTCCGGCTCGTGGGCGGGTTCGACGGCCCGGGTGAGCAGCGGCTCGGGGAGCCAGGGGCCGATGTAGGTCTCGCGGCGGCGGCTGATGACGGACTGCCGGGCGAGGGCCTTGTTCACGGCGATGCGTACGAGATAGGCGCGGGGGCTCCCGATCGGCTCGGCGTCGCGGGCCGCGTGCCGGGGCGCCCAGGCGAGCCAGGTCTCCTGGAGGACGTCCTCGGTGTCGGCGACGGTGCCGAGCATGTTGTAGACGAGGGAGAACAGCAGCTCGCGGTGGTCGACGAAGGCTCGCGTGGCGTCGTCCGCCTCGGAAGTGCCGGGCATGGCGGGTCTCCTCTGGTGTGCGTGGCTGTGTCCTAGGAGCGAGCGCGCGGGCCATGTGTGACATCGGAGCGGGCGAGTGTGACCGGCACCTCACTTCCAACTCTCCTGACGAAACAGTCGACTTGGGCGATCATTGGAACTAGTTCTAGTTATGGTCGTTAGGGCTGAGGTCGCGTGGGGGCTGAGGTCATGGCCGTGCAGCCGATGAGAGACGAGGGCTCCCGATGACGCAGGTGGCCGATCCGCAGGTGACCGAGCACGGCGGGGGCGTATGGAGCATCAAGGTCCCCATCCCGGACAACCCCCTCGGCTTCACCCTCGTCCATCTCCTGGACACCGACGCCGGTCCCGTCCTGATCGACACGGGCTGGGACGACCCGACCTCCTGGGGCACCCTGGAGGCGGGCCTCGGCGCCTGCGGCACCTCCGTCGACGCGGTGCACGGCGTCGTCATCACCCACCACCACCCCGACCACCACGGCCTGTCCGCCAAGGTCCGCGAGGCATCGGGGGCCTGGATCGCGATGCACGCGGCGGACGCGTCGGTGGTGCGGCGCACCCGCTCCAACCCCCCGGAGCGCTGGTTCGACTACATGGCCCGGAAGCTCACGGCCGCGGGCGCCCCCGCCGAGCACGTCGCCCCGCTCATCGCCGCGCGCGACGCGGGACGCACACCGAAGCTGCCCGGCCTGGCCCCCGCGCTGCCCGACCGGGACATCACACCGGGCGAGCTGCTCGAACTGCCGGGCCGCAGGCTCCGCGCGATCTGGACGCCGGGCCACACCCCCGGCCACGTCTGTCTGCACCTGGAGGAGGAGCACCCGGCCCGGCTGCCGGGCCACGGCCGCCTCTTCTCCGGCGACCATCTGCTCCCCGGGATCACCCCGCACATCGGCCTGTACGAAGACCCCGACGACGAGACAGTCACCGATCCGCTCGGCGACTACCTCGACTCCCTGGAGCGGGTCGGCCGCCTGGGTCCTGCCGAGGTCCTGCCCGCCCACCAGCACGCGTTCACGGACGCACCGGCCCGCGTACAGGAGATCCTCGCCCACCACGAGGAGCGCCTCAACGACCTGCTTTCCCTGCTCGCCGCGCCCCTCACCCCCTGGCAGCTCGCCGAGCGCATGGAGTGGAACCGCCCCTGGGCCGAGATCCGCTACGGCTCACGGAGCATCGCCGTGTCGGAGGCCGAGGCGCATGTGCGGCGCCTGGTGAAACTGGGGCGCGCGGAGGCGGTGGGGAGCGATCCGGTGCGGTACGTCGCGGTCTGAGCGCGGCGGGGCGGGCGCCCCGGGCACTCCCGCTACGGGCCGGTAGAGTGACCCCCGTCGTCATCATGCCCGTACGGGGGGAAGCCGGTGCGAATCCGGCGCTGACCCGCAGCCGTGAACCGTAGCCCGCAAGGCTCGCGGTGAGCCGGATTGCCCCGCCCGGAGCGTGACCGGCTCGCCTCATCGGACCCCCCGATGAACGGCACCGTCGAGGTATACGGAGCCGGAGCCGCCCGGAGCCGTGCCCGTCGCGCGCCCGTGCTGCCCCGCTCCCCGCAGGGAGAGGCACCCGCCGCATCATGAACGTTCGCCGCAGCGCCGCGGTCCTGGCCGCCGTCGCCGTGTTCGGTTCGGCCGCCGCCCCGGCCGCCTTCGCCGACACCGCGAAGCCGTCGCCCTCCGCCAAGCTCCCCTCCGGTCTGTACGGCGACAAGGACCCCAAGTTCGACGGGGTGTTCCGGCAGTCCTACGCCCTGCTCGCCCAGGATTCGGCCGGTGTGAAGCCCGCCGCGAAGTCCGTCGACTGGCTCACCGGACAGCAGTGTGCAAGCGGCGGTTTCGCCGCGTACCGCGCCGACGCAGGCGAGCCCTGCGACTCCAAGACGATGGTCGACAGCAACTCCACCGCGGCCGCCGTGCAGGCACTCACCGCGCTCGGCGGTCAGGACAAGACGGTCAAGAAGAGCATCGACTGGCTGAAGTCGGTGCAGAACCAGGACGGCGGCTGGGGCTACAGCCCCGGCATGGACTCCGACGCCAACTCCACCGGCATCGTGATCGGCGCCCTCACCGGGGCCGGCGAGAAGCCGCAGTCGGTGAAGTCGCAGGACGGCAAGTCCCCCTACGACGCGCTGCCCAAGCTCGCCATGGACTGCGGCAAGGACGGCGGCGCCTTCGGCCTCGCCGACATGAAGACCGGAAAGCTCTCGCCGAACGCGGACGCGACGGCGGCCGGTGTCCTCGGCGGCTACGGCAGGGGCCTGGTCGTGGCCCCGTCCAAGGCGACGAAGCCGGCCTCCCCGAAGTGCGTCAAGGCGGACACCGCCGAGAAGGCCGCGTCCAACGGCACCGGCTACCTCCTGAAGACCCTCGCCGAGAGCGACGACCACCTGATGTCGTCGCTGGCCGGCGCCAAGAACATGCCCGACCCGGGCAACACCGCGGAATCCGTGGTCGCCCTCGCCGCGGCCGGTCAGCCGGAGCAGGCGAAGAAGTCGGCCCAGTGGCTGGCGAAGAACTCCGCGGACTGGGCGAAGACGTCCGGACCCGCCGCATACGCCCAGCTCATCTTCGCCGCGAACGCCGCGGGCCTCGACCCGCGCGACTTCGGCGGCGCCGACCTGGTCAAGCAACTCAACGCGCAGGGTCCCGCACCGCAGGCCACCGAGAAGCCCGCCGACGAGAAGAAGGACGGCGACGACGAGGGCGGGGTGAGCGTGTGGTGGATCATCGGCGTCGGCCTGGTCTTCGGCGCGGGCATCGGCTTCCTCCTGAGCAGCCGCAACAAGAAGTCGCAGCTGTGACTCGGGTCCGCTCCGGCCGCCCCGCACGGTTCGTGGCCGGGGCGGTCCTCACCGCGCTCTTCGCCTCGCTGTTCGCGGTCCTTGCCGCCGCTCCCGCCCAGGCCGCGGGCTACCGCTACTGGTCCTTCTGGGACCGGGACGGCGCCAAGTGGGCCTACGCGACGCAGGGGCCGAGCACCGCACGCCCCGACGACGGGGCCGTCCAAGGCTTCCGGTTCTCCGTGTCCGAGGACTCGCAGGACTCCGCGAAGCCGCGCGGCGCCGCGGACTTCGGCGCGATCTGCGCCAAGACGCCCGCCGAGAACGGCAAGAAGCGCGTCGCCCTCGTCATCGACTTCGGCACACCGCAGGACGCCCCCGACGGGGAGACCCCGCCGAAGCCGCGTACCGCGTGCGCGCGGGTCGCCGACGACGCGACGAGCGCGGACGCCCTGGCCGCCGTGGCCAAGCCACTGCGCTACGACAGCAACGCCCTGCTGTGCGCCATCGCGGACTACCCGAAGTCGGGCTGCGGCGAGCAGGTCTCGGGCAACGGGCAGTCGGAGAAGAAGCCGGCCACGGGTGAATCGGCCGAGAAGAAGGACGCATCCGACGGCGGTCCGTCCGTCGGCCTGATCGCGGGCGTGGCAGCCATCGCCGTGCTCGGCGCGGCCGCCGTCTGGCAGGCCCGCCGCCGCCGCGGCTGATCCCGCGATGACCGGTCCCGCCAAGCGGTTCCGCGCCGCCCCGAAAGGGGCGCGGGGCTGTGACATGAGCGGCTCCGCCGCGTGGGCGCGCCCAGCCTCCACCGGCCCGCAGATTCAGTACCTCGCCCCGGCCGCGCACCGCAGCAACGCCCTGCACCCGGGCGCCTGGTGGGTATGGGCGCTCGGCCTCGGCACGGCCGCGTCCCGCACCACCAATCCGCTGCTGCTCGGGATGCTCATCGGCGTCGCGGGCTATGTCGTCGCCGCGCGCCGGACGTCTGCCCCCTGGGCGCGGTCGTACGGCGCGTTCGTGAAGCTCGGGCTCGTCGTGATCGCGATCCGGCTTGTCTTCGCCATCGTCCTCGGCTCGCCGATCCCCGGTACGCACGTCCTTGTCACGCTCCCCGAAGTCCCGCTGCCCGACTGGGCGAAGGGAGTGCGGATCGGCGGCCGGGTGACCGCAGAGGGGCTGCTCTTCGCGCTCTACGACGGGATCCGGCTCGCGGGTCTTCTCATCTGTGTGGGCGCCGCCAACGCGCTCGCCAGCCCGTCCCGGCTGCTCAAGTCGCTGCCGGGCGCGCTGTACGAGGTGGGGGTCGCCGTCGTCGTCGCGATGACGTTCGCGCCGAACCTGATCACCGACGTGCAGCGGCTGCGGGCCGCGCGGCGCCTTCGCGGGCGGCCCGACAAGGGCGTACGGGGACTGCTCCAGGTCGGGCTTCCGGTCCTGGAGGGCGCCCTTGAGCGGTCGGTCGCGCTGGCCGCCGCGATGGACGCGCGGGGCTTCGGGCGCACCGCTGACGTCCCGGCCCGGGTGCGCAGGACGACGGCCGCCCTGACGCTCGGCGGTCTGATGGGCGTCTGCGCGGGGACGTACGGCCTGCTCTCGTCGGAAGGCGCGGGCTACGGCCTGCCCGTACTCGCCGTGGGCCTGCTCGCCGCCCTCGCCGGACTCCGCCTCGGCGGCCGCCGCTCCGTGCGCACCCGCTACCGGCCCGACCCCTGGGGTGTGCGGGCCTGGCTCGTCGCCGGGTCGGGGATCGCGGTGGCGGGCCTGATGATCTGGGCATCGGCGTACGACACGGCCGCCCTGCACCCCGGAGTCGTCCCCCTGACCGCGCCGACGCTGCCGCTGTGGCCCGCGACGGCGGCCCTGATCGGCCTGCTGCCTGCTTTCGTGGCGCCGGTGCCGTCCGAGGAGTCGGCGCCTTCGGCCTCCCACGCGGAGTGGCCCGCACCCGTCCCCCTGACGAAGCCGTCGCCCGCCGCCTGGCGGAAGGCCGCGTCATCCCCCGCCGTCGAGTCGGCAGCCCCCGTTCCCCCCAAGGAGCCCTCATGATCCGCTTCGAGGACGTCTCCGTGACGTACGAAGGGGTCGCCGAGCCCACCGTCCAGGGGGTCGAACTCGCCGTACCCGAAGGCGAGTTGGTGCTGCTCGTCGGCCCGTCCGGGGTCGGCAAGTCGACGCTGCTCGGCACGGTCAGCGGCCTGGTGCCGCACTTCACCGGCGGCACCCTGCGCGGCCGGGTGACCGTGGCCGGGCGCGACACCCGTACGCACAAGCCGCGTGAACTCGCCGATGTCGTCGGCACGGTGGGCCAGGACCCGCTCTCGCACTTCGTGACGGACACGGTCGAGGACGAGCTCGCGTACGGGATGGAGTCGCTCGGGCTCGCCCCCGACGTGATGCGCCGCCGTGTCGAGGAGACCCTGGACCTGCTCGGCCTCGCCGATCTGCGCGACCGGCCCATCGCCACGCTCTCCGGCGGCCAGCAGCAGCGGGTCGCCATCGGCTCGGTCCTCACGCCGCACCCCGAGGTCCTCGTCCTCGACGAGCCGACATCCGCGCTCGACCCGGCCGCCGCCGAAGAGGTGCTCGCCGTGCTTCAGCGGCTCGTGCACGACCTCGGCACCACCGTCCTGATGGCCGAGCACCGCCTGGAACGGGTCGTGCAGTACGCCGACCAGGTGCTGCTGCTCGCGGCGCCGGGCGAGGCCCCGGTGCTCGGCGACCCGGCCGCCCTGATGGCCCGCTCCCCCGTTTTCCCGCCCGTGGTCGCCCTGGGGCGCCTCGCCGACTGGTCGCCGCTGCCGCTGACGGTGCGGGACGCGCGACGGCGGGCCGGGTCGCTGCGCGAGCGCCTCTCCGGGGCCGAGCCGCCCGAGGAGACCACGGCCGTGCGCCCCGCCGAGCAGCCCGCGCCCCGCAGGCCGGGCCTTCGACGGCGTACGAAGACGAGTGTCGAGCCCCAGGCCGCCGCCACCGTCACGTCACTTGCCGTCCGCCGCGGCCGGGTCGAGGCGCTGCGCCGTGTGGACCTCACCGTCCGCGCGGGCGAGACGATCGCCCTGATGGGCCGCAACGGCGCCGGGAAGTCCACGCTCCTCTCGACCCTGGTCGGCCTGCTCGAACCGTCGTCCGGTTCGGTCCGGGTGGGCGGCACGGTCCCGCACCGCACGAGCCCGCGCGAACTGATCCGCCACGTGGGCCTTGTGCCCCAGGAACCGCGCGATCTGCTGTACGCGGACACGGTGGCCGCCGAGTGCACGGCCGCCGACCACGACGCGGACGCCGAGCCGGGCACCTGCCGGGCCCTGGTCAGCGAGCTGCTGCCCGGCATCGCGGACGACACGCACCCCCGTGACCTCTCCGAGGGCCAGCGCCTGACATTGGCCCTGGCGATCGTCCTGACAGCCCGCCCTCCCCTGCTTCTCCTGGACGAGCCGACCCGCGGTCTCGACTACGCGGCGAAGGCCCGCCTGGTCACGGTCCTGCGCGGGCTCGCGGCCGAGGGCCATGCGATCGTCCTCGCCACGCACGACGTGGAGCTCGCGGCGGAACTGGCCCACCGGGTGGCGATCCTCGCCGACGGAGAGGTCGTCGCGGACGGCCCGACCCCGGACATCGTGGTGTCGTCGCCGTCCTTCGCGCCCCAGGTGACGAAGATCCTGGCCCCGCAGAAGTGGCTGACGGTCCCGCAGGTGCGGGAAGCCCTGCGGGCGGCAGGGGCGGACCGGGCCGACGGCGCGGAGAAAGACCTGCGGCACGGCACGGGCGCGGGCCCGGACCTTGGCGCGGGCCGGGACCCGAGCACACGCCCGGACCTGGGCGCAGACCCGGACCCGAGCACACGCCCGGACCTGGGCGCGGCCCCGGACTCAAGCGCAAGCGCGGACCCGGGCGCAGACCCGGACCCGAGCACACGCCCGGACCTGCCCGGCGGCGTGCCTCCAGAAGGAGCGCAGCCGTGAGCCCCGCTTCCCCGGGCGGTAGGCCGGGGCCCGCCGAGCCCGAGCGCCAGGCCCGCCCCATCTGTCTGGGCCCCCGGTCCATCGGCGCCCTCGCGCTGGTCAGTGCCGTCGGGGTCGTCGCCTTCGGGTGGCCGCTCATCGCGGGCGGCAGCTCGGGGCTGAGCGCGCACGCACAGGACGCGCCCTGGCTGTTCGCGGCGCTCCTTCCGCTGCTGCTCGCCGTGGTCGTGGCGACCATCGCGGACGTCGGGCTCGACGCGAAGGCCATCGCGATGCTGGGGGTGCTCGCGGCCGCCGGGGCGGCACTGCGGCCGCTGGGCGCCGGGACCGCCGGGATCGAGCCGATGTTCTTCCTGATGGTGCTCAGCGGGCGGGTGCTCGGGCCGGGCTTCGGGTTCGTGCTCGGGGCGGTGTCGATGTTCGCGTCGGCGCTGCTCACCGGGGGCGTGGGCCCGTGGATGCCGTTCCAGATGCTGTCCATGGGGTGGGTCTGCATGGGGGCGGGGCTGCTGCCGGGCCCCGACACCCTCCGCGGCCGCCGCGAACTGTGGCTCCTCGCGGTCTACGGTGCGGTGTCCTCCGTCCTCTACGGCACCGTCATGAACCTGCAGGGCTGGCCCTACCTCGGCGGCCTCGCGACCGGCGTCTCCTTCGTGCCGGGCGACCCCGTCGGCGACAACCTGGGCCGCTTCATCGCGTACTGTCTGGCCACCTCGCTCGGCTGGGACCTGCCTCGCGCCGTGGTCACCGTCCTGCTGAGCCTCGCCCTCGGTCCCGCCGTCCTCAAGGCGCTGCGCCGGGCCACACGGCGGGCCGCTTTCGAGGCCCAGGTCACATTCGAGGGGCCCAAGGCGTAGGCGGCTTTTGGCTCTCCGTTACGGAGATGGCCCTCGCAGGGTGAGGCGGCCCACAGGACTTTGGTCCTCTACTAGTCCGGTTCGTAGCCCTTTCTGGTTGACGCGCACGCGTCAATCTCCGCGCTGACCTGCGGATTGAGAGCCACGTCACAGAGGGGGCGTTCAGCTCAAGTACGACATCAACTAGCAAAAGGGGGCATTGCGGAGACGTAACAGCCCTGCTTCTCTGGATCGAGTCGCACAGCGCCGACGACCTTCGGGTCCAAGGCGCTTACGCATTCCCCCCGCCACTTTCCATGGCAAAGGCGTGCCTGCGACACCATGTCCCCCACGGAAGGTCTCGCTTTGTCCGCCTCGCTCCTCCGCCGTATCGCCACCCCGAAGAAGGCCCTCACCGGTGTCGCCGTGGCCGCCGCCACGACCGGCATGCTGATCGCCGCGGGTCCGGCCCAGGCCGCGACCCCGACCGCTGCGAAGGCCGCGGCTCCGGCCGCCGCTCCCGCCGCGGCGCCTTCCTCGGCGCAGGCGATCGCGAAGAAGATGATCCCGGACGCCGCGCAGTACCAGGCGTTCAGCAAGATCGTTGAACACGAGAGCGGCTGGAACCACACCGCGACGAACGCCTCCTCCGGCGCGTACGGTCTGGTCCAGGCCCTGCCCGGCTCGAAGATGGCTTCGGCGGGCTCGGACTGGAAGACCAACCCCGAGACCCAGATCAAGTGGGGCCTCGACTACATGAAGGACCGCTACGGCAGCCCGACGGGCGCCTGGGCCTTCTGGCAGGCGAACGGCTGGTACTGAGCCGATGCCTCTTCGGCGCACCGGAAAATCACCGGCTCCGCCGAGTTCGTCCTCAAACGCCGGACGGGCTGGAATTCCAGCCCGTCCGGCGTTTGAGGACATCTTTGTTTTTCGGGGGTCCAGGGGGCGGAGCCCCCTGGTTTCGGGAAGGGGCGGGATTGGGGAAGAGAACCGCCGGAGGCAGACCTCAGCCCCCACTCACAGCCGCTGAATAATCGTCCCCGTAGCGACCGCGCCCCCCGCGCACATCGTGATCAGCGCGAACTCCTTGTCGCGCCGCTCCAGCTCATGCAGGGCCGTGGTGATCAGCCGAGCCCCCGTCGCGCCCACGGGGTGCCCCAGCGCAATCGCCCCGCCATTCACATTCACCTTCTCCAGGTCCTGCTCGAACACCTGCGCCCAGCTCAGGACCACTGAAGCGAACGCCTCATTGATCTCCACCAGGTCGATGTCCCTGAGCGACATCCCCGCCTTGCCGAGCACCGCCCGCGTCGCGTCGATCGGCCCGTCCAGGTGGTAGTGCGGGTCGGCCCCGACCAGCGCCTGTGCCACGATCCGCGCCCGCGGCTTCAGCTTCAGGGCGCGCGCCATCCGCTTCGACGCCCACATGATCGCCGCGGCGCCGTCCGAGATCTGCGAGGAGTTGCCCGCCGTGTGCACGGCGGTCGGCATCACCGGCTTGAGCCCGCCGAGGCCCTCCATCGTCGTGTCGCGCAGACCCTCGTCCCGGTCGACCAGGCGCCACATGCCCTGCCCTGCGGCCTGCTCCTCCTCCGTCGTCGGCACCTGGACGGCGAAGGTCTCGCGTTTGAAGCGCTCCTCGGCCCAGGCGACGGCGGCGCGCTCCTGCGAGATGAGCCCCAGGGAGTCCACGTTCTCCCTCGTCAGGCCCCGCTTACGGGCGATCCGCTCGGCCGCCTCGAACTGGTTGGGCAGGTCCACGTTCCACTCGTCGGGGAACGGCTTGCCAGGACCGTGCTTCGAGCCCGACCCCAGCGGCACCCGTGACATCGCCTCGACGCCGCAGCTGATCCCCACGTCGATGACCCCGGTCGCGACCATGTTCGCGACCATGTGGCTCGCCTGCTGGGACGAGCCGCACTGACAGTCCACCGTCGTCGCCGCGGTCTCGTACGGCAGCCCCATCGTGAGCCACGCCGTGCGCGCCGGATTCATGGACTGCTCACCGGCGTGGGTGACGGTGCCGCCGACGATCTGCTCGACGCAGTCGGCGTGGATGCCGGTACGGCCCAGGAGTTCGCGATAGGTCTCGCCGAGCAGATAGGCGGGGTGGAGATTGGCGAGCGCCCCTCCGCGCTTTCCTATGGGGGTGCGTACGGCTTCGACGATGACAGGTTCCGCGGCCATGAGCGTCCTCTCCATCCACATCCCGCGGGGGCGTCCCGGCACCCGCACGGAGAACTAGTACGCGTTCTAGTTCTGCATGCAGTCTGCTGAGCCGCACCCCGGCGCCGCAAGGGTCTTGCACGTACCTTGCGCACGACCTGCACGAAGCGGAGCTGTCACGGGCCTTGCCACTTATAGAACCCGTTACTACCTTGCGGGTCATCTCCTGATGGACCGTCAGAACTGTCGGAACCAAGAACTGAACTCCTGGAGTTGCCGATGCCCTGTCCAGCGCTGCCCGACGGGTTCGACTTCACCGACCCCGACCTGCTTCAAGACCGCGTGCCCCTCCCGGAGTTCGCCCAGCTGCGGCAGACGGAACCGGTGCGCTGGATCGCCCAGCCGCCGCGAATCTCCGGCTTCGACGACGCGGGCTACTGGGCCGTCACGCGGCACGAGGACGTCAAGTACGTCTCCACACACCCGGAGTTGTTCTCCTCCAACCTCAACACCGCGGTCATCCGCTTCAACGAGACGATCAGCCGCGACCAGATCGAGGTCCAGAAGCTGATCATGCTGAACATGGACCCGCCCGAGCACACCCGGGTCCGCCAGATCGTGCAGCGCGGCTTCACGCCCCGCTCCATACGCTCACTCGAGGACGCCCTGCGCACCCGCGCCCACTCCATCGTCGAGACGGCCCTGGCGAACGCCGCCCCCGACGGCAGCTTCGACTTCGTCACCAACGTCGCCGTCGAACTGCCCCTCCAGGCCATCGCCGAACTCATCGGCGTACCCCAGGAGGACCGGACGAAGATCTTCGACTGGTCCAACAAGATGGCGGCGTACGACGATCCGGAGTACGCGATCACCGAGGAGGTCGGCGCCGAGGCGGCCATGGAGATCGTCAGCTACGCGATGAACCTCGCCGCCGCCCGCAAGGAGTGCCCGGCCAAGGACATCGTCAGCCAGCTGGTGGCGGCCGAGGACGAAGGGAACCTCTCCGGCGACGAGTTCGGCTTCTTCGTCATCCTGCTCGCGGTGGCCGGCAACGAGACCACCCGCAACGCCATCACCCACGGCATGCACGCCTTCCTCACCCACCCCGAGCAATGGGAGCTCTTCAAGCGCGAGCGCCCGCAGACCACGGCGGAGGAGATCGTGCGCTGGGCGACCCCCGTCGTCTCCTTCCAGCGCACCGCGACCCAGGACACCGAGCTCGGCGGCGTACAGATCAAGAAGGGCGACCGCGTCGGCCTCTTCTACTCCTCGGCCAACAACGACCCCGAAGTCTTCGACGAGCCCGAGACGTTCGACATCTCCCGCGACCCGAACCCGCACCTCGGCTTCGGCGGCGGAGGACCGCACTTCTGCCTCGGCAAGTCCCTCGCGGTCGTCGAGATCAACCTCATCTTCAACGCGATCGCCGACGCCCTGCCCGATCTGCGGCTGGTCTCCGACCCCCGGCGACTGCGCTCGGCCTGGCTGAACGGGGTCAAGGAACTGCAGGTCAGCACCGGCTGACCCGTTGCCAGGGAGGCAGGGGCGACTCCCCCCTACGCCCTGCCCCTGCCTCCCCCTGGCCCAGGGACCCAACGTTTCCGTTGCCTGCGGCGTCTTGAGAAGTGAACCTTGCCTCTCCAAGTCTTCGAATGGAAACAGTGGCTGTGGTCTCCGCCGATCTCCCGCTTCTGCCGTCGGGCAGGGCGCCCACCGAGCGGAACAGGGCCTTCCGCGCGTTCGCGCGAAGCAACAGGGTGCCGCTCATCGCCACTGTCCCCACCTTGCCGCTGTACGCGGTGTGGGTGGCGTTCCTCGCCACGGGCGGCGGCGATCTGGCGGCGCAGGAGGCCTGGGCGCGGTTCGTGTCCGAGCACGGCACGTCCGCGTACGGCCTGTTCTGGTACGGCGGCATGCACACCGCCAACTACAGCCTGATCTCTCCGTACTTGATGGCCGCGGTGGGCGTGAAGACGGTGACGGTGGCGTCGGGTGTCGCCGGAGCCTGGCTGGTCGCCGCGCTCATCGCGCGCACCGGCGTCCGGCACCCGCTGTGGCCCGCGGTGCTCGCCTCGCTCGCCGTGTGGTGCAACGTCGCCTCGGGGCGCACGACCTTCGCACTCGGGCTTGCCTTCGGGCTCGCCGCGTGCCTGGTGCTCGTGGGGGAGCGCCGGGTGTGGGCCGCCGTGGCGTTCGGGGCACTCGCCACCATGTCCAGCCCGGTGGCCGGTCTCTTCCTGCTGGTCGTGGGCGCCGGCTTTCTCCTCGTACGCGACAGGAAGCGGGCCGCGGCGCTGCTCGTGCCGCCGGTGATGGTCGTGGGTGTGACGACCGTGCTTTTCCCGTTCACCGGCGAGCAGTTGATGCCCTTCGACCGGGTCTTCCCGCCCGTGGTGTTCAGCCTCGCGGTCGTCGTGGCGGCGCCGCGCCGGTGGCGGGTGCTGCGGTGGGGCGCCGCCGTGTACGCGACCGGCACGGTCCTCACGTATCTCGTCCCATCCCCCATCGGCACGAACGTGGAGCGCCTCGCCGAGCTGCTCGCGCCCGCCGTGCTGCTCGCCGCGCTCCTCGCGCCCGCCCTTGACCGCGTACGCAGGACCGTCCTCGCGATCGCGCTCGTGCTGTCCACGGCCTGGGTGGCGCAGAAGACGGCGGACGATCTGACGGTGTCGACGGCCGTGCCGGAATGGGCCGTCGACACCCACGGTGTGGTGCGCGAGCTGGAGCGGCTCGGTGCCGACCGGGGCCGCGTCGAAGTGGTCCCCGCCCGCAACCACCGCGAGGCCACGGCCCTCGCCCCGCATGTGAACATGGCGCGCGGCTGGAACCGCCAGCTCGACGTCGAGCGCGGCAGGCTCTTCTACGACGGGTCCTTCTCGGCCGCCACCTACCGGGCGTGGCTCGACAAGTGGGCGGTCGGCTATGTGGTGCTTCCCTCGGGCAAGCCGGACGGGTTCGCCGAGGACGAGGCGGCGCTCGTCGCGAGCGGTCCCGACTGGCTGAAGCCGGAGTGGAAGGACACGCACTGGCAGATCTTCCGAGTGGAGGATCCGGTGCCGATGGTGTCCGCGCCGGCGATCGTCGTCCGGTCCACGGGCTCGGACATGGTGGTCCGCGTCCCCACCCGTGAGCCCGTGACGCTGCGCCTGGTGTACTCGCCGTGGCTCAGGGCCGAGGGGGCCTGCCTGAAGCGGCACGGCGAGTTCACCCGGCTGACGGTGTCCACGCCGGGGACGTACCGGATCAGCTCGGGGTACGGTCCTTCGCCGAGTCCTTCGTCATGTCGATGACCGGTTCGGCCCCCGTCGCCACTTTCAGGGGCCGGCGCACGCGCGGCCCTGCGAGCAGATAGCCGAGGCCGAAGCCCGCCCCGACGACGGCCGCGCCGCCCACCGCGTCCAGGACCCAGTGGTTGCCCGTCGCCACGATCGCGGAGACCGTGAACAGCGGGTGCAGCAGGCCGAACGCCTTCATCCACCACTTCGGCGCGAGGATCGCGATCACAAGCCCGCACCACAGGGACCAGCCGAAGTGCAGCGAAGGCATCGCCGCGTACTGGTTGGTGAGCGCCGTCAGCGTGCCGTAGTCCGGCTGCGTGAAGTCCTGCACGCCGTGCACCGTGTCGATGAAACCGAGGTCGGGCATCAGGCGCGGCGGGGCCAGCGGATAGAGCCAGAACCCGACGAGCGCGAGGACCGTGGCGAAACCGAGGGCGGAGCGCGCCCAGCGGTACTCGGCGGGGCGGCGGACGTAGAGGACGCCGAGGACGGTGAGCGGCACCAGGAAGTGGAACGACGTGTAGTAGAAGTTGAAGAACTCCTCGAGCCAACTGACCTTCACCACCGCGTGGTTGACCCAGTGCTCGATGTCGATGTGCAGGAACTGCTCGATCGAGTAGACCTGCTCGCCGTGCTGCTCGGCCGTGGCCCGGCCGCCCGAGATGGTGCCGCCGGTCGCCGCGAGCCGCGCCTGCTGGTAGGCGGAGTAGCCGACCCGGATCAGGAGCAGTTCGAGGAGCAGATTCGGGCGCGTCGTGACCCGCCGCCAGAACGGGATCAGCGGCACCCGGCTCCAGCGCGCGGGCACAGGCGCGGCGTAGTCGGTGGGGATGGGGGTCTGGTAGTGCGGTGCCGTACGGGACAGGAAGGGCACGACGGTGGCGGCGGCGAGTGCGGCGATCAGCACGAGATTGTCGCGGATGGGCTCCACGACCGGCATGTGCGGCAGCATCATCTTCGCCGGCAGCGTCGACACCAGGATCACGGCCACCGGCCACATGTACCGGTCGGACTGCTTCTTGCCGACCCGGCCGACCACCGCGAGCAGCACCCACAGGAGCTGGTGCTGCCAGGTCGTCGGGGACACCGCGACCGCGACACAGCCGGTGATCGCGACGGCGAGCAGCAGCTGCCCGTCCTGGGCGTAGCGGACGGCGCGGCGCAGGCCGAGGACGATCACGGCCGCGCTCAGGAGCACGAAGAGGCCGATCTCCAGCGGCCCTTCAAGGCCGAACCGGAGCAGCGCGCCGTGCAGCGACTGGTTGGCCGGACCGTCCGGGCGCGCGCCGAGGCCCGCGCCCGCCAGGTGGTGCACCCAGTACGCCCAGGAGTCGTGCGGCATCGCGGCCCAGGCGAGCGCGGTGCACGCGAGGAAGGTGACGCCGGTGGCGGCCGACGCGCGTCTGCGGCCGGTGAACCAGAGCAGGGCGGCGAAGAGCAGCACGGTCGGCTGCAGCGCCGCCCCTATGCCGATCAGGACGCCGCTGGCCCGCTCGCCGCGGACGGCGAAACAGCCGAGCAGCACGAGCAGGACGGGAATGATGCTGGTCTGGCCCAGGTACAGGGTGTTGCGCACCGGGAGCGACAGCATCAGGAGGCAGATCGCGACGGGCGCTGCGAGCAGCGAGGTGCGCCGGGACACGGGCTGCGGCAGGGCGCGGGCGGCGACAAGGCCGAGCACCGCCACCAGGATCAGGGTGCCGAACGTCCAGCCCCAGCCGAGCGCCTGTTCGGCCGCGCGGGCGAACGGCTTGAGCACGAGTCCGGCGAAGGGGGTGCCGGTGAACTTGTCCGCGTCGTAGAGGGAGCCGTTCACATGCAGGACGCCGTCAGGACCGATCCAGGTCTCCAGGTCGGTCAGGCGCTCACCCTTCGGCGTACGCAGAAAGACGGCCACCTGCCGTACCGCGAGTATGGCGGCGATCATCCAGAGGGCGGCACGGACCGCCCCGATCCGCGCCTCGGGTGTACCGGAACCCCCTGTCCCAAAGGCATTTCCCGGTCCCCTGTGCTCAATGTCCGCCACGCGCCGTCTGCCCTCCCGCCCCGCTCGTCATCACTGCGCCGTCGCTCATGGGCACCGCGCCCGTCGGGTGAGACGCGCGCAACCCCCATTTCACCTGGCAGCCACACCGCTTTCTACCGGCTTTTGCGCGTACTTCCTAACCAAACCTTTCGTCCGCATGGCCGATATCTCACCCCCCACTGTCCAGAAGATGACGGGCCGAGCTCCTTGGCGCGGTTCCCCGCCCGAGCCGCGACATAGATCACAAACGGGCCTTCTCACCACCACCGGACGCAGGGGCATTTGACCTGGATAGCGGCACTTTCCGTGCGGTGCGCGGCGGACCGGACACCGCCCGTAATGATGGTGCCTGCACCTATGGTCGGTTTTCGAGCCGCCCCTTTCTTGCCGGGCGGCTCTGTCCTTGTCGTCCACCGAGAGGCAGGCGAGCGAACCCTTGCCGACCGCCACACCCGTCGCACCCCGCACCCAGGCCCCGCCGCCCCCGCACGCACCCGCGGAGGTCACCGTCGTCGACCCGGCGCTGGTCAAGCGCGCGGTGAAGGCGGCCGCACTCGGCAACGCGATGGAGTGGTTCGACTTCGGCGTCTACAGCTACATCGCCGTGACGCTCGGCAAGGTCTTCTTCCCCTCGGGCAACCCCACGGCCCAGCTTCTCTCCACCTTCGGCGCCTTCGCGGCGGCGTTCCTGATCCGCCCGCTCGGCGGCATGGTCTTCGGCCCGCTCGGCGACCGCATCGGCCGCCAGAAGGTCCTCGCCCTCACCATGATCATGATGGCGGCGGGCACCTTCGCAATCGGCTTGATCCCTTCGTACGCGACGATCGGCGTGGGCGCCCCTGTCCTGCTCCTGCTCGCCCGTCTGGTGCAGGGCTTCTCGACGGGCGGCGAGTATGCGGGTGCCTCGACGTTCATCGCCGAGTACTCCCCCGACAAGAAGCGGGGCTTCCTCGGCAGCTGGCTGGAGTTCGGCACGCTGGCCGGCTACATCGGCGGCGCGGGCCTGGTGACCCTGATGACGGCGCTCCTCTCCTCCGAGGACCTGCTCTCCTGGGGCTGGCGCATCCCGTTCCTGATCGCGGGCCCGATGGGCCTGATCGGCCTTTACCTCCGGATGAAGCTGGAGGAGACCCCGGCGTTCGCGGCGGAGCTCGCGAAGGCGCACAAGGACGAGCAGTCCCGCCCGAAGGTGCGGCTGCGCGAGATGGTGACCGGCCAGTGGAAGGCCCTCCTGCTCTGCATGGGCCTGGTCCTGGTCTTCAACGTCACGGACTACATGCTGCTCTCGTACATGCCGAGCTATCTGACGAGCGAGCTGAAGTACGACGAGACGCACGGCCTCCTGGTCGTCCTGGCGGTGATGGCGCTGATGATGTGCGTCCAGCCGTTCGCGGGCGCACTGACCGACCGCGTGGGCCGCCGCCCCGTGATCGCGGCAGGCTGCGCGGGCTTCCTGCTCCTGTCCATCCCCGCCCTGCTCCTGATCCGCCAGGGCTCGCTCTGGGCGATCGGCCTGGGCATGGCGGCGCTCGGCCTGCTCCTGGTCTGCTTCACGGCATCGATGCCATCGGCACTCCCGGCCCTGTTCCCGACGAGGGTCCGCTACGGCTCGCTGTCGATCGGCTTCAACATCTCCGTATCGATCTTCGGCGGCACAACTCCCCTGGTGGTGACGGCTCTGATCGGAGCCACGGGGAACATGATGATGCCCGCGTACTACATGATGGCGGCGGCGGTGGTGGGCGGCATCGCGGTGTGGTTCATGAGCGAGAGCGCGGGCAGGCCACTGCCGGGTTCGCTTCCGGCGGTGGAGAAGTAGCCGTTTTCAGCCCGTCCGGCGTTTGAGGACGAACTCGGCGGAGCCGGTGATTCCCCGGTACGCACACGGCCGGCGAAGCCGGACCACGCGGCGGAGCCGCAAAATGTCACAGCCGGGAAGGGGCGGGGTTGGGGAAAAGAAAACCCGCCCCTACCCCGGCACACCCGCCTGCCACCCGGTGAACAACGGAACCTCCCCCGCCCCATCAAGCACAACAACCCCGAACGGCCGGTTAAAGGCGATCCACTCGATCCGTCGAGGGACATACGGCACGCCACCAGGAGCCATCGGCACCGCAGTCACAGCAGCAGCCTCAACCCCCTCCTCCGCCACCTTCACCACGGCCTCCTGCACCACCTGCGATATCGCGAGCCGCTCGGGCGACATCCCGGAGAAGTCCGCCCCCTCACTCATCGCCCACCGCACCCCCAGCGCCGCCAACTGCTCCGTCGCATCGACCCTCGTCCGCAGCGAAAGACGAGGCAGCGCCATATTGATCTGCTCCGCGTCAATCCCGGTCCATCGCCCCTCCGGCGCCCACGCCAGCGGCAGCACCTCGGCGGGCCCCGCGCCCGGCTCGCCGAGCACGAAGCGCACCCGGGCCGGCGGCCGCCCGCTCTCGGCCCGGCAGCGCAGCTCGACGACGCTCGCCCCGCCCACCGTCCACGCGCAGTTCAGCGGAACGGGCCGGTGCATCGTGGGCACCCGGTGCCGCACGCCCACCGCGTCGGTGAAGTCCTGGTCCCGCGTGCCCGCCCCCTCGAAGGGGATCTCCCAACGCGCCTTCAGCGCCAGCGCGTTGACAAGGACAAGCAGCACATCCGGAGTGATCACCACCGGCAGCCGCTCGATCAGACCGCCCGTGGCGTCGCGCACCCACGCGTCGATCGCATCCGGCTCCATCGGCCCGAACCCGACGTCCGGCAGCGCTTCCCGATAGGCCCGGTACACCGGCACCCGGCTCCACACGCGCGTGGCGACCGCCACCGCGTCCGTGCCCGCGAGCGCCTGCGCCGCGGCCGTCACCGCGCCCGCGGCCTCCACGTCGGCGACGCCAAGCAACTCCCGCAGCTCACCGGCGGTTTCCTCGCGCGCCCCCACCGCGACGGCGGCCAGCGCGAGCCACAGCCCCGCGGGCGAACAGACGAAGTCCCCCGGAGCCCCGTCCTCCTTCGGCTCGGCCATCAACGGAAGCCACCGATCGGCAAGGCCCCGAATCGCCGCCGCGGGCACCAACTGCCCAGTCCCGTACGTCATCTCCACCCCCGCAGTCCGCAGACCACCAACACAGCCCAACGCCCCCAGTATGCGAGTCACCAGTCAACGGCCCGTCGCTAGAGCGGCGGGCTTGCAGAGCGAGCGCCACTGGGTGCGGTGCTGCGCTTGCGTCCTGTCCCACCCCCGGGTTCGGGGGGTGGGTCTGGGGCGGTTGACTGCGCCCCGCGTCGCCACAACTCTTCCGCGCGAGCACGGATGTTGCGGGAGCTGTTTCGGTCTGCGTGATCAACGAATCCACAGGACCGGCATGCGAACCAGGCTTGTGACACCCGGTTCGCCTTGTCGATGTGGCCGCATTCGGCGCAGGTGCGTGAGGTGTACGCCGGATCGACGTGCACCACCGGCACCCCGGCTTTGCGGGCCTTGTACGCGATGAAGGCTCCGAGCTGGGCAAAGCTCCAGCTGGAGTGGGTGGCCCGTTGGGGCTTGCGAAGCCGTGCCCTCTCGCGGATGCCCGTCAGGTCTTCCAGGGCGATGCCGCGCGAGGTGCGTTCCGCCTCGGCCACCACATGTTTCGCGATCTTGTGGTTGATGTCCTTGGCCCGCCGCGCTTCCTTGCGCTTGCGCTTCTTCAACCGGCGCTTGGTGGACGGGGTGTTCTTCTTCTGCAGCTTGGCGCGCAGGCCACGTTCTCGCTGCCGTCCCCGGTTCAGGGCCCGTCCGGCCATGATGTCGCCGTCCGAGGTGGTCGCGATGTTCACAATCCCCAGATCGATGCCGAGGAAGCCGACCGGGGCGGTGTTCGGCTCGGCCTCGGGGACCTCGCAGGTGGCGTTCAGAAACCACATCCCGTCACGCGCGATGAGGTCGGACTCGCCCTTGCGGTACAGGGCCAGGCGGGCCAGCTGCTCGGGGGAGGCGGTGAACGTCACGCCCTTCAACCGGCCGTCCAGGGTCCAGATCGACACCGTACGGTCGGGGATCTGCCAGGACAGCATCCGGTCGTCATACGGCTGCGCACCCTCCGGACGGAACGCGATCGGCTTCTCGGTGGCCCGCCGGTAGCGCCGGGACCACGGCTTGCCCAGGTTCCCGGCCCTCAGATTCGCCTTCAGCGTCGCGTACGCATCACAGGTCTTCTTGATGGCGAACGCCACCTCGGACGCCCACGTGGCAGCCTCGTTACAGGCATGGAGGGTCGCCTCAAGTGCCGCCTCCTGTACGGGCGTCGGCAGCAACTTGACCTGCACGCTGAGCTTCACACACCCGAACCTACACACTCGCCCGCACAAACAGACGACATCCGTACACTCGCCCCACCATCCAGCTATCAGTCACCCACACGTTCGATAGCGCCCGCTCCCAGGCTGCCCCGCAGGCGCTCCGCGCCCAAACACCCGAATACCGCGCCGCCCGCGCCAGACACGACCCCTGAGGGGCCGAAGCCCGGGGTTCCTCGCGAGAACCTGCCAACATTCGACCCACACCGCTAGCATCCTTAGCGAAACTAACTAGACACTCGAAAGGTACAGGCGAACCGCACCCACACACGCCACTCCGCACCCCCCACCCCGCTCCCGAAAGGCCGGACTCCCCATGTCCCAGCAGCAGTGGACCGCAGTCGACCACTACTTCACCGACCTGCTCGCCCCCGCCGACGAGGCGCTCACCGCGGCCCTGCGGGACAGCGACGCCGCCGGTCTGCCGAAGATCAACGTGGCGCCGAACCAAGGCAAGTTGCTCCAGCTCCTCGCGCAGATCCAGGGCGCCCGCCGCATCCTGGAGATCGGCACGCTCGGCGGCTACAGCACGATCTGGCTGGCCCGCGCCCTGCCCGCGGACGGCTGGCTGATCACCTTGGAGTACTCCCCCGTCCACGCCGAAGTGGCCCGCGGCAACCTCGCACGCGCAGGCCTCGACAAGATCACCGAGGTCCGCGTGGGCCCGGCCCTCGAATCGCTGGCCGCGCTGAACGTCGAGCACCCCGAACCCTTCGACCTGGTCTTCATCGACGCGGACAAGGCCAACAACCCGCACTACGTGGAGTGGTCGCTCAAGTTCACCCGCCCCGGCAGCCTGATCATCGTCGACAACGTCGTACGGGGCGGCGCGGTGACTGACGCCGCAAGCGCCGAGCCGAGCATCCGGGGCACCCGCGAGGCGCTCGAACTCATCGCCCGGCACCCGAAGCTGACCGGCACGGCACTGCAGACGGTGGGCACGAAGGGCTACGACGGCTTCGCCCTGGCCCGCGTCCTGGACTGAGAACGCGGCCGATACCACCGCCCGCCCCCTCCCCCCCTCAACTCTCCTGATAGAACCCGACGTTCACGCTGCGCGGCCCCGACCGGTCCTGGATGACCACCTCGCCGGACCCGCCCCGGGGCAGCGCGGCGGTCCCGCCGTACTCGATGGGCCGCGCCACACCGTCCACCGTCACGCGCACCTCCGACGAGGGATCCGGATGCGACCCGCGCAGCCAGGTGACGGACCAGTCCCCGTCGGCACCGCAGCGGAATTCGAGATGCGTACGCGACACGAACAGCCAGTCGTCGGGCGGCACAAGACGGCACACACCGCGGTCCCGCCCCACCCGCAGCACGGCACCCGGTTCACTCGGCGCGTCAGCCATGAGCATGCCCGCGGTCGCGCCTGCGTCCGCCCCGGACACGGAGGCCATGGTGAGCTCCAGCACGTACGCTCCTCAGTTCTCGAACTCTCGTTGAACGAACGCACGGCCGCCGGAAACACCCCACGCACCGCGCCGCCGCATCCTAAGTCGCACCGTCGCACGACCGCACCGTCTCCCCGAAACAGGGTCCTGGCTGGAACAATGGACACATGACTGAACGGAAGCCACCGGAAGTCACCTTCGAGTCGTGGATCGACAAGCAGATCCGGGAGGCGGAGCAGCGCGGCGACTTCGCCTCACTGCCCGGCCGCGGGAAACCGCTGCCGGAAGGCCTGGACACAACGTCGTACGACGAACAGTGGTGGATCAAGCAGAAGATGGTCCGCGAGGGCGTCTCCCACCTCCCCCCGACCCTGGCCCTGCGCAAGGAGGCCGAGGACGTGCTGGCCGCCGCGCCGGACGCCCCGTCCGAGAGCATGGCGCGCCGCCTCGTGACCGACCTCAACGAAAAGATCACCGAGGCCCTGCGCAGACCACCACCGGGCCCGCCGCTTGGCCTGAAGCCCTTCGACGTCGACGAGATCGCCCGCACCTGGCGCGAACGCCACCCGGACTGATCCCGCTCCGACGGCTTCGAGTGGTTCGAGCTGCTGCGCCCGCAACAGGTGCGTTGATGTACCACTAGGGCGTTTCGTTTGGATCATCGGGCGGACCAGAGGAAGATGCCCGCGATGTGGAGTCCGGCCAGGTAGATGGTCGCGGTCTTCTCGTAGCGGGTGGCGATGCCGCGCCACTGCTTGAGGCGGTTGATGCACCGTTCGACGGCGTTGCGTTGCTTGTATGCCTCGCGGTCGAAGGCGGGTGGTCTGCCGCCGTGGCTGCCTCGGCGTAGGCGATGGCCCCGTTGGTCAGCCGGGACAGGGATGACCGCTCGGATGCCGCGCTTGCGCAGATGCCCGCGGATGGCGCGTGAGGCGTATGCCTTGTCGGCCAGGACCACGTCCGGTCTGGTGCGGGGTCGGCCGCGTCGGCGGGGAACACGCAAGCGTGCCATCACGTCCACGAAGGCGGGAGCGTCGCCAGATTGTCCTGCGGTGACAACGAAAGCCAGGGGGCGACAGTGTGCGTCGGCGGCGAGATGGATCTTCGTGCTCAGCCCGCCGCGGGACCGTCCGATGGCATGGTCGTCCGGCTCGCCGGCTGGGGCCCCCTTTTGCGGGCCCCAGCCGCGTGCTGGTGTGCTCGCACGATCGTGGAGTCCACCGAGACGGCCCAGTTCAGATCCTCATCGGCGTCGGCCTGGGCCATCAACGCGGTGAAGACACGCTGCCAGGTGCCGTCGACGGCCCACATCCGCAGCCGGTTGTAGAGACCTCTCCAGTTGCCGTACTTCTCCGGCAGGTGAACCCACTGCGATCCCGTCTGGAACTTCCAGGCAATCGCATCGATCACCTCACGGTGATCCCGCCACCGGCCGCCCCGCTTCGGAGTCCGGTCCGGCAGTAACGGCTCGATCCGCGCCCACTCCGCGTCAGTCAACGGCACACGCAGACCAACGATCAGAAGATCTGAACGAAACTGCCTAGCGTCGAGGACGGTGGCGGTGGCGGTGGCTGAAGGATGTCACCGTCAGGGTGGTCAGGACGACCACTCCGGCCGTCTCGACGTACAGGGTCGGGCGGACCAGCTCCGCGTCGATGTACTCGTTGAATCCGAACAGGCCCGCGGTGAGGCTCAGGAGCAGTGCGCCCAGCGTGCCGGCCGTGAACAGGCGGTGATGGCGGCGACCGGGCCGAGCCCGCGCGCGGGCGTGACCATCAGTGCCAGGGCGAGCAGGATGCCGACGACGCCGTTGAGCAGGAAGAGCGGCCCGATGGTGGCGAGGTCCCGGTAGCCCTCGGCCCACAGGCGCAGATGGATCGCGGCCATCGCCGCCGTCAGCCCGGCGCCGGCCAGGCGCAGGACGAGCCTCGCGGCCGCTCCGTTAGTAGCCATTGCCCGGAGAGTTGTTGTTGTCGGACGGTGCCGGGGCTCCGCCGACGGTGATGTCCGTCTCCATGCCGAGGTCCTTGTGTCCGTCGACCGGGCAGTAGACCTCGTACGAGCCGGACTTCAGCGTCACCGTGAGGGTCGTGGACTGACCCGGCTCGATGGTCTTGCTGCGGTTCTCGCCTCCGGGGCCCTCGATCTCCAGGGCGTGTTCGTGCGAGCCCGTGTTCTTCGCGGTGAAGGTGTACTCGCCGGCCTTGAACTTCTCCGTCGAGAGCTTGATGTGGAAGTCGGACAGCTCCGCCGTGACCTTGGTACCGGTGCCGTCGCTCTTGCTGGTGCCGTCGTTGTTACCGCTGCCGTCGCCGCCGCCTCCACAGGCGGCGAGCAGGGCGGTCAGGCCGCCGGCGGCCACGCCGAGGAGCACGCGGTGGCGGATGTGCGGGGTGGTCATGAGTCGGTCCTCCGGATCGTCCCCCCGCAAGGGGTACGACGCCGGCGGGCCGAAGGATTGCGGCCCGTGGGATCGCGCGGGCGGAGAATGGACGTAAGGCAATCCGTTACGGGCGGCGGAACGTATCCCTGGTATGTGGCGCATGGGCCTCTCCCTCGGGCGGGTCCCCGACGAGGCACTGCTCACCGGTCTGACGACGGGCGATCCGGAGCTCGCCGTCGCGTTCGTGCGCCGTTTCCAGCGCACGGTCTTCGGCGTGGCCCTCGCTGTCCTCTGCGACCCCCAACTCGCCGAGGACGTTGCCCAGCAGACCTTCGAGCGGGCCTGGCGGCACGCACAGGTGTACGACCCCCGGCGCGGCTCCGTACAGTCCTGGCTGACGGCGATCGCGCACAACCTCGCGATCGACGCGGTACGGGCCCGGCGGGCCAGCCCGGTCGCCCCGCAGGACCTGGACGCGCTGCTCGGCAGCGTGACCGAGACGCCCGAGCGGCGGGCGCTCGCCGACGACAGCGCGGAGCGGGTCCGGCGGGCGGTGGCGGAGCTGCCCCGGGAGCAGGCGCGGGCCCTGGTGATGGCCGGGATCTACGGGATGACGGCGCGGGAGGTCGCGGACGCGGAGAATGTTCCGCTGGGCACGGCGAAGACCCGGATCCGGACCGGGACGCTCAAGGTACGAGCCCTCCTCGAAGCGGCGGAGAAGCGGTGAGCGGCATGGAGTGCGAGCGGCTGCGGGAGCTGGACGCCGAGCTGGCGCTCGGGGTCCTGCCGGCCCGCGAGCGCGCCGAGGCAGTCGCCCATCTGGACCGCTGCCCGGACTGCCGGGAGCACGTCGAACGGCTGACGGTGGTCGGCGACAGTCTGCTCGCGCTGCTGCCGGACGCCGAGCCGCCGGTCGGTTTTGAGAGCCGGGTCGTACGGGCCCTGGGCGCGGCGCCTGCGCCGAAGCGGCGTAGACACCGGCTACGGCTGGCGGCGGCCGCCGCGGCCGCGGCCCTGGCCTGCGGTTTCGGCGGATGGGCGATCGGCACGGTGGTCGAGGCCGCGCCGCCGTCGGTCTCACAGCAGACGGAAGGCGGCCTACGGGAGGCGGCCTTGGTCTCCGACGGCCACGAGGTGGGCCGCGTCTACGCTCATGCCGGTGACGGGGGCTGGGTGTACATGACCGTCGACCTGGACGGGAACGACCGGGGCCCGGTGCGCTGTCTGCTCGTATACGCCGACGGATCGACGGTCCCGGTGGGTTCCTTCCCGCTCAAGGGCGGTTACGGATACTGGGGCGGGCCGGCCGCGACCGACCTGACGACACTGACCGGCGCCCGCCTGATGGCCCCGGACGGAAGCATCCTGGCTACGGCGAGCCTCCCGACGAGCTAGGCGGTTTCGTAGCGCGGCATCGCCACCCGCTACGAGAAGACCGCGACCATCTACCTGGCCGGACTCCACATCGCGGGCATCTTCCTCTGGTCCGCCCGATGATCCAAACGAAACGCCCTAGTGCTGCTCCGCGGAAGTTCGTGGAGGGGTCAGGTTGCTCCCTTGAACGGGGTCCGTCGTAGGTCCAGCGGAAGGGGCGGGCGTTCTCGTTCCGCTGGAGCATCCAGGCGTCAGAGCAGTACTAGGGTGCGAGGCCGTGCTCGTAGGCGTACGCGGTGGCCGCGGACCGGTTGGAGACACCCAGCTTGGTGAACATATTGCTCAGATGGCGGGCCACGGTCTTCTCGCTGATCACGAGCGTGGCAGCGATCTCCCGGTTGCTGGCGCCCCCGGCGACGAGCCGCAGCACCTGCGCCTCGCGCGAGGTTAGCCCGCCAGGCGGTCCGAACGACCCGCCGGACAGCCGCTCCACGCGGGCGAGCTCCGGGGCGGCGCCGAGGTGCTCGAATGGACACCCCCACACGCCTCCTGGCTCAACCAGGTCGAGCTGTTCTTCTCCGCCCTGACCCGCCGAGTCCTGCGACACGGCGATTTCCACAGCCGCGACGACCTGATCGACAAGCTGGAGACCTACGTGATCAAGCACAACGAAACAGCCAGACCCTACTGTTGGACCTACGAGGACACCCCGCTCAAAGCGGCCTGAACACCCCTCCACGGACTTCCACGGAGCAGTACTAGATCGCCTCGTTTGGATCATCTGGTTACTGGCACACCCTCACGGCCCAAACGAAATGCCCTACGCGCGGGACCCAACGCGATTCTCGAAGTCCCCCTGCACAACCATTCGCCGCTGGGTCGGCAGACTGACGTATGCGTATCGACCGGTCTACTGACGCACCTCCCCGACGGGAGCTGAGGCTCTTCCGCAGCCCCCGAGGAATGAGCCATTCCCTGGTTAGAACCGGCCGGTCAGCGACCAGTGCAGGCGCGAAGCACTTGATGACAGATACAACCAAGGTCGACCAGTCGTGTTCACAACAACGGGGACTTCTATGCCTTCTGCAGGTACGAGACGGTTGGCTGCCGCAGTCGCTCTTGCGGCCCTTGGCGGACTCTTAGGGACGACCCCGGCCTCGGCCCAGGGTGACGCACCATCAGCTGAACTAACTGCGAACGAGGTTGAAGGGCTTTCGCGCCTCGCAGATAACTACCTCCAGGCACGCGCAGACATGGTGACGGTGAACCCTCCCACGGCAAGGGCGCTGCGCGTTGCCGCCACCCCGTCCATGGCTGAGCGCACCGCGGACGAATTCGCTGAGCTCGCAGCCAAGGGCAAGCGATACGAGCAGGTGGACGGGGGTTACACAAAGGCCACGGTGGATGTCACTGCCGACGAAGCATCGTTGGAAGGGAACACCGCGACCCTCCAGCTCACTGAAGACACCCGCCTCTACATGCCGTTCACGGCTACGGAGATCGCAGAGGGTGCACCAGAGTACGAAGAGTTCTCGCTGTCACACACAGTGAAATTCACGCAGGGGACCGACGGGGCCTGGTTGCTTGCCTCCGACAAGGCTGACACGGGGGCAGGGCCTGCGCCCAGCACCCAGTTGACCGAACCGGATGCCACAGATGACGGTGGCGGCATCCCGGACGAGGACGAAGGAAGTAAGGACGAGGCATCTGCCACCAGTGAACTTCCTGATGACGGCCCGAACAATGTGAAGCCGTCGGCCTCGTACAACTACGGGAAGATGGTCTCCTACGCCAACAAGTACTGGAAGAGGCCCAACAAGGACGACTACCGCACGTACGGAAACGACTGCACGAACTTCATTTCTCAGGCCATGAAAGCTGGCGGCTGAGGAATCGTCGGCCCGACCGAAGCGAGATTGCGAAAGCTCAACCAGAAGTGGTTCTACACCATCTTCATAGATAGAACGAGCTTCACCTGGGCCGGGGCAGAGAACTGGTACTGGTTCGCGAAGAAGCACTCGAAGCGGACCAGGATACTCGACAACGTCTACCAACTCGCGAACGCTGATGTGCTCCAGGCTGACTGGGACCGTAACGGCAACATCAACCACACGATGATTGTCACCAAGAAGTACAACGGCACCCCTTACCTCACCTACCACACCACCAACACGCACAACAAGAGCCTGAAGAAGCTTGTCGCTGACCACAGGCGTGCGTGGTGGTACGCACACCGCACATGACGAGGCCATCATGGGGACATCGTGTGACGTCTCGGGGAGGCAGTATGGACAGGCGGTATCTCGTATCCGTCGCACTGGCCGCGACACTTCTGTCTGCGTGTAGTTCTGGAGGAGACTCCGATAATGCCGTGGACTCTAAAGAAGAGGCCCGTAACGCCGTTGAGTCCTACGTCAAGGCGTTGAACGCCCGTGACGCGGACCAACTGATCGAAGTGGGCGGCGTCCCCGACGATTCCCGCGCACGGCGCGAGGCACGGAAGATCCTTGCCGACAAGGGCGGAAGAGGGCTGTCGATCACCGGAGTTCAGATCGACCTCGATATGGGGCCCGACGCAGGTTCGGCGAAACTGGCGGCGGAAGAGAAGTCCGGCAAGAGCATGCACGACTCCTTCAGCGTCGTGAGGGAGGACGGTTCATGGCACCTTGCCATCTTCACTGACCGGCCCGCTCCGTCCGACAAGTCGACGTCGTCAACGGAGTAGGCCCGCGGTATACGGACGGTATGTACCTCCCAGGGGGCCCGACCTGGGAGGTACATCATTGTGCGAGCCCTCTGTCCTGGGCCGGTGTGTCCCCTGGGTCCCTCGTCGACGCCGCCCACCCTTACGGCAGGATGGCCCCATGAGCGTAGTCAAGATCAACGTGCTGACCGTTCCCGCCGAACAGCGGGAAACCCTTGAGAAGCGCTTCGCCTCCCGCGCCGGCGCCGTGGAGAACTCCGACGGCTTCGAGTGGTTCGAGCTTCTGCGCCCCATCGAGGGCACCGACGACTACCTGGTCTACACGCGGTGGCGTGACGAGGAGTCCTTCAAGGCGTGGATGGAAGGCCCGATGAAGTCGGCCCACCAGGGCGGCGCCACAGGTGGCGCCGAGCGCCCCAAGCCCGCGTCGAGCAGCGCCGCGGTGTGGTCCTTCGAGGTCGTGCAGCAGGCGGCGCCCAAGAGCTAGCGCAGGAGCCGACCCACTGGTCGGCCCACGGATTCGGCGGAAGCCGGAAAAGCGATACCGGCGCGCGCCGCCTCCGTGGTGCGATGGGCCGCATAGTGTCCTCCGACCGGATACTCGCCTTCGCGGCCATGTCGTTCCTGTTGATCGTGATTCCCGGCCCCAGCGTCCTGTTCGTGATCGGGCGGGCGCTGGCGCAGGGGCGCCGGGCCGCGCTGACCACGGTGGTGGGGAACACGATCGGCGCGTACGTACTCGTCGTGGCCGTGGCGCTCGGCATCGGGTCCGTGGTGGAGCGCTCCGTCGTCGTCTTCACGGCGCTCAAGCTGCTCGGCGCCGCCTACCTGATCCATCTGGGAGTCAAGGCGGTGCGCCAACGCGCGTCGCTGCACGCTGCGTTCACCGGCGACGCGCCTGCGCACAGCGGCCTGCGTACGTTGTGGGAAGGGTTCGCGGTCGGCGTGGCCAACCCCAAGACCATCGTCTTCTTCGCGGCCGTGCTGCCGCAGTTCGTCGACCGGGAGCAGGGCCACGTCATGGCCCAGACGCTGCTCCTCGGCCTCGTCTTCAATGCCATCGCCGTGGCCTGCGACAGCGTGTGGGGCCTGGTCGCGGCCACCGCGCGGGGCTGGTTCGCCCACTCGCCGAAGCGGCTCTCGACGGTCGGCGGGATCGGCGGGCTCACCATGATCGGGCTCGGCGTCAGCATCGCGGCGACGGGCCGCAAGGACTAGGCAGCCCCGCTCGGGCGGGTGAGGCCAAATTCGCTTGCGGGGCACGGCAGTCGTGTCCCGAGAATTGCCCCATGACCCACACCCACGCCCCCACCGAGCAGCTCAGCGCCGGCGGCGCCGTCTCCTGGACCGTCGGCCCCGAAGCCGTCGGCTCCCCTGCCGCCGCCGCGCTCTGGCGCGCGTACTACACCGAGGTCAGCGACCGCTACTACCTGCTCCATGAGGGGCGTACGACCGATCCTGAAGAGTTGGAGCGGGAGGTCGCGGCGGAGACGGGGGACGATCTGCGGGCGCCGCACGGGGTGCTGCTCGTCGCTCGGTGCGGGGGTGAGCCCGCGGGCACGGCCGGGGTGCGGATGGTCGACGCGGGGAGCGGGATCGCCGAGCTCAAGAGGGTTTTCGTACGTGAGGGGCTGCGCGGGAAGGGTGGGGCGGGAGTGTTGCTCGGTGCCGCCGAGGATGCCGCCCGTGCGCTCGGGGCGCGGCGGATCGTCCTCGACACCCGGCTCGATCTGGTCGAGGCACGGGCGCTGTACACGCGGCACGGGTATGCGGAGACCGAGCCGTACAACGACGGAATGTACGCCGAGGTCTGGTACGCCAAGGAGCTTGCCCCGGTGGCCGGTTGAGGCCGGAGCGGGGTGCGGGCCCACCGCTCAGTCGGCCCACACCCCGCGCTGCAGCGGCCTGCCGTCGTGCGGCCGTTCGGTGTCCGAGCCGCACATCTCGGCGCCGAGTTCTTCGACGAGTTGGACGAGATCGGTGGGCCGGTCGGGGCCCCACCAGTCGCCCAGGAGTTCGGCCAGGGACTCCTCGCGGGCCTTGGAGAGTTTGGCGACCGCCTCCCGGCCCGTGTCGGTCAGGGTCAGGCCCATGCCCTCGCGGAGGGCGAGACGGCGCTCCTCGACCTGGCGGGACGCCGCGGTGATCACGGTCAGCGGCACGGTGCTGCGTTCGGCGAGCGCCGCGGGTTCCACATGGCCGTGGCGGCTGATCCGCAGCAGGAGCCAGCTGGCGGCGGGCAGCAGGTCGTAGCCGGCGCGCTCGGTGATGGTCTCGTAGATCTTGCGGCGGCCCTCGCGCGTGCCGAGGACCGAGAGGGCCCGCGCCACCTCGTCGTACGACGAACGCTCGACGGGATTGCTGGCCAGGGTCTGTGTCGTGTCGGGCGCGGTGACCGAGCCGCGCAGCTTGTCCTCGTGCAGGAACCAGGCGAGGACGAAGGCGACCAGGGCGACCGGCGCGGCGTACAGGAAGACGTCCGTGATGGAGGAGGAGTAGGCGTGCAGCACCTCGGGGCGCAGGGACGCCGGGAGTTCTGCGATGCCCCGCGGGTCGGCCGTGAGGGAGTCCGCGCTGACGCCGGGCGGCAGTTCCTGGCCCGCGACGGCGTCGGAGAGCAAGGCGCCGAGCCGGTTGGCGAAGATCGTGCCGAAGATGGCGACGCCGAACGAGGCGCCGATGGAGCGGAAGAACGTCGCGCCGGACGTGGCGACGCCCAGGTCCCCGTACGGGACGGCGTTCTGCACGATGAGCACAAGGACCTGCATGACCAGGCCCAGGCCGAAGCCGAAGACGAAGAAGTAGGCGCTCATCTCGCCCGTGCTGCTGTTCTCGTTCAGCTGGTGCAGGAGGAGCAGGCCGAGGGCCGTGACGCCCGTGCCCGCGACCGGGAAGACCTTCCAGCGGCCCGTGCGGCTGACGATCTGGCCGGACGCAGTCGACGAGATCAGCATGCCGACCACCATCGGCAGCATGTGCACACCCGACATGGTCGGAGACACACCTTGGACGACCTGCAGGAACGTCGGCAGGTAGGTCATCGCGCCGAACATCGCGAAGCCGACGACGAAGCTGATGATCGCGGACAGGGTGAAGGTCCTGACCCGGAACAGCTTCATCGGAATGACCGGCTCCGCGGCCTTGCGCTCGATGGACACGAAGGCCACGGCGAGTACGACGCCGAGCACCGCGAGCCCGATGATCTGCGGCGAGCCCCAGTCCCAGGTGGTGCCGCCGAGCGAGGCGACGAGGACGAGGCAGGTGGCGACGGAGGCGATGAGGAAGGTGCCCAGGTAGTCGATGGTGTGCTTCTGCGAGCGGACCGGGATGTGCAGGGTGGCGGCGATCACGACGAGCGCGACGACGCCGATGGGCAGGTTGATGTAGAAGACCCAGCGCCAGCTGAGGTGTTCGGTGAACAGGCCGCCGAGCAGCGGGCCGAGTACGCTCGTCGCGCCGAAGACGGCACCGAACAGGCCCTGGTACTTGCCGCGTTCACGCGGCGGGACGATATCGCCGACGATGGCCATGGACAGGACCATCAGCCCGCCGCCGCCGATGCCCTGCAGCGCGCGGAAGCCGATGAGCTGCGGCATGTTCTGCGCCATGCCGCAGAGCGCCGAGCTGATCAGGAAGATCACGATGGCCAGCATGAACAGCTTCTTGCGGCCGTACTGGTCGCCGAGCTTGCCCCAGAGCGGGGTCGCTGCCGTTGCGGCGAGGAGGTAGGCGGTGACGACCCAGGAGAGGTGCTCCATGCCGCCGAGGTCGCTGACGATGGTCGGCAGGGCGGTGGAGACGATGGTCTGGTCGAGGGCGGCGAGCAGCATGCCGAGGAGGAGCGCACCGATGGAGACCAGTACGCCGCCGTGCGCGTGCTCGTCCGGCGGTCCGGGGACGGGGTCGGGCTCCGGCCCCGCGGGGCGGGCGCTGACGTCCTGCGTCATGGACACCTCCTGAGGGTCCTTGACCTAGGGGCTCTCCGCGGGGCTCTCCTTGCGGGGCCTCCTTCTCCATCCTGGTGCGTGTGACCCGTTATGGCCTGTTGAAGCGCGGGTCTGCATAATCTCTGGAGTTCTCTAGGGGTGGGGTACGAAGAGTGAACAGCGCAGAAGACGGCCGTGGCGGCCGGAGACAGACATGCCCGCAGTGCGGCACGGCGCGCGAGGCGGGTAGTGCTCCCGCCTGCGGCTGTGCGGAGCGGGCGGGCGATGCGGCACGCGAGGCCAGGTCCGCGGAGGCGGCGGCCGCGGAGGACTTCGATCCGTTGCGGATCCGTCCCTATGTGACGCTGCCGGAGCCCGCGGAGGGGGCGGCAGAGGGTGCCGCGGAACCCGTGCCCGTGGTGGCGCCGCCGGTCGGGGACGCGCCTCGGTCGGCGGATGTGGGTCTGTTCGCCTCCCGGGCGCCGGACGGCGATCTGCCGCCGCCGGAGGTTTCGTACGGTGCTGACGATGAACCGGAGCCGCGTCGGGGCCGTACGGCCTGGTACGCCGGGGTGGGCGCGGCGGTGGCCGTGGTGACCGTCGCCGTCCTGGCCGCGGGGGTGTTCTCCTCCGACGACGAGCCTCGGCGGGATCGGGCGCTGCCGGACGCGCCGACGAGCGCGGTGGACGTGCCGTCCGGCTCCGCGACGCCTTCGGGGTCCGCGTCGGCCTCGGCGTCCCGCAGCGCAGCTCCTTCGCCATCGCGTACGTCTTCGGCGTCTGCCTCGACGCCCGCACCGTCCGCGACGCGGTCCACGGCGCGGGCCACGGGCTCCTTGGAGCCGGAAGCGCCGGCCTCGGGCCAGGTGCTGCGGCGCGGCGACCGGGGTGCCGAGGTCGTGGACCTCCAGGAACGGCTTCAGCAGCTTTCTCTGTACGAGGGTGAGGCCCACGGCAATTTCAACGCGCCGGTGGCGTCGGCCCTGACCCGGTTCCAGGTGGCCCGGGATACCGCCGACGCGGACGGCGAGGGCGTGTACGGCGCGGCCACCAGGGCTGCACTGGAGGCCGAGACCACGCCTTAGCCTCTGCCTGGCGCCTTGGCCCCCGGCGGTCGGCTTTTCCCGCCCACCCGCCCGATCACCCCGCAGCCTCGCCTGCGCGAACAGGCCTTCCCGCCCACCCACCCGATTGCCCCGCAATCTCCCGCTCTCGTTGCGGGCGGGTGGGTGCCGCCCCAGGCGTTCCGCGGCGCCCTCAGCCGAAGCTGAGCTCAATCCCCCCGCCGGGCACCGCAGTCACCCGTACCCGCGTCAGATCGTCGACCTGCACCGTCGGTGCGAACTCCCCGGCCCGTGGGCCGACCCCCACGACCCGCATACCCGCGGCGCGCCCCGCCGCGATCCCTGCCCCCGAGTCCTCGAAGACGACGCAGTCCGCGGGGTCGAAGCCCAGCTCGGCGGCCCCCTTGAGGAACCCCTCGGGATCCGGCTTGCTCGCGCCCACGTTCTCCGCGGTCACCCGCACTGCGGGAAGCGGCAGCCCGGCCGCCTCCATCCGCCCGGTGGAAAGCGGGACGTCGGCGGACGTCACGAGGGCGTGCGGCAGCCCATCCAGCGACGCCAGGAAGGCAGCGGCCCCCGGCACGGGAACGACACCCTCCATGTCCGCCGTCTCCTCGGCCAGCATCACGCGGTTCTCCGCGTAGTTCTCCTCCATGGACCGCTCCGGCAGCAGCACCGCCATGGAGGCGTACCCCTGCCGCCCGTGGACGACCTTGATGACGTGCTCGAAGTCGAGCCCGTGCCGCTCGGCCCAGCGCCGCCAGCAGCGCTCGACCACCGCGTCGGAATTGACGAGGGTCCCGTCCATGTCCAGGAGAAGGGCTCGGGCGGTCAGAACCGTGGCATTCGCAGCCGTCATCGACGTACTCCAGAGCGCAGAGAGAGATTCCGCAGAGGAAGAATCAAGGCGGCTCCGCCCGCCGGTCAGGGAATACGGGCGGAGCCACTTTGTTCCCACACGATACAAAACGGGGGCGCCGATCGCCAGCAGCCCAGGTCACACCCCGTACGGGACCCCCGACACCCCGGACAGGACCCCCGACAGCACCCCCGGAGGAACCCCTCAGGCAATCGCCTCATACAGGCTCCACAGCCCGAGCCCCAGCATCAGCAGCGCCGCGATCTTGGTGATGAGCGCCAGCGGCACCCGCTTCATCAGCGCCTTTCCGCCGACGATGCCGAGCCCGGCGACCGCCCACAACGCCAGCACCGCACCCAGCCCCACAGAGAGCGGGTCGTCGTAGCGTGCGGCCAGGTTCGCGGTCATGATCTGCGTCAGATCACCGAACTCGGCGACCAGGATGAGCATGAAGCCCGCGCCGGAGACCTTCCAGAAGCTCTGGTCCTTGGGCTCGCGGACCTTCTCCTCGTCCTCGCCGCCCTTCAGGAGCAGCATCGCCGCGCCGCCGAGGAAGAGCACACCGGTGAGCGCCTGCAGCAGCTGCTGCGGCAGGAGCGTCAGCACGCTGCCCGCCGCGACGGCGAGCACGACATGGACGACGAAGGCGGCCGCGACCCCGACGAAGACGTACGAGGCGCGGTAGCGCGTCCCGAGGACGAGCCCGGCCAGCGCTGTCTTGTCCGGGAGCTCGGCAAGGAAGACGACGCCGAAGACGAGCGCCATCACGCTGATGCTGATCAAGATTCCTCAATCGGTCGGGGCCACCCCGCCGAGAGCATTCGGTACTTCGCGTACGACACCTCGGCACGGCAGCGCACAACAGACGCACACGGATGTGTACGCCGGGCACTGCTTGCCGAAGGTCTCGCTGGCCGGCCACGTCGATGACGGGACCTGCCTCCGGGCGCCGGCTCAGGCGAGCTGAGCAGTATGTCGACGGTCCGGCGAAGAGCTACTCCCCTTCTGCGTCATACATCGTACGCGACGTCCGAGGGGCCCGGTCCAGGACCTTTCGGCCCCCGGAATCCGTGATCCAGGTCACGAATGCCGGGGTCGCGCCAACGCCCGCGCACGGGCCGCACCAACTCCCGCACGCATGAGCACTCATGACACGGCGCCAGAACCCTTGAACTGACCACCTGATTGACGCGACCCTGTCACCTGACGCACATCCGCAGGAAACCCCACCGCGTCACCATGACCACCCCATAGGTCAACTTCCCCCCACATCAAGGGAGTTCGCATGTCCGCTGTCTACGCGCGTCGACGTCTCGCCACTCTCACCGCCGCCGGCGCCCTCGCCGTCGGTGCGACATTCCTCACCGGCAGCCCCGCCCAGGCCGCTCCCCCGGAACCCGTCTCCGCCGCCACCGCCCGCACCTATCTCGGCCAGCTGACCGAGCAGGCCGAGGGCTCGTCCGACGGCTACAGCCGCGAGAAGTTCCCGCACTGGAGCACCCAGTCCGGCGCCTGCAACACCCGCGAGGTCGTCCTGAAGCGGGACGGCACCGACGTCGAGCAGGACTCCAGCTGTGCGGCGACCTCGGGCACCTGGGAGTCCCCCTATGACGGCGGCACCTGGACCGCCGCGTCCGACGTCGACATCGACCACGTCGTACCGCTCTCCGAGGCCTGGAAGTCCGGCGCCAGCGGCTGGACGACCGACCAGCGGGAAGGTTTCGCCAACGACCTGACCCGTCCGCAGCTGATCGCGGTCACCGACAACGTCAATCAGAGCAAGGGCGACCAGGACCCGGCCGAGTGGCTGCCGCCCACCACCTCGTACCACTGCTACTACGCCCGGATGTGGGTGGACGTGAAGCACCACTACGACCTCACGGTGAACCCGGAGGAGAAGAGCGCCCTGTCGTCGATCCTCAACGGCTGCTGATCAGCAACTGATCCTGATCCCCGGAACCTCCCCATGAACCTCCGTCGTTCCGTACCGTACGGGGCGACGGAGGAGAGTGATCAACGTGGCACGGCTGCGCCTGGGTCCGCTGCTGAGGTATGTCGACGGTTCGACGGCGACGGTCTGGGTCGAGGCCGACCGTCCGTGCACCGCCGAAGTGCGGTGCGCGGACGGCGCGAAGGGCACGGCGCACACCTTCCAGATCGACGGCCACCACTACGCGATCGTCCCGGTCACGGGACTGCGGCCTGGCACGGAGACGGCGTACGAGGTGCGGCTCGGCGGCGGTGACGCTCCGGTGTGGCCGCTGCCGGACTCGCCCTTTCCGCCGAGCACCATCCGCATGCCGGGCGAGGGCGGCGAAGAACCGCTGCGGGTCACCTTCGGGTCCTGCCGCTGGGCGGCCCCGCCGAGCGGAGAGCACGACCCCGTGGGCCCCGACGCCCTGGACACACTGGCCGCCCGGATAGCCGCCGCCCCGGACGCCGAGCGCCCCGACGTCCTGCTGCTGCTCGGCGACCAGGTGTACGCGGACCAGACGTCCAAGGCCACTCGCCGCTATCTCGCCGCCCGCCGGAGTCTCACCGATCCCCCGGGTGATCAGGTCGCGGACTACGAGGAGTACACCCACCTCTATTACGAGTCCTGGCTCGACCCCGAGGTGCGGTGGCTGCTTTCCACCGTGCCGAGCTGCATGATCTTCGACGACCACGACGTCATAGACGACTGGAACACCAGCGCCTCCTGGCTCACCGAGATGCGCGCGACCCCCTGGTGGCGCGAGCGCGTCCTGAGCGGCCTGATGTCGTACTGGGTCCACCAGCACCTCGGCAATCTGCCGCCCGCCGAACTCGAACGCAACGAGCTGTACGCGGCGGTGTGCGCGACGCCCGACGGCACCGACACCCTGCGCGCCTTCGCCGCCGCTTCGGACGCCGACCCCACGGCGACCCGGTGGAGCTACCGCCGGGACTTCGGCCGCGTACGTCTGCTCATGGTCGACACCCGCGCGGCCCGTGTCCTGGACGAGCAGAGCCGCGCGATGCTCGACCCGGACGAGGCGCGCTGGCTGCGCGAGCAGGCCCTCGAAGGCGGCTGCGACCACCTTCTGATCGGCACATCGCTGCCCTGGCTGCTGCCCCATCTCATCCATGACGCGGAGGGCTGGAACGCCGCGCTGTGCCGTGGCGAGCGGGGCGAGCGCTGGGCCCGCTTCGGCGAGAACCTGCGCCGGCGCTCGGATCTGGAGCACTGGGCGGCGTTCCCCGCGTCGTTCGACGAGCTGACGTCGCTGATCGCCGAGGCGGGCAGCGGTGCCGGCGCCCCGGCGACGGTGTGCGTCCTGTCCGGCGACGTCCATCACGCGTACATCGCGGAACCGACGTGGCCGGGCGGCGGCGGACCGGATTCGCGCGTCCTGCAGCTGACCTGCTCCCCCGTCCACAACTCCATCCACGCGTCGATAAAGCTGGGCTTCCACTTCGGCTGGAGCAAGGTGGGCCGGGCGCTCGGCCGCCGCTTCATACGGCACGGCAGAACGGCACGGGCGGCCATCAACTGGCGCAAAACGGGCGGCCCTTGGTTCGGGAACCAGCTCATGACGCTGACGCTGCGCGGCCGTTCGGCGAGCGTGCGCCTGGAGCAGGCGCGGACGGTGCGCGGGGCGGTGCGCCTGGAGCAGACGGAGGAGTCACGACTTTCCTAGGCAAAGGCGAAACCCGCCCCACGGGCCCCGCGTGACACGGCCCACACCCGGACTACGATCCTCCGCATCGGGGTTCGACTTCCCCGCTTCCGGCGGCATGATGAGGCGGACCATCCGCTTCCGATGACTTCCAAGGAGGCGGACCATCCGCTTCCAGCTCCTCTACGCCCCGGAGTCACGCCCTTGTCCGCAGCACCCGCAGCGACCGCACCGGACCAGGACATCGCTGTCGCCGTCGTCGGCGCGGGACCCCGCGGCACCAGCGTTCTGGAACGCCTCTGCGCGTCGGCCGGCGAACTCCTGCCGCCGGGCGCACGGCTGACGGTCCACGTCGTCGATCCATCGCCGCCCGGCCCGGGGCGCGTCTGGCGGACCGCCCAGCCGTCCGAGCTGCTGATGAACACGGTCGCCTCGCAGGTCACCCTCTTCACCGACGAGAGCGTCGACTGCGCGGGGCCCGTCCTGCGCGGGCCGAGCCTGTACGAGTGGGCGGCCGCGGGGCACGCACCGGGACTCGGCCCGGACGACTACCCCACGCGCGCCTGCTACGGCCGCTACCTGGAGTGGGTCTTCGCCGAGACCTTGCGCGGCGCCCCCGACGAGGTCCGCGTCGAGGTGCACGCGGCGCGGGCCGTGCGGCTGGACCCGACGGGCAAGGGGGCAGGCGGCGCGGGACGCGACGTGCTACGTGGCGGTACGCCGGCACACATACCCGACGACGACCCACCGCCACCCGCACCCGAGAGCGGCCGACTGCCCCACCAGCGCGGCCACGGCGCGGGACGCGACGTGCTGGGCGGCGGTGCGCCGGCACACGTACCCGATGACGCCCCGCCGCCACCCGCACGACTGCCCCACCAGCGCGGCCACGGCGCCCCCGCCCCCGCACTCGACGACGGCCCCCAGTCCCTCATGCTCGACGACGGCCGCGAGATCTCCGGCCTCAGCGCCGTCGTCCTCGCGCAGGGGCACCTCCCCTCGACCGGCGACCAAGCGGAGCGGCCCCTCGCCGAGCACGCCGCCCGGCACGGCCTGCGGCACATCGCGCCCGCCAACCCCGCCGACGTCGACCTCTCGGCGATCGCCCCCGGCGAGCGCGTGCTGCTGCGCGGCCTCGGCCTGAACTTCTTCGACCACATGGCGCTCCTCACGCAGGGCCGCGGCGGACGCTTCGTGACCGCGCCGTCGGGCGGCCTGCGCTACCTGCCGTCGGGGCACGAGCCGAAGCTGTACGCCGGTTCGCGGCGCGGCATCCCCTATCAGGCGCGCGGCGACAACGCGAAGGGCGCGTACGGGCGGCACGAGCCTGCCGTCCTCACCCCGGACGTCATAGCCCGCTTCCGCAAGCGCGCGGACAGCGGTGCCGCCCCCGACTTCCTCGACGAGATATGGCCGCTGGTCGCGAAGGAGGTCGAGACGGTCTACTACGCGGCGCTCGTCCGCCCCGCAGAGCGGTCCGCCGCCTTCCGTGCCGCGTTCCTCGACGTACCCCACCGCAGCCCTCAAGAGGCCCTGGTCCTGGACGAGTTCGGGATCACCGGGGCCGCCCGCTGGTCCTGGGACCGCCTCGCGCGGCCGTGCGCAGGACGCACCTTCCGCTCCCCGGACGACTTCCGCGGCTGGCTCCTGACGTATCTGCGCGATGACGCCGCGCAGGCCGCGCTCGGCAATGTTGCGAGCCCCCTGAAGTCCGCCCTCGACGTCCTGCGCGACCTGCGCAACGAGCTGCGCCTGATCGTCGACCACGGCGGCATCGCGGGACCGTCCCGGCGCACCCACCTGGACCGCTGGTACACGCCGCTCAACGCCTTCCTGTCGATCGGGCCGCCCCGGCGGCGCATCGAGGAGATGACGGCGCTGATCGATGCGGGCGTCCTGGAGGTTCTCGGTCCGCGCCTGGACGTGCGGGCCGACGCGGACGGGACCCTCCGCGCGCACTCGCCCGACGTCCCGGGGTCCGCTGTGCGCGCCACCACACTGATCGAGGCGCGGCTCCCGGAGCCGGACGTGCGCCGCACCGCGGACGAACTGCTCGGGCGGCTCGTGCGGACGGGGCAGTGCCGCCCCCATGTCGTCGACGGTTACGAAACCGGAGGCCTTGACGTAACACCCCGCCCGTATCGTCTGATCGACCGTCAAGGCCGGGCGCACGCACGGCGGTTCGCGTTCGGCGTGCCCACGGAGGGCGTGCACTGGGTGACGGCGGCGGGGGCCAGGCCCGGCGTCGACTCGGTGACCCTGTCGGACGCGGACGCGGTGGCGCGGGCCGTGCTGCGGACGGCGGCGACGGCCTCGGCGGCTTCTGCGGTGGAAGCGGTGGCGGAAGCGGTGGCGGAAGCGGAACCGTCCGAATGGCCAGATGTTGAACTTGCAAGTATCGATTAGGTGCGCCTAACCTTGGGCCTCCACTCGGTTCACGTCCCCAAACCGAAGGAGTCCCCCACCATGACTGGACGGCTCAACAGCGCCCAGCCCTACGCACTCGGCCTGTTCCGCATGGTCGTCGGCCTGCTCTTCGCCTGCCACGGCGCCGCCTCGCTCTTCGGCGTGCTCGGCGGCGCGATGGGCGGCGGCACGATCGACGCGGGCACCTGGCCCGGCTGGTACGCGGCCGTCATCCAGCTGGTCGGCGGCGGCCTGGTCGCCCTCGGCCTCGGCACCCGCGCCGCGGCGTTCATCTCGTCCGGATCGATGGCGTACGCGTACTTCAAGGTGCACCAGCCGGAGGCCCTGTGGCCGATGGAGAACGGCGGAGAGGCCTCGGCGATGTTCTGCTGGGCCCTGCTCCTGCTCGTCTTCACCGGTTCCGGCGCGCTCGGCATCGACCGTCTCTTCGCCGCGCGCGGCGAGCGCAAGGACGACACGGAGTCGGAGCGGACGCCGGTGGCCGCGTAGCTCCCACGCGGTTCGACGGAGCCCCCTTCCCCGTATTCGTACGAATACGGGGAAGGGGGCTCCGTCGCGTCCGGCCTCCCCCCTCAGCGCGGGGCGAACGGCACCGTGAAGCACGCGACGCGGTCCCCGGCACCGCCCTGCTCGCGGTGCAGGACGACGGACCCGGCCCCGCCCCGCCGGAACTCCCAGCTGTGGCGGGCGCTCACCTTGCCCGCGCCGTCCGGGCCCGCGGTGAAGTCCAGCCACACCTCGTTCCGCGGATTGACGTAGGCCGGGTCCGTCGACGGCTGCACCGGGTCATTGCGGTGCTGATAGTGACCGCCGGCCGCGGTCGGCTCGGCGCCGCACGGCTTCTGGTGCACATGAGCGCCGTACGCGTACCCCGCCTTCAGCCCCTTCACCCGGAGGGTGACCGTCATGCTGCCGCCCGGTTTCCCGTGCTGCTCGACCCCGATCCAGGAGGCCGCGGGCACGAGATCCATGTCGTACGTGATCGCGGGCGAGGGCACGAACGCCGAGGGCGGCGCGAACTGCCCATCGACCCGCACCCGGTAACAGTGCGCCGCTCCGTCACCCGCCGCACCACCGCCCGCGGCGAACACCGCCGCCGCCACGGTCCCGGCGAGTACTCCTGCCACCATCGCCCAGCTCCTTCCGTATCCATCAGCCGATGTCACTCCATACGGGTCTTTCGTACGGGACTTCGGCGCCCTACGCCGCGTCGGAAGGGGCAGCCGGGTGAACGTGATGTAGCGAACATCTGAGCCCCCAGTGGATCTCCGGCACAGGGCGCGGCGTACGCTGTACAGCTGTCACAAGCCGCCCCTGCCGCTCCCCCGCGACGTCGCGGCAGCCAAGTCGTCGACCGGGGAGTTACGGGGAATTTCGGTGCTGGAAAATCTGGGCGCACTGACCGGCAGCCCATGGATCTACGCGGTAGTGGCACTCTCCGTGCTCTTCGACATCGTCGTCCCGGTGCTGCCGAGCGGCGTCCTCGTCATCACGGCGGCCACCGCGGCGGCCGCGGCCGGGACGGGCACGGGGCGTGTTCCGCAGGAGGTCCCCGACATCCTGGCCCTCCTGCTCTGCGCGGCCACCGCCTCGGTCATCGGCGATCTCGCCGTCTACCGTCTCGCCTGTCGCGGCAGTGAGCGTCTGGACCGGGCCATCGCCCGCTCCCGCCGTCTCACCACGGCGCAGGAACGACTCGGCACGGCCCTTTCACGGGGCGGCGGCGCCCTCGTGATCATCGCGCGCTTCGCCCCCGCGGGCCGCTCGATCGTCTCACTCGCGGCCGGCGCGGCCCATCGCAAGGTGCGCGAGTTCCTGCCCTGGTCGGCACTGGCGGGCGTGGCCTGGGCCGGGTACAGCGTGGCGCTCGGCTACTTCGGCGGGCAGTGGCTCGGCGCGACGTGGCTGGCCACGGGCGTCTCCCTGGTCGCGCTGTTCGGCGCGGGCGCGGGGGCGGCGTTCCTGGTGCGGCGGCCGCGGGCGGCTGCGACGCACTAGGCGTGGACCGCTGGGGCGGGGCTAGGGCCTGTCCGATGGGTCCTGCCGGGGTCGCGACCCCTGGCACGCACTCCCCCAAGCTCTCGGCTTCGCTCGAGCAGGGAGGTGCCCCCTCCCGCGTTGTCGTCGGTTGCCAACGCTCCGCGTTGTCGCCCTCCTCCGCCTTGCAGCTGCACGCACCAGGGCCCGCTCGGCCCTGCTGAATCGCCACCCGGCGCAAAGACCGGCCCGACCCATCGGACAGGCCCTAGGCGCTCGCCTTGCTCGCCCCCCGCACCTCGAGCCCTTCGAGCAGCTCGGCGGTGGCTTCGGCGATGGCGTCCACAGCGCGGTCGAACACCTCGCGGTTGTGCGCGGCCGGGGCGCGGAATCCGGAGACCTTGCGCACGTACTGGAGCGCCGCGGCCCGGATCTCCTCCTCGGTGGCGTCTTCGGGGATGGACGGCGGACGGAGCGTCTTGATGCTGCGGCACATGCCTACAGCTTGCCGCGTCCGGGGCGGTTGAGGCGAGGGCCGGAAAGTTCACCCGTTTCAGGCGTGACTTCGCTCGCTCCTCAAAATCGAACAGGAGTACCATTACGTCGTGCCTGCAACCCCTGCGTACGACTTCCCGAGCGACCTCCTCGCCGGACAGGAGGAGCTGCACCAGGTCCGGGCCGAACTCCTGGCCCTGCTGAAGCGGCTCCCCTGGTCGGTCACGCCCCTGGACGGCTTCAGCGACGACCACGGCTGGCGCAAGGTGGAGCGCCCCGCGTCCCCCGGCTGGACCCCGGACGAACAGGCGGAGGTGGAGAAACTCCGCGCGCGGGAGCGGGAGTTGGCGGTGTTTGTCACCTGTCATCGCTTCTGGGACGAGGTGACGGGACCGGACGCGGTGGCGGCCCGCGCGCACCTCAAACACGTCCATGAGAAAGCCATTGACACGGAATGACGGCGGGCGTTGACTCCCTCTACGCCGAGGAGGTGCTGCCATGAATCTGTTGCTGGTCGTCCTGGTCCTCGCCCTGATCGGCCTGGGCTTCAATCAGCCACTCCTGTGGCTGGCCGCAGCGGCACTCGTCTTCTTCATCTTCCAGCAGTACGACCGCGCGGGCTCCAAGAACGGAAGCGGCTCTGGCTCCGGAGGCGGTTCCGGAGGGAGCTCCGGCGGCGGAGGCGGAGGGGGCGGTGGCTACCCGAAGACGTACCGCGACTACCGCCTGCGCAAGGAACGCCAGGAGCGCTGGGACCGCAGGTACCGCAGGACGCATCCGGGCTCGGGGCGCTGATTCACCACGCGTACCCCTTCGAGTCCCCCGTCAACGGCAGTGTCTACGCCATCAGTTACGGCCCGGGATCGGGCTGCGTCTACGGCGAGATCCGCAAGGCCGCCTATCGCTTCTGGGCGCGGTACCGCTTCATCAGGGCGGTGATCCTCCCGTGGTCCGCCTGCCCGTTCAGCTCGGTCAGCAGATCGTCAGGACAGAGCTCGTAGAGATCGCCCCACCACCGACGCCCTCGGCTGTCCCAGATCCTGTAGCCGCCGGGCACACCTCTGGCGACGTAGCGCCTCCTGCTCACGATCCACCCCCGAGTTGATGAGAAACCCGAAGACCCCCAGCCATGATCGGCTGGGGGTCTTCTTCCCGGTGGGCGCGGACGGTTTCGAACCGCCGACATCTGCCTTGTAAGGGCAGCGCTCTACCCCTGAGCTACGCGCCCGGAAGGTTTCGACAGCCTACCTTGCCGGTAGGGGTGCCTCCCAAACGCGTTCCGTACCCGGTGTCCGCCCGCAGCGAAGACGGCAAAGTCGCGAGGTGCGACGCGAACTAACCGACCCGTGTGTTCGTCATTAACCGGTGGGAGAATGTGACACCGGGCAAGGCGGATGACAGCACGGGAGAGGGATAGTGACGGCGACACCATCGCAGCCGTACACGCCAGACACGTCTAGCAATTCCGATACGTCGAGCACGCCGAGCACGCCGAATGTGCGTCGTCGCCGCGGGAGCGTGTGGCCGCACAGCCCCCACTCCCGCCGGGCCTCCCGCCGGGCCTCCCGCCACAGCGCCCTCCGTGACGTCGTCGCGCTCGCCCTCCTGCCCCTCCCCCTCATCGCCCTCGCCCTCCCCGCCGCCTTCGCCGGCGGCGGCACCCGGCGGTGGTTCGGCGGGCGGGGCGAGAGCATGCGGGCCGACGCGCAGGCCGCCAAGGACGCGGCGGCCGCCGCCTTCTACGAACTGGACACCGCCCAGCGCGATCTGCGGATCTCCATCGAGACCATCGTCGCCGTCGACGCGTCGCCCGCCGCACAGCGCGCCGTCTCGGACTTCGAGGCCATGGGGCGGCGGATCGACGAGGTGAGTCATCAGTACATCAGCGCCGTGGACGCGCACGATCTCGACCGGGATGATCTCGAGGCTTCTGTCGCCGCCCGTGCGCGGGCCGAGCTGACCCAGGCCAAGGACGATCTCGGCAAGGCCAAGCAGGACCTCGACCGGTTCAAGGAGGGGCTCGGCCCGCTGCTCGACAAGGCGGAGACGCAGCTCGCCCGGCTCGCCCCCGCCGTCGAGCGGGCCCGGCAGACCCTCCTCGCCGCCAGCAACGCACTGGATGCCGTCCGGGGCGCCGGGCTCAAGGCCGATGATCTGGCCGCTCGCCTCGCCGCCCTCGGGCCGGAGCTGACCAAGCTCAATCAAGGAGCCGGACAGCACGGCGTGCCGGAGACGCTGCAGCGCGCCGACCGCGTCCTGCGGGACGCCGAAGCCGTGCGCGCCGAGGCCGAGCGGCTGCCCGAGCGGGCCGCCGAGATAGACCGGCGTCTGGTGTCGCTGCGTACGCGCGCGCAGGCCCTCACCACCCGCAGCGGCCAGGTCGACCCGATCCTCAGCGAGCTGCGCCGCCGCTTCACCGCCGCCTGCTGGCAGGACCTGCAGCGCGTCCCCGACCAGGCCGCGGAGAACGTGCGGCAGGCCGAGGCCAAGCTCAAGGAGGCCGGACAGGCGCGCGACGAGCAACGCTGGCCGGACGCCACGTCCCTGCTCTCCACGGTCCGCGCCCTGCTGAACTCGACGGACGAGGCGGTCTCGGCCGCCGGTGACCGCTTGCGGCGGCTCAACGCGGTCGCGAAGGACCCACAGGAGGAGATCGAGCGCACCCGCTTCGCCATCCGCGACGCCCAGCGCCTGGCCATGGCGGGCCGCCACACCCCGGAGCAGCGGCACGCCCGCCCGCTCGACGAGTCCGTCGCCCGCCTTGACCGCGCGGTGGCGTCCCTGGAGGGCCGCCACCCGGACTACTGGCATTTCCTGACCGAGACCGAGGGCGTGCGCCGGACGGTGGCCCGTGTCGTCACGCAGATCCGGGAGGAGCGGGGCCAGGGGGCGTAGCAGCCCCAGGGTGGCGGCGGCCGTGGTTGGCGGTCCGGGCGCCGAGGGCGGATCCTGGAACTACGCACGCGGCGATCCGCACGCAGTGCCACGTATGAAGCGGCCTCCCCGCGTACCAAGGAGGCGGACATGGCCACGCATGTACTTCACCCGGGGACGAAGCGGCCCAGGCGGCATGTGACGCTGAACGAGCACCTGCCCGTCGACCACCGCCTCAGCACCGTCTACCGCGTCGGCGCGGGTCTGATGGGACTCGTCCTGCTCGCGTTCGGCATCCTCGGCCTGATCGACAGGATCGGGTTCTTCGACACCGAGGGCGATACCGTCGCCACCCTGAACACCAACGGCGCGCTGAGCGTCCTGTCGATCTGTGTCGGGCTGCTCCTCTTCGTCGGCATGGTGATCGGCGGCAACTTCGCCTCGACGCTGAACATGAGCCTCGGCGTCCTGTTCGTCCTCAGCGGCTTCGTCAATCTCGCCCTGCTGGAGAGCGACTACAACTTCCTGGCCTTCGAGATCCAGAACGTGCTGTTCAGCTTTGTGGTGGGCGTCCTGCTGATGCTCTTCGGGATGTACGGCCGTGTCGGCTCGGCCCTGCCGCACGACAACCCGTACTGGAAGGCGCGCCACCCCGAGGCCGTACGCCACGCCGAGCACGCGAACTCCAAGCACTGACCGTCTAGGTCTCCCTCAGCGGCGCCGACGCGCTCGGCGTGCTGCGCCGGGCCCGCGCCCATCTCGTCGTGACGCCGGGGCTCGGCGCCGGAGTGGACGAAGCGGTGCGGCGCGGGCTGCCCGTCGCCGCCGGGGTCCTCACCCCGACCGACGTGATCGCGGCCGGCACATCGGGCGCGACCGCGCTGAAGATCTTCCCCGCGTAGGCCATGGGCGGACCCGCGTACCTCAAGGCACTGCGGGCCCCCTTCCCCGACGTGCCGTTGGTGCCGGTGGGCGGCGTGGACGCGGTGGCCGCCGCGGAGTATCTGGCGCTCGGCGCGGTCGCGGTGGGCGTCGGCTCGCCGCTCGTCGGGGACGCGGCGGACGGCGGGGACCTGGCCGCACTGCGCAAGCGCGCCGCGGAGTTCGTGGCGGTCGCGGGGGTACGCCGATGAGCGCGGCCGGAATCGAGAGCGCCGTTGATGTCCTCACCCTCGGTGAGACCATGGTCGCCCTGCGCGGCAGCGGCCCGCTGAAGCCGGGCGGTTCGATGGACCTCCCATCGCGGGCGCCGAGTCGAACGTGGCCATCGGCCTGACCCGCCTCGGACACACCGCGGCGTGGGCGGGCGCCGTCGGCGACGACGAGGCGGGGGAGCTGGTGCTCCGTACGCTGCGCGCCGAGGGCGTCGACGTGAGCGGCGCGACGCGTGACGCGGGCGCACCGGCATCACCCCGGCCCTCGGCCCGTCCGCCGGGGACGCCTGCCTGCGGGCCCTCGAACTGGCCCGGGAGCACGGCACGACGGTCTGCCTCGACGTCAACTGCCGCTGTGCGTACCGGAAGAGACACCGGCAGGCACCGCCGCGTCCGCGCAGGCCAAGCTGCTGCTCGACGGCGAGGCGACCAGGGCGGAACTGGGGCTGTTGGGGGCGGGGCCCGGGACCGTGGTTCGCTGAGCGGCTTCGGTGGGGTCCGGTGCGCCCCGAAGGGGCGCGGGGAACTGCGCGACCAGCCACGGCACAGCCGCAGACGAGCGACGGCACCTCGCGGCACTTCCCGCGGAGCGCTTGGGCGTGGTCCGGAGGCCGGGGCCGTGGTGCCGGGGCGGGGCGCTGGTTAACCTGTGCCCATGCCCCGCTACGAATACCGCTGCCGTTCCTGCGGCGACTCCTTTGAACTGAGCCGCCCGATGGCCGAGTCCTCGGCCCCCGCCGCCTGCCCCGCCGGGCACGAGGACACCGTCAAGCTGCTCTCGGCGGTGGCCGTCGGCGGGACGAGCGCCGCGCCCGGCCCGAGCGCCGGCGGGGGCGGCGGAGGCGGCTGCTGCGGCGGGGGCTGCTGCGGCTGAAGTCGCAACAGCCGCAGCCTCACCTCGAAGCCGCGATGAACCCCCGCAGGATCTCCTCCCCCGCCGCGACCCCGCGCTCCGGCAGCACCGTGAGGCCCGGGGCCGTCCACCCCGTGTCGGCCAGTTCCCCGTGGCCCGGACGCCACGAGCGGTCGGCGGCCAGGAGCAGATCGGCGTCGAGGAGCGAGTCCCCGGCCGCGAGGATCTCGTCGGCGCCGATCCGCCGTGCCACCTCGCGCACCGCCGCGCTCTTGGTGAGCGGCTTCGGCACGGCGTAGATCTTGCGGCCCTGGAGGGAGACCGTCCAGCCGCGTGCGTCCGCCCACACCGCGAGCTCCTTGACCCAGCCCTCGGGCAGCAGGGAACGCTCGACCACCAGATACGCGAAGAGGTCCTCGGCCACCCGCTCCTTCAGGAGCCAGGCCGGGTCCGCGCTGCGCACCATGTGCGCACGGACCTCGTCGAGCGAGGCGCAATCGGCGGCGATGCGGCGGTCGACGTCCGCACGCCACTCGGGGTCGGACACCCCGTCGACGAGGAGATGCCCGCCGTTGGCGCAGATCGCGAACTTCGGTGCGGGGCCCGGCAGATGGATGCGGCCGTACTGCTCGCGCGTACGCGTGGTCGTCGGCACGAAGACCGTGCCGCGACCGACCTCGTCGAGCAGCCCGGCGGCGGTCTCGGTGACGTACGACAGCGGCTTGCTCTCGTAGACCTCGACGCAGAGCAGGCGCGGCGCTTCGGCGTCGGGCATGGTCAGGCCGAGCGCGGCGGCGGAGTAGATGAGGGTGCGGTCCAGGTCGCTGGCGACGAGCACCGTGCGGGGAGTGCGGGGAGTGCTCACTTGGCCGCCACCGCCTTGCCGTCCGTGCCGGTGGCGCCGCGCGTGAACTGAGGGTGGATCAGTCCGACGCAGGTGTAGGGGAGTTCGTCCACTTCCTCGACCGGTACGCCGCGCTGTTCGGCGAGGAGTCGTACGTGATCGAGGTCGGCACCGGCACCGGCGCGCGCCAGGATCTTCCAGGGCACGCGGCGCAGCAGCACGCGCGTCGTCTCGCCTACGCCCGGCTTCACCAGGTTCACGTCGTGGATCCCGTACTCCTCGCTGATCCGCTCGACGGCCGCCCAGCCCTCCCAGGTCGGCGCCCTGTCCGCCGAGAGCACCTCCTTGACCTGGGCGGCGACGGCGTCGGCCACCTCGTCGAAGCGGTCCACGACGGCGTCGATGAAGTCGAGGGAGACGTCTGTGTCGGCGAGCTCTCGGTAGAACTTGCCGCCGTGGAAGTCGTCCGGGCCGACCAGGTCCGCGCGGAGCACCGTGCGCGATATCAGGCCGGACACCGTCGAGTTGAGGCAGGCCGAGGGGATGAGGAAGTCCTCGCGGGTGCCATAGGTGCGCACGCACGAGCCGGGGTCGGCGAGCACCGCGATCTCCGGGTCGAAGCCGGCCGGACCACCGGACTCCTCGAACTCCCGCACGGCGTCGGCCAGTTCGCGGGTGATGGCGCCCTTGCCCGTCCATCCGTCGACGAAGACCACGTCGGCCGGGTCGTGGTGGGCGGCGAGCCAGCGCAGCGCGTTGGCGTCGATGCCGCGCCCGCGCACGATCGACACGGCGTAGTGCGGCAGGTCGAGGCCGTGCCGGTGGTGCGCCCAGCGGCGCATCAGCACGCCGACGGGCGTGCCTGCGCGGGCAAGGGAGACGAGGACCGGACGCGGGGAACGCTCGGCGAGCACGGTCTCGGTGACGGTGCCGACGGCCTGCGCGATCCGCGCGGCGGAGGTGTCGAGCGCGGCCCGGAACAGCTCCTGGTACTGCGGGCTCGGCTGATACTCGACGGGCAGCGACTCGGCGTAGTGCGCGCCACCGCTCTGTATCGCCTCCTCGCGCTCCTCGGTGGGCGCTTCCAGGGTCACGTCCGAGAGGTCCTGCAGCAGCCAGCCGACGTCTTCGGGTGCGTACGAGGAGAAGTCGGGGCCACGGAGGGGCTCGGGCAGCATAAGGGGCCTTTCAGGGGCGTGCTCGGGAGCGTGCTCGGGGACGCTCTCGGGGACGTACGAGGGCACGACGGCGAGCAGGACCTGCGGGGTGTGCGCGGCGAGCTGCGCCAACAGGCCGTCGGGCGCGTGCAGTTGGGGTCCGTCGCCCACGGAGTCGACCACGGCGACGATGGCGTCGAAGCCGCCGCCCGCGACGTTGTACGCGTACCGCTCACCGGGCCCGTCGGCGGGCTCGTCGTGCGCGGGGAAGACGAGGCGGCTGCGGATGGCGTAGCCGGGGTCGTCGACGGCGAGGACGGGCGAGCGGGTGGTGGTGGAGTACCGGACCTCGGCGTCGCTGCCGCCCAGCCACTCCTCCAACGCCTCCCCCAGGGCCAGCGGCGCATACATCAGCTCTTCGAAGCCGAGGACGAGGACGCGGGCAGGGACAGGTGCGGAATCCGGGGCCAGCGCCCGGGCGAGGCGTTCTGCCATCCCCGGCAGCGCCGCGTCGAGCGCCGCCCGGTGCTCGGGCGTGAACCCGTGGCGGCCGCCGTCCGGGACCCGGGCGGGCCAGTCGAGCTCGACCCGGGTGACGGTGCCCCGTTCCCGGCGCGGCGTGGGAAGCGGCGCCGCCGCCTCGTGCTCCGCGACCAGCGCCTGCCCCTTCTCCAGGACGCCGTCCGGCAGGCGCACCGTGCCGGACGCCATCGCGATCAGGTCGACCCGCGCGCCGATCTCCTCGGCGAAGGCGGCCAGGCGGCCCTGGTCCTCGGGCGAGCGCATGTCGACGAGCGCCACGATGACGTACCAGTCGCGCGGATAGCGCTCGTGCAGCGCGCGGATCGTGTTGAGGACCGTGTTGCCGGTGGAGAACTCGTCGTCCACCAGGACCAACGGGCCGTCCCCGGCAAGAAGTTCCGGGTCGGCCGGGAGCAGCAGGTGCGAGGTCGCGTGCGAGTGGGACTCCTCGAAGCCGCCCGCCTGGCGCACACCGTCGACCGGGCGGCGCGTGGAGTGCAGATAGGGCGCGAGGCCGATGCCGTCCGCGACGCTGTGGCCGAGGCCCGTCGCCGTCTCCGCGTAGCCGATGACGACCGCGCGCCGGGCCTCGGCGTCGCCGAGCAGGGCGCGCGCCCTCACACCCAGGTCGTGCCCGGCCGCGTACACGACGGAAGGCCGCTGGGGCACATGCTTGCCGAGGACGTTCGACACCAGCAGGTGCGCGCGCTTGGGGTTGCGGCGCAGGGCGAGCCCGAGCAGCTCGCCCAGGCTCGCGTCGCCGACGAGCTCCACGCCGAGCCGCTCGGCGACCCACGTCCCGGACCACACCATGTCGTCGTTCACAGTCCCTACGTTCCTCAATACGTTCCTCAACCGGAGAGCCCGGCGGTGAGCAGCTCCACGAAGCCGATGTCCTCGCGCGCGACGCCGAACACCTCGGCGCGCTGCAGGGTCCGCTCGGCCCAGGCGCGGTGCGGCTTCACCTCGTTCATCTTGTTCGTGTACGCCGAGCGCATGACCCCGCCGCCGCCCCGCTCCGGGCGCAGGATGTCCTCGGCGTCGCTGAACTCCTCGTGGCTGACGACCGAGAGCGCGTGCACGGGCAGCACGTGCGAGGGGTGGATGCAGGTCTTGCCGAGCAGGCCGTTGGCCCGGTCCAGCTCGATCTCACGGAGCAGCCCGTCGATGTCGTGCTCGATGAGCGCCTGCCGCAGTTCCTCCGCCCGCCCTTCCAGGAAGGGGCTGCGGCGCAGCTGCGGCTTGAACATCCTCTCCTGGACGCGGAAGTACTCCCACACCGGACCGGTCACGGTGAAGCCCGTGCCGTCGGCCCTGCCGAGGTGATTGACCACGTCGGCGATGACCGAGGCCACGATGTGGACGTCGTACGCGGTCATGTGCGGCGGCCTGCGCAGGCCGTACGCGGAGCAGAAGTCGGTGACGCCGAGGCGCAGCGCGAGCACCCGCTCGCGGTACTTGTCGACGGTGCGGGCGATCCCGGCGAGGACCTCCGTGCGGCTCTCCAGGTGCAGCAGCTCGGGCGATTCGAGGACGGGCATCGCGAAGAGCCGCCGCCCGGTCGCCGCCTCGGCCGCGGAGAGCGACTCCAGGAAGGGGACGCCGCGCTCCTCGGTGAACTTGGGGAGCACGAATCCGGACAGCAGGCGGATGCCGTCGCCGAGGCGCTGGGCGAGGTCGGCTATCTGCTCGGGGGTGCGGACCCGGATGAACAGCAGCGGCGGCTTGGCATCCTTCCGGGCGGCCAGGTCCGCGAACTGTCTGACCAGGTTCTCCTCGGCCCCGACGACCTCCGCGTCGTCGATCGAGTCTTCGAGGCAGAGCACCATCGAGATCACGCCACGCCCGGCCTGTCTGAGGATGTCGTCGGCGAGCCGGGGGCGTGTGGCAGGGCTGTACAGCGTGGCGCCGAGCGCCGCCGCAAGCAGGCGGGGAGAGGAGTCGGCGGTGAAGTCGCACGGCTCCCGATGGAAGAGGCGCTGTCGCACCTCTGGGGCAATATGCCCGAAATGACGCATGAAATTCCCCTGTACTCGTCGGCGCGGCCCGACGTGATGTGGCCGGTAATAGTACGTAGGGACGGGTGTCAAGGGTTCCCCGTGGGCATGAAATTCAGGTAACCCGGCCATGTCAGACACAGACACCACACACAGTCACCCCCGCGTTGTCCCGTCCGCGACCGGGAAGGCAGGATGACCGCATGACGCACGCGATGTTGAAGGGGTCGAACGTCCCGCTCGAAGCCACGGCCGTCCGCGCCGTGCTGCGCTGGACCCCGGGACAGGGAGTCCCCGACGTCGACGCGTCGGCGCTCCTGCTCGGCGCCGACGGCCGCGTGCGGTCCGACGAGGACTTCGTCTTCTACAACCAGCCGCGCCACCCCTCCGGCAAGGTCTGGCGCCTTGGAAAGAAGCGGGTCGCCGAAGGCCTGACCGACACGATCCAGACGGACATGGCGGGCCTCGATCCCGCGGTGAGCCGGGTCCTGCTCGTCGCCTCGGCGGAGGACGTCCCCTTCGAGCGCGTACGCGCGCTGCGGATCCTGCTGTACGACGCCGCCACCACCGAGGGCGAACCCCTTGCGTACTTCGACATCACCCCGCAGACGGGCGCCGAGACCGCGCTGATCTGCGGCGAGCTCTACCGGCGCGCCGACGCCTGGAAGTTCCGCGCCCTGGGCGAGGGCTATCTGAACGGTCTGGAGGGCCTCGCAGGCGACTTCGGCATCTCCGTGGACGAGTCGGAGGCCGTGCCCGAGCCGACGCCCGAGGCCTCGCTCCCGCAGCCGGCCCAGGCCCAGGCCCAGCCGCAGCCCGCGCCACAGCCCTTCCCGTCGTCCGCCGCGCCCACCGCGCCGGTTCCGCAGCCCTTCCCCGCGCCGGCGCCCCAGCCCTCGTACGGTTATCCGCCCGAGCCAACGCGCCAGCCCATGCCGCAGCCTTCGTACGGCTATCCGCAGCCCGCGCCCGCCCAACCGGCGCCGGTCGCACAGCCTTCGTACGGCTATCCGCAGCCGGTCGCGCCGATGCCCGACCCGAACTTCCGGCTGCCCCCGCAGGGGCCGCAGTTCCTGAACCGCTGAGGAGGAGGGGCCAGGGGCGCCGAGAGCCCCGCAGGGAGGCACTCAGCCGCCGCCCGCCTTCGCCTTGTAGCCCCGGCCCCACTGCAGTCCCCAGCCGTAGAGACGGTCGAGCTCGGCCTGGAAGCCGTACACGAACTTCACCTCGCGGCGCACGACCAGCTCGCCCTTGACGTTCTCCAGCGAGGCCACGGCGCACGACCGGGCCTGGGGCTGGCGCTCGTCGAGGTCGATCTCGATCCGCGGGCCGTTGCTGGGGTAGAGCGTCACCTTGGCGTGTGTGCGGTCGAAGGCGGGCGTCTGGTCGTAGATGTACGCGAAGAAGAGCAGCCGCTTGATCGACTCCCGGTGGTCGAGGTTCACATAGACCGTCTCGCCGGACGGCGAACCGAACCGGTCGTCACCGCTGAGCTTCACGTACGGCGGCGCGTTGAGGCTCCCGAAGAAGCTGCCCAGCGGCTGTACGACACCCTTGGCACCGTCCACCAGCTCGTACAGGCAGCCGAGGTCCAGGTCCACGTTGACCACGCCCTGGGTGTGCGCCTGCACCACGTCGGGCTGGAACATCTTGAAGGGGTGCCGCAGCAGGCCGCCGCCCCCGCGCTGCTTGCCGATGATGTCGGACGTACGCATCTGCCAGGAGAGGTTGACCCGCAGATTGCCGGTGGCCGCGCCCTGTTTGTTGAGCGAGACCGTCGGATGCCGCTTGGTGAGTTCGATGGAGTTGGTCGCGGCGCTGCCCGACTCGAAGTCCATCGAGCGCCCACGCCATAAACCGTCCCAGAAGGACATTGCCGCCCCCAAAGTCGCGTGCGTATACCGAACGGGGCGGTCTTCGAGGAGTCCACCTCGAAGACCGCCCCGCTGAAGCGTTCCTCACTGGGCCCCCGGTCACACCCCGGAGGTCAGAACGTCAGGACGTCAGACGCCGGACGAGACCTCGGCCTTCTCGTCCGACCCCGAGTCCCCTTCGGCCGCCGCAAGCGCGCGGTTGCGGCGCACGGACGACCAGAAGGACCAGGCGATCAGGAGGACACCGATGCTGCCGGTGATGACCTCGTGGATCTCGTACTGGATCGTGACCAGCAGGAGCACCGCGAGGGCGCCGATCGCGTAGTGCGCGCCGTGCTCCAGGTAGACGTAGTCGTCGAGGGTGCCCTGGCGGACCAGGTAGACCGTGAGCGACCGGACGTACATCGCGCCGATGCCGAGGCCGAGCGCCATCAGGACGATGTCGTTGGTGATGGCGAAGGCGCCGATGACGCCGTCGAAGGAGAACGACGCGTCCAGGACCTCGAGGTAGAGGAACATGAAGAACGCGGCCTTGCCGGCCATGACGACCGCAGGAACCTTCTTGCCGCTCCTCTTGGCCGCTTCCTCCTCCTCGTGCTCACGCTCCTCCTCTTCCTCGAGTTTGTTCTCGAAGAAGCCGGAGAGGCCGCCCACGATCAGATAGGTGATGAGTCCGGCGACGCCGGAGAGCAGCACCGTCTCCGCCTTGTCCGCGTGCGTCCCGCCATGCTGGTGGGCGTGGGTGGCGACGGTCATCGCGGAGATCATGAGCACGATGAGCGCGATGCAGACCGACAGCATGTCGATCTTGCCGAGCTTGGCGAGCGGGCGCTCGAGCCAGCCCAGCCACTTGATGTCACGGTCCTCGAAAACGAAGTCGAGGAAGATCATCAGGAGGAACATGCCACCGAAGGCGGCGATCGACGGGTGCGCGTCGGTGACCAGCTGCTGGTACTGGTCCTTGTCGTTGAGCGCGAGCCGCACGGCCTCGATCGGGCCGATCTTGGCGCTGATGGCCACGATCGCGACGGGGAACACAAGCCGCATGCCGAAGACAGCGATCAGCACACCGATGGTGAGGAAGATCTTCTGCCAGAAGGCATTCATCTTCTTCAGGATCCCGGCGTTGACCACCGCGTTGTCGAAGGACAGCGAGATCTCGAGGATCGACAGGATCGCCACGACCCCGAATCCCGTCCACCCCCCGTAGAACACCGCCGCGACCAGGCCGAGCGCGGTAACCGCGAACGACCAGCCGAAGGTTTTCAGAAGCACTGGCTACCCAATCGTGTGTGTACGGGCTCCCGTTTAGCGGTCTCCCCCGCGCCGGTCCCCGGCTTTACGAAACATTGACCCCGAAGTCTAGAGCGATGCCCCGCAGACCCGACGCGTACCCCTGCCCAACGGCTCGGAACTTCCATTCACCGCCGTACCGGTACACCTCGCCGAAGATCATCGCGGTCTCCGTGGAGGCGTCCTCGCTGAGGTCGTAGCGCGCGAGCTCCTGGAGGTCCGCCTGGTTGACCACGCGGATGAAAGCGTTGCTGACCTGGCCGAAGGTCTGCCCGCGGTTGTCCGCGTCATGGATCGAGACGGGGAAGACGATCTTGTCCACGTCGGCGGGAACCTTCGAGAGGTCGATCAGGAGCGACTCGTCGTCCCCCTCCCCCTCACCCGTGAGGTTGTCGCCGGTGTGCTCGACAGAGCCGTCCGGGCTCTTCAGGTTGTTGTAGAAGACGAACCACTCGTCGCCGAGAACCCGGCCCGAGTTGCACATCAGCGCGCTGGCGTCGAGGTCGAAGGGCGCGCCGGTGGTGGAGCGCGCGTCCCAGCCGAGTCCGACCAGGACCTGTGTGAGGTTCGGTGCGGCCTTGGAGAGGGAGACATTGCCTCCCTTGGCGAGCGTGACGCCCATGATGTGGTCCTCCCCGTGGTTCGAGAGCAAGAGTTCCCAGGACTCCCCTGTTGTGGGAGCGGGAGTTGAGCAGTTGAGCAAGAGATGCCGAGCACGTCCGGCGCCGCACGGGTGGTGTGCGGCGCCGGACGGCAAGGCGGAGGGTGTTACTCGGCTCAGACGTTGACGCCGAAGTCCTGCGCGATGCCGCGCAGGCCCGAGGCGTAACCCTGGCCCACGGCACGGAACTTCCACTCCGCGCCGTTGCGGTACAGCTCGCCGAAGACCATCGCCGTCTCCGTCGAGGCGTCCTCGGAGAGGTCGTACCGCGCGATCTCCGCGCCGCCCGCCTGGTTCACGACGCGGATGAACGCGTTGCGGACCTGGCCGAACGACTGCTGGCGGGACTCGGCCTCGTAGATCGAGACCGGGAAGACGATCTTGTCCACGTCGGCCGGGACAGCGGCCAGGTCGACCTTGATCGCCTCGTCGTCGCCCTCGCCCTCACCGGTGGTGTTGTCACCGGTGTGCTCGACGGATCCGTCCGGGCTCTTCAGGTTGTTGAAGAACACGAAGTTTCCGTCGCTGCTGACCTTGCCCTCGGCGTTGGTCAGGATCGCGCTGGCGTCGAGGTCGAAGTCCGTACCCGTCGTGGTGCGGACGTCCCAGCCCAGACCGATCAGAACAGCGGTCAGGCCGGGCGCCTCCTTGCTCAGCGATACGTTGCCGCCCTTGCTGAGGCTGACTCCCACAAGTCCTCCCAATAGATGTCCAGGGGCGGGGAGCCCCAGTCGTGCTTTGCCATCGGATCAACGAGTGGATCCTAGTGACCGGTTCCCGGCCGCCACAGGCTCTGCACCTGAAGAATCACAGGGTGTCACCCCTGAGAAAACCCAGGGGCGCCCGGAATCACAGGGTGTCGAGCGCCTTGACGTACTCGTTGAGGTCGCGGGCGTCCGGCAGGCCGTTGACGACAGTCCAGCGCACCACGCCCTCCTTGTCGATGATGAAGGTGCCACGCACCGCGCAGCCCTTCTCCTCGTCGAAGACCTCGTACGCGCGCGAGGCCTCGCCGTGCGGCCAGAAGTCGGAGAGCAGGGGGTACTCCAGGCCCTCCTGTTCGGCGAATACCCGCAGCGTGTGCATGGAGTCGTTCGAGACGGCGAGCAGCTGCGTGTCGTCGTTGACGAACTTCGGCAGCTCGTCACGGAGGGCGCAGAGCTCGCCGGTGCAGACGCCGGTGAACGCGAACGGGTAGAAGAGCAGGACCACGTTCTTCTCGCCGCGGAAGTCCGAGAGCCGCACGGTCCTGCCGTGGTTGTCCTTCAGCTCGAAGTCCGGGGCCTTGGTGCCGGTCGCGATTCCAGCGAGCGCCATGAGTACGCATCCCTTCGACGGTGCCCCTCCGGTGGGGCTGTTCGGGTGACACCCACCCTACGTCCGCCGGTCTGCGCCCCTTTGGGCGCATCGGTCCCCCGCCGCACACGTACATCGGACGTTCACCTCACGCATGCGTGAGGCCCCCGCCGACAGATGTCGACGAGGGCCTCACAGCGGTCTCTGCTGGGGTCGCGGCTCGCGCGAGTGGCTAGCGCTTCTTGGCTGCCGCCTTCGGAGTGAGCAGGCGGCTGCCGCTCCAGTCCTTGCCTGCGTTGATGCTCTTGGTCTGGGACAGACCCGCGGTGGTGGCCGCCTCACCGATGTCACTCGGCTCGACGTAACCCTCCCGACCGGTCTTCGGAGTCAGCAGCAGGATGTGGCCGCCCTCCTCCATGTACGCGATGGCATCCACCAGCGCATCAGTCAGGTCCCCGTCGTCCTCACGGAACCAGAGCACCACGGCATCAGCCACGTCGTCGTAGTCCTCGTCGACGAGCTCGGAGCCGATGGTCTCTTCGATGACCTCGCGGAGCTCCTGATCGACGTCGTCGTCGTAGCCGATCTCCTGGACCACCTGTTCGGGCTGGAAACCAAGCCTTACGGCAAGGTTCGTCTCCGCGTGGTCCGCGGTCGCGCTCACGGATTGCCTCCTGATCATGTTTTTGGGTATGCCTTCAGCCACGCGCGTGCGCGGGGCGTTGGCCGTAGTCCACACGGGCGGGACGGATCGCGCAAGTACCCGGCCGTCAAGACCGCTGAAACGGTGACGTTCCCGGCCGTGTCGCCGCAACTCAAGACCCATCTGCCAGATCCTTCTTCGCTCGATCTTGGCGCGTACTTCGCTCGTACGGCTCTGATGCGGGCCGATGGGGACTGACGTCCGAACGACCTTACGAAGCGACTAGGCAGGATGGGCGTATCGTTGCGATTTGGCCGAGCCTACCCCAGGGCCACCGCGCGGACCTCTCGGTTACCTCTCAGTAGAGATGACGATTCCGCCCACGCGGTACACGATGGGGAACGTCTCACAGCCAGGCAGAACCCAGGCGAAAGCCCCAACAGCGAAGGAACAGCGTGGCTTCCGGATCCGATCGCAACCCGATCATCATTGGCGGCCTGCCGAGTCAGGTCCCGGACTTCGATCCCGAAGAGACCCAGGAGTGGCTCGACTCCCTCGATGCCGCGGTCGACGAACGCGGCCGCGAGCGGGCCCGCTACCTGATGCTCCGGCTGATCGAACGCGCGCGCGAGAAGCGCGTCGCCGTGCCCGAGATGCGCAGCACGGACTACGTCAACACGATCGCCACCAAGGACGAGCCTTTCTTCCCCGGCAACGAGGAGATCGAGCGCAAGGTCCTGAACGCGACCCGCTGGAACGCCGCGGTGATGGTCTCGCGCGCCCAGCGCCCCGGCATCGGGGTCGGCGGCCACATCGCCACCTTCGCCTCGTCGGCCTCGCTCTACGACGTGGGCTTCAACCACTTCTTCCGCGGCAAGGACGAGGGCGACGGCGGCGACCAGATCTTCTTCCAGGGGCACGCGTCCCCCGGTATCTACGCCCGCGCGTTCCTCCTCGACCGGCTCTCCGAGCAGCAGCTCGACGCGTTCCGCCAGGAGAAGTCGAAGGCTCCCTACGGCCTGTCGTCGTATCCGCACCCCCGCCTGATGCCGGACTTCTGGGAGTTCCCGACGGTCTCCATGGGCCTCGGCCCGCTCGGCGCGATCTTCCAGGCGCGGATGAACCGCTACATGGAGGCGCGCGGCATCGCCGACACCTCCAAGTCCCACGTATGGGCCTACCTCGGCGACGGCGAGATGGACGAGCCCGAGTCCCTCGGCCAGCTCTCCATCGCCGCCCGCGAGGGCCTGGACAACCTGACCTTCGTCGTCAACTGCAACCTCCAGCGCCTCGACGGCCCGGTGCGCGGCAACGGCAAGATCATCCAGGAGCTGGAGTCGCAGTTCCGCGGCGCCGGGTGGAACGTCATCAAGCTGGTCTGGGACCGCAGTTGGGACCCGCTGCTCGCCCAGGACCGCGACGGCATCCTGGTCAACAAGCTGAACACGACGCCCGACGGCCAGTTCCAGACGTACGCGACCGAGACCGGCGCGTACATCCGCGACCACTTCTTCGGTGGCGACCACCGGCTGCGCGCGATGGTCGAGAACATGACCGACGAGCAGATCCTGCACCTGGGCCGCGGCGGCCACGACCACAAGAAGGTCTACGCGGCGTACGCGGCGGCCAAGGCCCACAAGGGCCAGCCGACCGTGATCCTGGCGCAGACGGTCAAGGGCTGGACCCTCGGCCCGAACTTCGAGGGCCGCAACGCCACCCACCAGATGAAGAAGCTGACGGCCGACGACCTCAAGGGCTTCCGCGACCGTCTGCACATCCCGATCACGGACAAGGAGCTGGAGGGCGGCGCCCCGCCGTACTACCACCCGGGCCGTGACTCCGAAGAGATCCAGTACATGCACGACCGCCGCCAGGGTCTCGGCGGCTACGTCCCGACCCGCGTGGTCCGCTCGAAGCCTCTCCAGCTCCCCGAGGACAAGACGTACGCGACCGCGAAGAAGGGTTCGGGCCAGCAGTCGATCGCTACCACCATGGCGTTCGTCCGCATCCTGAAGGACCTCATGCGGGACAAGGAGATCGGCAAGCGCTTCGTGCTGATCGCCCCCGATGAGTACCGCACCTTCGGCATGGACGCCTTCTTCCCGAGCGCGAAGATCTACAACCCGCTCGGCCAGCAGTACGAGGCCGTGGACCGCGAACTCCTCCTCGCGTACAAGGAGTCGCCCACGGGCCAGATGCTGCACGACGGCATCTCGGAGGCAGGCTGCACGGCGTCCCTCATCGCCGCGGGTTCGGCCTACGCCACACACGGCGAACCGCTGATCCCCGTGTACGTCTTCTACTCGATGTTCGGTTTCCAGCGCACCGGCGACCAGTTCTGGCAGATGGCCGACCAGTTGGCCCGCGGCTTCGTCCTGGGCGCCACCGCCGGCCGTACGACCCTGACCGGCGAGGGCCTCCAGCACGCGGACGGCCACTCGCAGTTGCTCGCCTCGACCAACCCGGGCTGTGTCGCCTACGACCCGGCCTTCGGTTACGAGATCGCGCACATCGTCAAGGACGGCCTGCGCCGGATGTACGGCCCCGACAGCGAGGACGTCTTCTACTACCTCACCGTCTACAACGAGCCGATCCAGCACCCGGCCGAGCCCGCCGATGTGGATGTCGACGGCATCCTCAAGGGCGTCTACCGCTTCAAGGCAGGCGAGCAGGGAGCCATCCCGGCACAGATCCTCGCCTCCGGTGTCGCGGTGCCGTGGGCGGTCGAGGCCCAGCAGATCCTCGCTTCGGAGTGGAACGTCAAGGCGGACGTCTGGTCGGCGACCTCCTGGAACGAACTGCGCCGCGAGGCGGTCGAGGTGGAGCGCCACAACCTCCTGCACCCCGAGGAGGAGCAGCGCACCCCGTACGTGACGCAGAAGCTCTCCGGCGCCCAGGGCCCGTTCGTGGCCGTCTCCGACTGGATGCGGAGCGTCCCCGACCAGATCTCGCGCTGGGTTCCCGGCACGTACCAGTCGCTCGGCGCGGACGGCTTCGGCTTCGCGGACACCCGCGGTGCCGCCCGCCGCTTCTTCCACATCGACGCGCAGTCGATCGTGGTCGCCGTGCTGACCGAGCTGGCCCGCGAGGGCAAGCTCGACCGCTCCGTACTGAAGCAGGCCATCGACCGCTACCAGCTGCTCGATGTGACGGCCGCGGACCCGGGTGCCGCCGGGGGCGACGCCTGACACGTGCCTGGCCGGCACGCGTCCAGATAGCACACGCCTTGAGCAAGGGGCGGCGGACCACGGGCTCCGTCGCCCCTCGGCGTTTCCTACGATGCCCGCATGGAAGCGCCCATGAAGCAGTCGACCGCACAACTCCGCTGGGAGCGACGCACCCAGCGTCCGCTCCTCGCGCTCGCGGTGGCCTTCGCCGTCGCCTACGCCGTGCCCATCGTGGCGCCCGACGCGAGCAGAGCCGTGTCGAAGACCTGCACCGTGGTGGAGTGGATCGTCTGGGGCTCGTTCGCCGCCGACTACCTCATACGTCTCTACCTCACCGACCACCGCAAGCAGTTCGTCCGCTCCCACTGGCTCGACCTGTGTGCTGTCATCCTCCCGATGCTGCAGCCACTGCGGCTGCTGCGGCTTGTCTCGACTCTGCTGCTGGTGGGACGGCGAGCCCGGATGGCGTCGCAGATTCAGCTGACGACGTATGTCGCCGGCGCTGTGGTGGGCCTCCTCATGTTCGGTTCACTGGCTGTCCTTTCGGTGGAGCGGGAGTCACCGGACGGCAACATCAAGACCCTTGGCGACGCGGTGTGGTGGTCCTTCACCACGATGACCACCGTCGGCTACGGCGATCACGCGCCCACGACCGGTCTCGGACGGATACTCGCGGTCGGCCTGATGCTGTCGGGCATAGCACTCCTCGGTGTCGTCACCGCCAACATCGCGGCCTGGTTCATCGCTCGTTTCGACCGGGACGATGTCGAGGAGCGGCGCCAGACAGCCGCGATCGAGGCGCTGACGGTGGAGGTGCAGGCGCTGCGGGCGCAGGTGGCGGCGTTGACGAGTGAGGTGCCCCCGGTCAGTTCTCCCAGACCTTGAAGGCCCGTACGCGATAAGGCGATTCGGGTGTCCAGGTGCCGCCGCCCGGATAGGTGTCGAACTCGCCCGTCTCGGCGCACTCCGCCGACTGGTAGGTGGTGACCGGCCGGCCGGTGCGGTTGGCGAGGGCTTCAGCGCTGCCCCCCTCCGGCAGCGCTACGCAGCTCTCGATGTCGATCTCGGACAGGTCGTACACCTGTCGAGCGCCCCGGAAGTCCGCCTTCTCCCAGAGGCATAGCTCCCCTGGCCCGCACCCGGCGAGTGTCGGTGGCGCGGCGGCCCAGGCGCGCTTGGCCGGTGTCATGGAATCGGCTTGCGCGGCGCTCGTCGTGGCTCCCGCGTGTGCGGGTGTCAGGATCACCGCGGCGAGGGCGGCAGCAGCGGAGACGGTCGCGGGCATGGTCGTACGCATCTGAATCAACTCCCGTGTCGTGTCGATCACTTGTCAGAACTGTGACCCACTCGCTCGCTCCGTCGGAAGGGGTACGGATGTGCGTCACCCAGATAGGCGAAAGCCCCCCAGGCGGACCCTGAGGGGCTTTCCCTGATGCGCGAACGCCGGACAGCCACCTGCTCGATGTATGCGACGTATGACCTAAATGTGCCCGACTCCGGCACCCGCATCGGCGTTGGAGCCGCGCTTGGTCAGGACGGCCACCAGAGCCGCGATGACCGACACGACACCGGCGACGGTGAACGCCAGGCCCATGCCGGACATGAACGTGTCGTGGACGACGTCCGTGATCCTGCCGAGCACGCCTTCGTTGACGCCGGGGGCCTTGGCCACCTGCTCGGGCACGGCGCCGATCGCGGCCGCCTTGTCGAGACCCGGCGGCGGCGCGTCCGGCAGGCCCGAGTCCTTCCACTTGCCCGCGAGGTCGGAGTTGACCTTGTTGGACATCACGGCACCGAGGACGGCCGTGCCGAGGCTGCCGCCGACCTGCATACCGGCCTGCTGGAGGCCGCCCGCCACGCCGGAGAGCTCCAGCGGGGCGTTGCCCACGATGACCTCGGTGGCGCCGACCATGACCGGGGCCAGGCCCAGGCCGAGCAGGGCGAACCAGAGCGACATCGCGGCCGTGCCGGTCTCCGTGGTCATGGTCGTCATGCCGAACATCGCGACGGCCGTGAGCACCATGCCGCCCACCAGCGGGATCCGCGGCCCGAACTTGGTGATCAGCGCGCCGGCGATCGGCGAGGAGACGATCATCATGGCCGTCAGCGGCAGCAGGTGCAGACCGCTGTCGACCGGGCTCATCCCGTGCACGTTCTGCAGATAGAAGGTGACGAAGAACAGCCCGCCCATGAAGGCGAAGGCCATGAGCACCATCAGCACCGTGCCTGCGGAGAGCGGCACGGAGCGGAACAGGCCCAGCGGGATGAGCGGCTCCTTGACCTTGGTCTCCCACACGGCGAAGAGCACGAAGAGCACGACGGCCGCGCCCAGGAAGGCCCATGTCTTGCCGCTGCCCCAGCCCCAGGCGTCACCGGCCTTGATGAGCGCCCAGATGAGGGAGAACATCGCGCCCGAGAGCAGGACGATGCCGGGGATGTCGAAGGACTTCGGCGCGTTCTCCGCGCGGTGGTCCTTGAGGATCACCAGGCCCAGGACGAGCGCGACGACACCGACCGGCACGTTGATGAAGAACACCGACTGCCAGCTGACGTGCTCGACCAGCACACCGCCGAGGATCGGGCCGCCCGCGGTGGAGGCTCCGATGACCATGCCCCAGATGCCGATCGCCATGTTCAGCTTCTCGGCGGGGAACGTGGCGCGCAGCAGGCCGAGGGCGGCCGGCATCAGCAGCGCGCCGAAGAGGCCCTGGAGCACGCGGAAGGCGATCACCAGGGAGACGCTCCCGGAGACGCCGATGGCCCCCGAGGCGGCGGCGAAGCCCACGACGCCGATGAGGAAGGTCTGCCGGTGGCCGAAGCGGTCACCGAGCTTGCCCGCCGTGATGAGCGCGACGGCCAGCGCGAGGAGGTAGCCGTTGGTTATCCACTGGACGTCCGCGAGCGAGGCGCCGAGATCCTTCTGGATGGCCGGGTTGGCGATCGCCACGATGGTGCCGTCCAGGGCGACCATCATCACGCCGATCGCGACGGAGAAGAGCGTCAGCCAAGGGTGGCCACGCAAGCCCTTGGTCGCGGCCGGAGCGGACGAGGGCTCCGGCGCCTTGTCCGCCTTGTCGACGGTGGTCTGACTAGTCATGTGCGCGAGGCTAATGTCAGTCGCTGACAGTTGACAAACCAATTCACAAGTCGGTAACTGTCACGTCGCTCACAGATAAGGTGAGGCCGAGCGGACGGGCAGGAAGAGGGCCACAGTGTGAGGACCGAGCAGCGAGCGTCGGACTCGGCGGAGTCGCAGGTCGAGGCGTGCGGAGACATGACCGACGGGCCCTCCCGGCCCGGTCTGCGCGAGCGCAAGAAGCAGCGCACCCGTGACGCGCTCCTGCGTGCGGCGCTCGAGCTCTTCACGACCAAGGGGTACGAGGAGACGACCGTCGACGAGATCGCCGAGGCCGTCGACGTCTCCCAGCGCACGTTCTTCCGGTACTTCACCAACAAGCAGGAGACCGCCTTCGCCGTACAGGAGATGGTGGAACGGCGATTCGTGGAGGTGCTGCGCGAACGGCCCGCCGACGAAGCGCCATTCGTCGCGCTGCGCGAGGCCGTCATCGGCGCCTGGGACGCGATGGGCCGGTCCATCGAGGAGGTCGTCCCGGTCGAACTCCACATGCGCACCTACCGGATGATCGAATCCACCCCCTCCCTGCTCGCCGTCCACCTGCGCCGCTCCATCGAGATGGAGGAGGAGATCGCGCGCGTGATCGCCGAGCGCGAAGGGCTCGACATGGACGAGGACCCGCGACCGCGGGTGGTGGTGGCCGCGTTCAGCGGGGTGATGCGGGTGACCGGTCAACTGTGGGGAGCCGGCGAGGACACCAGCGTCGAATCGATCCGCGCGCTCACGGAGTCGTATCTCGACCACCTGGGCCCTGCGCTGGCGGAGAACTGGCGCAAGGAGTGATCGCGTACGCATGGGGCGACCGGGCAACCCACGTGACGCGATCAACTTCCGTAGCATTTCGCTACGTTGAGTGAGAGTTACATGCACCCTACGTAGAGGTGCGCCCGAGTGCGCTGCGCTCACGCGCCACCTACGGAGCGTGATGAAATCGCGCCATGCGTGCCCGCTTTGCCTCAATTACCCCACAGGAAACGTGATCTGCCTCACCCAGTGCACGGCAGGCATCACGATTCTCCTAGGCTGTTCCGTAGTGACTTCCTTCGACTCCTCTCCCCAACTCAACGTCTGGCGCACATTGCTCGCGCTCGCCGTCGTGTTCGTCATGCTGGCGACGACCGGCTGGACCGCCGTGCGCAACCACAGACACGCTGCGTCGCCGCTCGAAGCCACGCTCTCCGCCTGGGAGCGGGGGCACATCAACGGCCGGGCACTGCCCGACCCCGATGGCCCGGCTGGCAGGCTCGCCCACTTCTTCGACTCGCTCGACGCGCAGGATCGCGCCCGGCTCGCCGCCCGCTATCCCCTGGCGGTCGGCAACATGAACGGCGCCCCCGTAGAGCTGCGATATCGCGCGAACAACATCGCGCTGGGCAAGGCCCGCAAGATCGAGCAGCGACGCATGCACGACAAGCGCCTCTCTCCCCTCGGGCAGCAGGAGGCGGAGCGCAGGATGAAGCGGTTCGGCGTGATGATGCGCCCAGGGCGGCAGGTCCTGTCCTTCGACCCGATGGGGTCGGGGCGCATAGCCGAGGTCTTCGGAGACCTCGACAAGGCGTCCAGGGTGTCGGTCGTGGTGCCCGGTGTGGACACCAACCTGCTGACCTTCGAGCGGACGTTCCGCAAGTACTCGGCGCCCGTCGGCATGGCCAAGGCCCTGTACGGCGCGGAGCGGGCGGCGAGCCCACGCGCGCGTACCGCCGTGATCGCCTGGGCGGACTACACCGCGCCCGTCGGCCTCGGCGTGGACGCGGCGACGTCGATGCGCGCCGAGGACGGCGCGGTCCGGCTCAACTCCTTGGTGCGCGGGCTTCCCGGCCACTCCCCCGTCGCGCTGTACTGCCACAGCTACGGCTCGGTGGTCTGCGGGGTCGCCGCCCGGGACCTGCCTTCCCGCGTCTCCGACATCGCGGTCGCGGGCAGCCCGGGAATGCGCGCCGACTCGGCGTCGCAGCTGGGCACCGGTGCCCGGGTCTGGGCCACTAGGGACGGCGACGACTGGATCGCAGATGTACCGAACATGGAGGTCGGCAGCCTTGGCCACGGGGCCGACCCGGTCTCAAGTGACTTCGGCGCGCGGGTGCTGTCCGCCAGGGGCGCGGTCGGCCACACCGGGTACTTCGAACCGGGCACGGAGAGCCTCCGCAACTTCGCCGACATCGGCATTGGCTCGTACCGCTCCGTGCGGTGCGCGGACGGGGATGACGCCTGCCGAGAGGGTTTTTCCGGCACGACAGCGGCCTGACGCGCGTAGAAATCGACAAAACAGCGGCCCGCCGCAGGAGGGACGGAGGCGCGCGTGCCGCCTACGATGAGCCGCATGGGTGACGTACTGGCCGGATTTCATGCCGCCTGGGAGTTCGAGTCCGACTCCGTGCTCATCCGCTACGAACGGGGGATCCGCACACCGAAGCTCCTGCAGGCGCTCGGTGAACGCCGCATCCCGCACGAGGCGATCGCAGCGGTGACACTGACTCCTGGCAAGCGCGGGACGGTCGTCCTGCACGCCGTGCCGAGACCGGGCGCGGATCCGCTGATGGAGGCGGCGGCGGGTCAGCTCAAGGACGGCTGCGACCCGTACAGGCTTGTGCTGCCCGCCGAGCGGGAGACGCTCGCGGAGTACTACGCGGACGAGCTGCGGGCCCAGCTGACCCCGGACGACTGCGGTCCTCCGGATCGCTATCTGGTCGCCGCGCCGGAGGCCCCGCTGCAGTTCAAGGCGTACGACGGCAAGGCGTCCTTCGACGGCAAATCGGTGGCCTTCCGATGGTTCTGGACGGGCGCTTCGTCCGCGAAGTGGAAGGCCGGCGACCAGAGCTTCCTGGTCACGGACCTGAGCGGCGTCGAGTGGCGCTCTCCCGAGGTCTTCGAGGGCCATCTGCGGCTGCTGCGCCGCGAGACCCCGATCGCCCAGCCCGCGCAGGCGGACCAGGACCCCGCGGCCGTCGTCTTCGGTCTCGGCTACGGCCCGGTGCACGAGTCGCTGCCCTTCGCGGCGTCGGTGCTCGCCGCGGTCCGGACATCGGGCCCGGCCCTGACCCCCGGCACGGTCGGCGCTGCCGCCCCGGTGACCCGGCGCGATCCGGCGGACATCGCGGAACGTATCCGGCACCTCGGCGAGCTGCATCAGGCGGGGCTGCTGACCGACGAGGAGTTCACGTCGAAGAAGGCCGAGCTGCTGGCGGAGCTCTGACCTTGCGAGGTGGGAGCTGCGGGGTCGGAGCTGCGAGGCGACGGATCATGGGGCCTGCGGGGCTCAGGTCATACCTCGGTATGACCGGGGGCTCTGTTCGTACCTGGGTATGAGGTGCGGGTCAGCTCCGCGGTACGACGCCGGGCGAGGTGCTTCATGCCTACGCTGAGCAGGCCATGAGCAGCGCATCGACACCACCGGACCAGGATCCCCGCCCATCGGCCGCCGAGCCGGGCTGGCGCGGGGGCGCCCTTCGACGTACGACCGCGGGCGTCCGCGAAGGGCTCGGACGGGCCGGGGTGTTCTTCACGACGCCCGCAGGGGGGCCCGAGCCCCTGCTGGCGCGGGCTCCCCAGCGCTGGATGCGGCTGCTGCCCCTGATCATCGCGCTGGCGTTCGTCGCGGCACTCATCCCGGTCACCGCTCAGGTACTCACGAACGACTACGGAGTGGGCGGCGGCCTCGCCGGCGCCCTGGGCGTCGCGCAGTCCGCACCCCTGCTGCTGGCGATCAGCCGCCCCATGCTCGCCTGGTACATCGTGATCGTCGCCGATGTCCTCGGGGCGATCGTCGCGATGTCCGCGAGCCAGGACCGCCCCGCCCCCTGGACGGCCATGATCATCGTGGCGTACGTGGTCCTGTGCCTCGTCCTCTCGCAGCGCGAGAGCCGTCGCACCCTCCTGGGCATCTGGCTGGTCACGGTCGTCACGAGCCTTGTCCTCGGCGCGTTCCGCGACGACGGCAGCCAGGACACCAGCGTGCTGCTGATCGTGCTGAGCGGTGTCGCGTTGCTGCTCGGCGCCCTGCTGCGGGAGCGCGGCGACGCACAGCGCAGACTCGTCGAGCAGGAGACCATCAGCGAGGCCGAGCGCGCCCAGCGCACCCTCCTCGAGGAACGGGCGCGTATCGCCAGGGAGTTGCACGATGTCGTGGCCCACCACATGTCCGTGATCACGGTGCAGGCGGACTCCGCGCCCTACCGCCTCGACGGCCTTCCCGAGGCGGCCCGCGAGGAGTTCGGGAGCATAGCGGCGAGCGCCCGTGAATCCCTCACCGAGATGCGGCGGCTGCTCGCGGTGCTGCGCAGTGAGGACGCGCAGGGCGAGCGGGCCCCGCAGCCGGGGCTCAGCCGACTGCCGCATCTGGTGGAGGCGACCGTGCGCGCCGGCCTGCCGATCGACCTGTCCCGGCCCGAACTGTCCCTGCTCACACAGCTGGCCGATGTGACACCGGCCGTCGACCTGTCCGCGTACCGCATCGTCCAGGAAGCCCTGTCGAACGTGATGCGGCACGCGCCGGGAGCGCGCACCTCCATCACCCTGACCCTGGACGAGGAACACCTGCTGATTCTCGTCGTCAACGGCCCGTCGACCGATCCACCCGGCCCGTTGGAGGGCGGCGGCACGGGACACGGACTCGTCGGCATGCGCGAGCGCGTACGGTTGGTCGGCGGCACGGTCGACACCGGGCCACTGCCCGACGGCGGCTACCGCGTTGCGGCCCAACTCCCCCTCCTGAAGAAGGACTCCGGCACCGCATGACCATCCGCGTGATCATCGTCGATGACCAGAACATGGTGCGGGCCGGCTTCGCCGCGCTGCTCGCGGCGCAGAGCGACATCGACGTCGTGGGCGAGGCACCCAATGGCAAGGAAGGTGTCGACGTCAGCCGCCGCACCCATCCCGATGTCGTCCTGATGGATGTCCGGATGCCGGAGATGGACGGACTGGCCGCCACTCGCGCCCTGTTGGACCCTCCGCCCGGCGTGGTGCACGTTCCCAAGGTGCTGATGCTCACCACGTTCGACGTGGACGACTACGTGTACGAGGCGCTGCGCTCCGGTGCCTCGGGTTTCCTCCTCAAGGACGCACCGCCCGCCGACCTGATCTCGGCGGTCCGCGTGGTGGCGGCCGGGGAGGCGCTGCTCGCACCGTCGGTGACACGGCGGCTGATCACGGACTTCGCCAAGCAGCGTCCGCGGAACGACCAGTCGCTGCGGCTGAACGGTCTGACGCCGCGTGAGACCGAGGTACTGGTGCTGATCGCGCGCGGTCTTTCCAATCAGGAGATCGCCGAGCGCCTGGTCCTCGCCGAGCAGACGGTGAAGACCCATATCGGCAAGGTCCTCTCCAAGTTGGGCCTGCGCGACCGCGCACAGGCCGTGATCTTCGCGTACGAGTCCGGCCTCATCACACCCGGCGAGCAGTAGAGCCCACAGCCCCCTACCGCGGTATCAGCTCCACATACCCCGGTATCAGTTGCGAGTTGGCACCGCAGTGTGAGGTGCCGCGCATCACCGTCTTCCTACCTTTCCCCTCGTCACGCCAGAGCGCGCAACGCATTGGGGAGGGAGACAGGCCATGCGCCTTCGTTCTCGGGAATCTCGCAGGTCTCGCGGCAATTGGAAGGCCCGCAGCAAGCGGACGCTGATCGCCGCGGCTCTCACGACGACGGTCGTGGCCGGTACGACGGGCTGGGCCGTCGGCAATGAACAGCAGCCGATCACCGGCCCACCACCGGGCACGCAGGCCTGGCGCGCTGACCATACGCAGGGGGTGGGCCTGCCGGATCCGGCGACCGCGTCCCCCGGCCGAGTGGCCACGTTCTTCGGCTCGTTGAGCGACGCCCGGCAGCGTGAGCTGGCCGAGCGGCACCCGTCGGTCGTCGGCAATCTGGACGGCGCCCCGATCTCATTGCGGTACGAGGCCAACTCCCTTTCCCTGAAGGCCGAGCGTGACCGCGAGCGGGCCCGCGCGAGCGATCCGGGCCTCACACAGCAGGATCACGAGCGTGCCCGGTCCCTGGTCGCTCGGTACGAAGAGCTGCTGGATCCCGGTCGGCGGATACTCGCCTTCGACCCTCGCGGAAGAGGTCAAATCGCCGAGGTTTACGGCGACTTGGCGAGCGCCGACCGTGTGTCGGTCGTCGTGCCGGGCTCCGACATCGACCTGAGTACCTTCGATCGCTCGAAGGACGAGTACGGCACACCGGCGGGGATGGCACGCTCGCTGCACGCGGCGGCGGGTGACCGCACGGCCGTGGTGGCCTGGGTCGGGTACACCACACCGGTCGGTCTCGGCCCCGACGCGGCGACGGGACGGCTCGCGGAAGCGGGAGCTCCCCGCCTCGCGCGATTCGTGCAGGGCCTGACGGCGTCGGGTGCGCCACGGCCCGCCGTGTTCTGCCACAGCTATGGCTCGGTGGTGTGCGGCCTCGCGGCTCCGAAGCTGCCGGCGTCCGACCTGGTGGTGCTCGGTTCCCCCGGCATGCGTGCCGACAGCGTCGCCGATCTGCACACCACCGCCCGGGTCTGGGCCGCACGGGACGACAGCGACTGGATCGGTGATGTGCCGAACGTCGAGCTGTTCGGCCTCGGCCACGGCGCGGACCCGGCAGGACCGGGCTTCGGCGCCCGGCGGGTTCCCGCCGAGCGGGCCGAGGGACACACCGGCTACTTCGCGCCCGGGACGGATTCGCTGCAGGCCTTCGCCGCCATCGCACAGACACCTTCCGGCACCGCACCGGGCAGAAACGGCATCGACGGAAGCGAGCCCTCCACCGGCGCCCGTCCCATCGGAGAGCGGTCATGAGCCTCACACCCCTGGCCAAGTTGCGCGGAACTGCGGCGGCGATCGACGCCAAGACGCCCGCCCATCGTGACCGGGCCATAGACGGGCTGCGCGCGCTCGCCCTGCTCGCCGTGCCGACCGGGCACTGGCTGCTCGGCGGCTTCACCCTCGACGCGGGAGGAGCGCTGCACAATGCCAGTCCCCTGGCCGCGTTCGGATTCTTCGCACCGCTGAGCTGGGTGCTGCAGATGCTGGGCATCTTCTTCCTGGTCGGCGGATATGCCTCCGCTCTGTCGTACCGCCGTGCGGTGGCGCGCGGCGAGTCGACGGGCCGCTGGCTCCGCGGGCGGGTGGCACGCCTCGGGCGACCGGTCCTCGGGGTGACGGCCGTATGGGCCGCGCTGATCCCGGTGTTGTACGCGCTGGGGGTGCCGGGGACGACTCTGCGCACGGGGTCCACGCTGGTCATACAGCCGCTGTGGTTCGTCGGCATCTATGCGGTGATCACCGCTCTCACCCCGTGGTGCATCCGAGCGGCCGAGCGGCTCGGAGCATGGGCCGCGGCGCCGCTTCTCGGCTCGGTCGCCCTGGTCGACTTCCTGCGCTACGGGCCGGTCGGGGACACCATGCCGTCCTGGCTGAGCTTGTTGAATCTGCTGCCCGGCTGGATGTTCGCCTATCAACTGGGCGTCAGCTGGGGCGAGAAGAAGCTGGGCAGGCGCGGCGCGTGGCTGCTGCTGATCGGGGGCACGGCTCTGTTCGCCGCCTTGCTGCTCGCGTTCCACTATCCGGCGTCGATGGTCGGCGTGCCGGGCGATGCCCGGACGAATTCACATCCCCCGTCGCTGCTGGTCCTGGCGCTGGCGGCCGCGCAGAGCGGTGCGGTGATCCTGCTGCGCGAGCGGATCGGCAGACTGCTGCGCAGGCCGGCGCTGTGGGCACCGGTCGTCGTGATCAACCTGTCGGCGATGACGATCCTGTGCTGGCACCAGACGGCGCTGCTTGCCACGGCCGTGCCCGGTTCGTTCCTCGGGGGCACGGTGCCGGGGCTGACCGCGGCACCGGACACCCTGGGCTGGATAGCCGCCCGGATCGCCTGGCTTCCGGTCTTCGGTGCCCTGCTGGTGCTGATAGGCAGCCGCACGCGCGGCTTCGAGGCTCCCTGGAAGCGGGCGACGCACGGGCGTCGGGCCCTCGCCGGGCTCCTGGCGGCCGGGTTCGCGGTCTTCGCCCTGGGGTTGGCGTGACCGGCTCGGGCCCGGCGGACGGGGACGCCCCGGCAGCGCCGAGGCGTCCCCCTGCGACTACTCCCGGCCGGCCGAGGTGAACGTCATGTCGGTGTAGCGGTCGCCCGCGACCTGGGCGGCGATGGGCGCGAGGAGGTCGAGTTCGGCGGGGGTGAGCTCGATGCGGGTGGCCGCGGTGTTCTCCTCGACCCGGGTGCGCTTGCGGGTGCCGGGGATGGGGACGACGGTCAGTCCGTCGACGACCTGAGCCTGCTGCTGGACCCAGGCGAGGGCGATCTGGCCGAGGCTCACGCCGTGCGCGGCGGCGACGGTGCGCACCGGTTCGAGGAGGGCCGAGTTGGCGGCGGCGTTCTCGCCCGTGAAGCGGGGCTGCTGGCGGCGGAAGTCGTCCTCGCCGAGTTCCTTGTCGGCGCTGACGAACGAGCCGGTGAGGAAGCCGCGGCCGAGCGGCGAGTAGGGGACGAGGCCGACGCCGAGTTCAGCGGCGGCGGGGACGACGCCCCGCTCGATGTCCCGGCTGAAGAGCGACCACTCCGACTGAAGGGCGGCGATGGGGTGGACGGCGTGGGCGGCGCGGAGTTCGGGGCCGGTGACCTCGCTGAGGCCCAGGTGCTTGACCTTGCCCGCGGTGACGAGTTCGGCCATCACGCCGACCGTCTCCTCGATCGGTACGTTCGGGTCGCGGCGGTGCATGTAGTAGAGGTCGATGGTGTCCACGCCGAGGCGTCGCAGGCTCGCGTCGACGCAGGAACGGATGTACGCGGGGTCGTTGTTGATGATCCGCTTCGTCGGGTCGTCCGGGTCCACGGCCAGGGCGAACTTGGTCGCGATGACGACCTCGTCGCGATGCGCCTTGAAGAAGGGGGAGAGGAACTGCTCGTTCTCACCGGCGGCATAGGCGTCGGCGGTGTCGTAGAGGGTGACGCCCAGGTCCAGGGCGCGTTCCAGGGTGGCCCGGGCCTCGTCGGCGTCGGTCGGGCCGTACGCGAAGCTCATGCCCATGCAGCCGAGTCCCTGGACGCCGACCTCGGGGCCGTCCGTCCCGAGCCGGACCTTCGCGATCTGGCCTGTCTGTGCGGTCATCAGGTTCAGTGCCTCTCCGGCGCCTGTCGGGCGTCCGAGTAAAAGTTGATCTTGTAGTCGAGTACGGCGAGCGTGTCCTGGAGTTCCGCGATGCGCGTGCGGACGTCGCGGCGCGTCTGTTCGAGGAGTTCATGGCGCTCGGCGAAGGTGTGGTCGCCTTCGCGGACCAGCTCGGCGTAGCGGACCATGTCGGCCACCGGCATGCCGGTCAGGCGGAGCTTGCCGACGAAGGTGAGCCAGTCGAGATCGCGGTTGCGGTAGCGGCGCTGGCCCGTGTGGGAGCGGTCGATGTGGGGCATCAGGCCGATTCGCTCGTACCAGCGCAGGGTGTGCGCGGTCAGGCCGATGAAGGCGACGACCTCGCTGATCGTGTAGTGGTCCTGCCCGTCCGGGCGTGGGTGGGCGGTGGGCGCCGAGGCGCAGGCGTCAGCCTTCGTGTCGGTCAGGCCCTGTGCGGGGGTGGTCTCGGTCTCCATCACCGTCATGACCACCACGCTAGAACCTTGGAGTGCACTCCAAGCAAGCAGAACCGGGAGGAAATATGTGACGGAAACAATTCACGGGACATCCCGTCGTGCGGTGACTACGGTGCCGATCATGACTGTTGTTCGCCGTGCGACGCCAGAGGACGCAGAGGAACTGATCAGGTTGCGGCAGGTGATGATCGACTCGGTCTTCGCCGCCCGTTCCGGGGGCGAGTCCGACACCAGTTGGCATGCCGAGTCCGTGCCCACGGTACGGGCCAGACTGGCCGATCCGGACGGGGAGTTCGCGGCGTTCGTCGTCGACTGGCCCGGCCGGCCGGGCAAGCTGGCAGCCTTGGTCGTGGGGACGCTGGACTACCGCATCGGGCGGGCGGGGAATCCGCACGGGGTCAACGGTTATGTGTTCAGTGTCGCCACCGATCCCGAGCAGCGGCGCCGTGGGTATGCGCGGGCTTGCATGGAGACGCTGCTGGACTGGTTCCGTGAGCGGGGTGCGGTCAGTGTCGATCTCAACGCGTCGGCGGAGGCTGAGCCGCTGTATGCCTCGCTCGGCTTCGTGCGCAAGCCGGACCCCTCGATGCGGCTGAGCCTCCAGGGCGCTTAGGCTCGTACGCATGCAGAGCCTGGCGTTGATCGAGAACTGGCCGGTACCCACCGCGGCCGCCGCCGTCGTCCGTGCGGACGGCACGATCGCCGGGGCCCACGGGCCCACGGGGCACCGGTTTGCGCTCGCCTCGGTCACCAAACCGCTCGCGGCTTACGCGGCGCTGGTGGCGTACGAGGAGGGGGCGATCGAGCTCGACGAGCCCGCCGGGCCCGAGGGGTCGACCGTGCGGCATCTGCTCGCGCACACCAGTGGGCTTGCCTTCGACGAGCACCGGGTGACGGCGCCTGCCGGGACTCGGCGGCTGTACTCGAACGCAGGGTTCGAAGTGCTTGGGGATCACATCGCCAAGGCGACGGAGATTCCCTTCGGGGAGTATCTGCGGCAGGCGGTGCTTGAGCCTCTGGGGATGGGAGCCACCTCGCTCGAAGGGGGTGCCTCGCCCGCCAAGGACGGGGTGTCCACCGTGGATGATCTGGTGAAGTTCGCGGCGGAGGTGCAGGTGCCTCGGTTGCTGGATCCGCGGACTGTGGCTGAGGCGATGTCCGTGGCGTATCCGGGGCTGAAGGGTGTGCTGCCGGGGTACGGGCATCAGAATCCCAATGACTGGGGGCTCGGATTTGAGATCCGGGACTCCAAGTCGCCGCACTGGACGGGGGGTTCCTCTTCGCCTCGGACGTTCGGGCACTTTGGGCAGGCCGGGACGTTTCTGTGGGTCGACCCTGACGCGGGGGCGGCGTGTGTCGCTCTGACGGATCGGGCGTTCGGGCCTTGGGCGGTTGAGGTGTGGCCCGCGTTCACCGATGCGGTGCTCTCCGAGCTGTAAGCGGGGGGGGGCTCGGTGGGCCTGGGTCTGTCCGTACCCCGCGTCTGAGTTGCCGTACGGAAAGTTCCGCAGCCCGGCGTTTGCGGGGTGCCGCCGCTGTGCCCACCCGTGCCGCCCCAGCGGCACGACTGCCCACAGCGGTAAGCGGTAAGCGGTAAGCGGCAGCTGTAGCGGCCGCGCCAGCGGCAAACGGCAAACGGCAAACGGCAAACGGCAAACGGCAGCGGCAAACGGCGATCGGGCCTCGCCAGAAGCGCCCCGCTCTCACCCCGTCATCTCCCACACCAGTATCTCCGCCCCCGTCGGAGACGTAGCCGCCGCTTCCAGGGGGGCCTCCGGTGTCAGGCGGGCCGCGTCGCCGTCCCGCAGATCCGCACCGCCCAGGCGGACTTGGCCCCGTACCACGTGGACGTACACGAAGGGTGCGGCCGGTATCGCGGTGCGTTCTTCCGGGGACAGGCGGCGGACGTGGAGGAGGGCTCCCGCTGCCGGGACCGCGTAGGGGGTGGAGTCCGCGATGCCGTGGACCACCTCGTAGGACGGGTCGCCTCCCGGCACGAGCGGGGAGAGCCACATCTGGACGAAGACGAGAGGGTCTGCTCCGTCGTTGCGTTCCACGTGGCGGACGCCGCCGCCCGCGGACAGGCGCTGGACGTCGCCCGGGCGGGCCACCGACTCGTGGCCCGCCGAGTCACGGTGGGTGAGCTCGCCCGAAACCACCCACGTCACGATCTCCGTGTGGCTGTGCGGGTGCTCCTCGAAGCCCGCGCCGGGCGCGAGCCGCTCTTCGTTGCAGGCCAGGATCGCGCCGAAGCGGAGGTTGTCGGGGTCGTAGTGCGGCCCGAAGGAGAAGGCGTGGAAGGTCTCGATACCGGTGCCGGGCTCCCCGCCGCGGTACCGATCGCCGGAGCGCCGTACATCAATCACGCACCCCACGTTAGACCCGGCACCGCACACCACCGTCCCGATAAGGCAGTCTTGTCCCCGTGCCCGAACCCTCTGCGAACGAAGCCCACCAGGACGCCCACCAGGCAGCCCATGAGGAAGCCGCCCGTCAGGACGCGCATCGGAAGGCCCACGCGCACTCAGCCACGCTGAAGCGCCTCGAGCAGTCCTCCGGCAGTCTGGCGGCGCAGGCCATCGCGCGCATGGACGAGACGCTGTCCTGGTACCGGGCGATGCCACCGGAGAACCGCTCCTGGATCGGCCTGGTGGCGCAGGCCGGCATCGCCGCCTTCACCGAGTGGTTCCGGCATCCGGACGCGCCACAGGCCATCTCCACCGATGTCTTCGGGACCGCACCCCGCGAGCTGACCAGGGCGATCACCCTGCGCCAGACCGTCGAGATGGTGCGTACGACGATCGAGGTGATGGAGTCCGCGGTCGACGAGATCGCGGCCCCGGGAGATGAATCCATCCTCCGTGAGGCGCTGCTCGTCTACGCCCGCGAGATCGCCTTCGCCACCGCACAGGTCTACGCGCAGGCCGCCGAGGCACGCGGTGCCTGGGACGCCCGGCTCGAGTCGCTCGTCGTCAACGCCGTCCTGTCCGGGGAGGCCGACGAGGGGGCGGTGAGCAGAGCCGCCGCGCTGGGCTGGAACTCCCCCGAGCATGTCTGTGTCGTCCTCGGCACCGCGCCCGACGGCGACAGCGAGCTCACCGTCGAGGCCATCCGCCGCGCCGCCCGGCACGCCAAGCTGCAGGTCCTGACCGGTGTGCTCGGCGACCGTCTGGTCGTCATCGCGGGCGGGAGCGACAATCCACTGCAGGTCGCAAAGGGGCTCATTGGTCCGTACGCGGCCGGGCCCGTGGTCGCGGGGCCGATCGTCCCCGACCTGCTCGCGGCCACCCGTTCCGCACAGGCGGCGGCCGCCGGGCTCAAGGCGTGCGCCGCCTGGCAGGACGCCCCGAGGCCCGTTCTCGCGGACGATCTCCTGCCGGAGCGCGCGATCGCGAGCGATCCCGCCGCGCGGGAGCAGCTGGTGGAGGAGATCTACAGACCGCTGGAGGAGGCGGGCTCCGCGCTTCTGGAGACGCTGAGCGTCTATCTGGAACAGGCGAGCAGCCTCGAAGGGGCCGCCCGGATGCTCTTCGTTCACCCCAACACCGTGCGCTACCGGCTCCGACGTGTGACAGACGTCACCGGTTGGTCACCCTCCGACGTACGCTCGGCTTTCACGCTGCGCATCGCGCTGATCCTGGGGCGTCTGGCCGACGGAGATCTCCAACCGTAGCTTTTTGTCGAGCCCCTACAATTCCCCCAGCCGTTCTTGGTCCCTGTCCCCACGGGCGGCTCCCACCGTCCACAAGAGAGAGTGTGAGAGTGCTCGTACTCGTCGCTCCCGGCCAAGGCGCCCAGACGCCCGGCTTCCTGACCCCCTGGCTCGACCTCCCCGGCGCGGCCGACCGCCTCGCGGCGTGGTCGGACGCCATCGGGCTCGACCTCGCCCACTACGGCACGCAGGCCGACGCGGACGCGATCCGCGACACCGCCGTGGCCCAGCCCCTGCTTGTGGCCGCCGGTCTGCTCGCCGCCGAGGCACTCGGTGACACGCTCGCCGCGCACAAGCCCGGTGCGGTCGCGGGGCACAGCGTCGGCGAGATCACCGCTGCCGCGTACGCGGGTGTGCTCACCGACGACGACGCGCTGCGCCTCGTACGCAAGCGCGGGCTCGCCATGGCCGACGCCGCCGCGATCACGGAGACCGGCATGGCGGCGCTGCTCGGCGGCGACCCCGAGGTCACCGTCCCGCACCTGGAGAAGCTCGGCCTGACGCCGGCGAACGTGAACGGCGCGGGCCAGATCGTCGCCGCGGGCACCGCCGAGCAGCTCGCAGCGCTCGCCGAGGACAAGCCCGAAGGCGTCCGCCGCGTCGTACCGTTGAAGGTGGCCGGCGCGTTCCACACGCACCACATGGCTCCCGCCGTCGCCACGCTCGAGGAGGCCGCCAAGGCCCTCGACGTCGCCGACCCGAAGCTGACGTACGTATCGAACCGTGACGGCAAGGCCGTGGCGTCCGGCTCCGACGTGGTGTCGCGGCTTGTCGGCCAGGTGGCCAACCCGGTCCGCTGGGACCTGTGCATGGAGACGTTCAAGGACCTCGGCGTCACGGGAATGATCGAGCTGTGCCCCGGCGGCACCCTGACCGGGATCGCCAAGCGCGCCCTGCCCGGTGTGAAGACGCTGGCCCTGAAGACCCCCGACGACCTCGACGCCGCTCGTGCGCTCATCGCCGACACCGCATCCGCCGCCGACGCGGCGGGTGCCTGAGAAGGAGCCTGGAGAGCATGTCGAAGATCAAGCCCAGCAAGGGCGCCCCTTACGCGCGCATCATGGGCGTCGGCGGCTACCGGCCCACGCGTGTCGTGCCCAACGAGGTGATCCTCGAGACGATCGACTCGTCCGACGAGTGGATCCGCTCCCGCTCCGGCATCGCGACCCGCCACTGGGCCTCCGACGAGGAGACCGTGGCCGCGATGTCCATCGAGGCCTCGGGCAAGGCGATCGCCGACGCGGGCATCACGCCCGAGCAGATCGGCGGCGTGATCGTCTCGACGGTCTCACACTTCAAGCAGACCCCGGCCATCGCCACCGAGATCGCGGACAAGATCGGCGCGGGCAAGCCCGCCGCGTTCGACATCTCCGCGGGCTGCGCGGGCTTCGGCTACGCCCTGACCCTCGCCAAGGGCATGGTCGTCGAGGGTTCCGCCGAGTACGTCCTGGTCATCGGCGTGGAGCGGCTGAGCGACCTCACCGACCTGGAGGACCGCGCGACGGCCTTCCTGTTCGGTGACGGCGCGGGCGCCGTGATCGTGGGCCCGTCCGACGAGCCGAAGATCGGCCCGACGGTCTGGGGCTCGGAGGGCGACAAGTCCGAGACGATCAAGCAGACCGAGTCCTGGGAGGCGTACCGCAAGGGCACGCCCGACAAGTTCCCTGCCATCACGCAGGAGGGCCAGGCGGTCTTCCGCTGGGCCGTGTTCGAGATGGCGAAGGTCGCCAAGGAGGCGCTGGACGCCGCCGGCCTGAGCCCGGACGACCTGGACGTCTTCATCCCGCACCAGGCCAACATGCGGATCATCGACTCGATGGTGAAGACCCTGAAACTGCCGGAGCACGTCACGGTCGCCCGTGACGTGGAGACCACCGGCAACACGTCGGCCGCCTCGATTCCGCTCGCGATGGAGCGGCTTCTGGCGACCGGCGAGGCGAAGAGCGGCGACACCGCGCTCGTCATCGGCTTCGGGGCGGGTCTCGTGTACGCCGCCACGGTCGTTACCCTCCCCTAGGCATCACGTCCGGATCACCAGGTCCGTACAGAAGCCGCCACACCCTCTGGATACACAAGAAGGAGCGCCAACATGGCCGCCACTCAGGAAGAGATCGTCGCCGGTCTCGCCGAGATCGTGAACGAGATCGCCGGCATCCCGGTCGAGGACGTCCAGCTGGACAAGTCCTTCACCGACGACCTGGACGTCGACTCGCTGTCCATGGTCGAGGTCGTCGTCGCCGCCGAAGAGCGCTTCGACGTCAAGATCCCGGACGACGACGTCAAGAACCTCAAGACGGTCGGCGACGCGACCGAGTACATCGTCAAGCACCAGGGCTGATCAGGCCCGAGCTCTGTCGCCACCCGGCGGTGGCGCCGCTGATCCCCTCAACACCGTGGAGAATTTTCCTGTGAACTCGACCAATCGCACCGTGGTCGTCACCGGTATCGGCGCAACCACACCGCTGGGTGGCGACGCAGCTTCGACCTGGGAAGGTCTGCTCGCGGGCCGTTCGGGTGTGAGCCTGATCGAGCAGGACTGGGCAGCCGAGCTGCCGGTCCGTATCGCCGGCCAGATCGCCGTCGAGCCCGGCGAGATCATCCCGCGTCCGCAGGCCAGGAAGCTGGACCGCTCGGCGCAGTTCGCGCTGATCGCGGCCAAGGAGGCCTGGGCGGACGCCGGCTACACCGACAAGGCGGGCGAGGACAAGAGCGTCGACCCCGACCGTCTCGGCGCGGTCATCGCCTCCGGCATCGGCGGCGTGACCACCCTGCTCGACCAGTACGACGTGCTCAAGGAGAAGGGCGTACGCCGCGTCTCCCCGCACACCGTGCCGATGCTGATGCCCAACTCCCCGGCGGCCAACGTCGGCATCGAGCTGGGCGCCCACGCGGGCGTCCACACCCCGGTGTCGGCCTGCGCATCGGGCGCCGAGGCCATCGGCTACGCGATCGAGATGATCCGCACCGGCCGTGCCGACGTCGTCGTCGCCGGCGGCACGGAGGCGGCGATCCACCCGCTGCCGATCGTCGCGTTCGGCAACATGATGGCGATGTCCAAGAACAACGACGACCCGGCGGGTGCCTCGCGCCCCTACGACGTCGACCGCAACGGCTTCGTGCTCGGCGAGGGCGCCGGCGTGGTCGTCCTCGAGTCCGAGGAGCACGCCAAGGCCCGCGGCGCGAAGATCTACGCGGAGGCCGTCGGCCAGGGCATCTCGGCCGACGCCCACCACATCACGCAGCCCGAGCCGTCCGGCAACGGCATCGCGGCGGCGCTGCAGAACCTGGTCGACAACACCGACCTGAAGCCCGCCGAGATCATGCACGTGAACGCGCACGCGACCTCGACGCCGCAGGGCGATGTCGCCGAGATCAAGGCGCTGCGCAAGGCGTTCGGCGACGACGTCGACCACATGGCGATCTCCAGCACGAAGTCGATGACCGGTCACCTGCTCGGTGGCGCGGGCGGCGTGGAGACCGTGGCCACGGTCCTCGCGCTGAAGAACCGTGTCGCCCCGCCGACGATCAACATCGAGAACCTCGACCCCGAGGTCGACGCGGACATCGTCCGCGGCGAGCCGCGCACGCTGCCCGAGGGCCGGATCGCGGCGCTGAACGACTCGTTCGGCTTCGGCGGCCACAACGTGGTGCTCGCGTTCAGGACGGTCTGACCCGCCGCGCGTACGAAAAGGGCCCCCACCGATCGGTGGGGGCCCTTTTCGTACGCGTCAGACGACCTGGTGCAGCCAGCGCACCGGCGCGCCCTCGCCCGCGTACCGGAAGGGTTCGAGCTCGTCGTCCCAGGGTTTGCCGAGGAGCTTGGCGAGTTCGGCCTCCAGGTCGCTCTCGCCCTGCTGTGAGCGGGCCAGGGCGGCGCGCAGGCGGTCCTCCGGGATCAGGATGTCGCCGTGGATACCGGTGACGGCGTGGAAGATGCCGAGCTCGGGTGTGGCGCTGTAGCGCTCGCCCTCGGCCGTGGCGCACGGCTCGGACGTGACCTCGAAGCGCAGCAGATCCCAGCCGCGCAGCGCGGAGGCCAGTTTGGACGCGGTGCCCACCGAGCCCCGCCAGGAGAACTCGGATCTCCAGCTGCCGGGCGCCGCGGGCTGCCGGATCCAGTCGAGGTTGACGCGCGCGCCGAGCACGCCCGCGACTGCCCATTCGACGTGCGGACACAGCGCGCGGGGCGCGGAGTGCACGTACAGAACTCCACGTGTCGTCACCGGGACCTCCAGTGTGGGTCGAGGTTCGCCTTCCCCAGCGGCCTCGCGCCCGTGCCGAGCGTTGTTCCCTGAATTCGAGAAACTCCCGAAAACGGGACAGATGTGACGTGATGTAATTTAGCGGAACCGCGAGAAGAGGGTGCCACTGGGTGGCGAGGCTACCGTGCGGCGGCGCAAGGAGTGTGACGTACCGTCGGTCCCAAAGCCAGGAATCGCCCACCATTCACCCGACGGGGCGCCAGATAGCTCAGTTCGCGTACGCCGACGAGAGAGCCGACGACAGAGGGGACCCGGGGATGCGGAACCGAAGGCACCGCTCACATGCCGCCGTCGCCGCCGCGACGGCGGTTCTTCTCGGCGCCGCCGCCCTGACCGCGTGCGACGCCCAGGGCGGCGCGTCCCCCGCCCCGAAAGGCCCGTCGGCGCACGACAAGCCGAAGCCCAAACCGACACCCACCTGGGACTCGACGCCGCGCTCCCTCGCCGCGGTCGGCGACTCCATCACCCGCGGCTTCGACGCCTGTTCGGTGCTCTCCGACTGCCCCGAGGTCTCCTGGGCGACCGGTACGGACGCCGGGGTGCAGAGCCTTGCGACACGTCTGCTCGGGAAGGAACGGGCCGCAGGGAACAGCTGGAACCACGCGAAGACGGGTGCCCGGATGGCGGACGTGCCCGGGCAGATGGAGGCGGCCGCGGCCGAGCGCCCCGAGCTGGTCACGGTGATGGCGGGCGCGAACGACGCCTGCCGCACGTCGGCGGAGGCGATGACGCCGGTCGCCGACTTCCGCGCCGACTTCGAGGACGCGATGCGTACGCTGCGGCGCGAGTTGCCCAAGACGCAGGTGTACGTCGCCTCCGTGCCGGATCTGAAGCGGCTCTGGTCCCAGGGGCGCACCAGCCCGCTGGGCAAGCAGGTGTGGAAGCTGGGCATCTGCTCATCGATGCTGGCGGATCCGGACGCGGTGGACGCGAAGGCGACGCAGCGCCGGGACTCCGTGCAGGACCGCGTGGTCGCGTACAACGAAGTGCTCAAGGACGTGTGCGCGAAGGATCTGCGCTGCCGGTACGACGGCGGGGCGGTCTTCGACTACCGCTTCGACGGCGACCAGTTGAGCCACTGGGACTGGTTCCACCCCAGCAAGGACGGGCAGTCGCGGCTTGCCGAACTCGCCTACCGGCAGGTGAAGGCCAAGGATCCGGCGAAGGATCCCGCCGGGTGACGTGGCGCGGCCCGGCGTAGGGTCGCGATCATGCGCAGTGAACTCTTCGGGACGCTCCCCGACGGCACGCCCGTCCATCGCTGGACCCTGGAAAGGGGCGGGGTGCGGGTACGCGTCCTGACGTACGGCGGGATCATCCAGTCGGCGGAAGTTCCGGACCGGTCGGGGCGGAGCGGGGCGGTGGCGCTCGGGTTCGACGACCTTCAGGGATATCTCGATCATCCGGGCCCGTATTTCGGTGCCCTCGTGGGGCGGTACGCGAACCGGATCGCCGGGGGCTGCTTCGAGCTCGACGGGCGTACGTACCGCCTGGCGCGGAACAGCGGGTCCAACGCGCTGCACGGCGGGGACGCCGGGTTCGACAAGCGGGTGTGGGAGGCGGAGGCCTTCGGTGAGTGCGGGGTGCGGCTCTCGCGGGTGAGCGGGGACGGCGAGGAGGGGTATCCGGGGCGGCTCGCTGTTTCGGTGACGTACTCGCTGGACGAGGCGGGCGGGCTGCGGATCGCCTACCGCGCGACGACGGACGCGGCGACGGTCGTGAACCTCACCAACCACACGTACTGGAATCTGGCCGGGGCCGGCAGCGGTGGCGCCGGCGGGCACGAGGTGCGGATCACGGCGGCGCGCATCACGCCGACGGACGGGGCGCAGATTCCCACGGGGGCGTACGAGGAGGTCGACGGGACGCGGTTCGACTTCCGAGCGGCGCGGAAGGCCGGGGCCGGGTTCGACCACAACTACGTGCTGGACAAGGGGGTCACCACGGAGCCTGTCGAGGCGGCGGAGCTGAGCGATCCGGCGTCCGGGCGCGTGCTGACCGTGGCGACGACGGAGCCGGGGCTTCAGCTGTACACGGCGGACCACTTCGGCGAGGGGCTGCCGTTCGCGCCGGGGGACGGGATCGCCCTGGAGACACAGCACTTCCCCGACTCCCCCAACCGGCCGGAGTTCCCGAGCACGGTGCTGCGGCCGGGTGGGGTGTACGAGTCGGAGACGTTGTACGGGTTCTCGGTGCGCTGAGCGGCTTCTCAGCCGCTCTCGCCGCGCATCGTCCTGCCCGCCTTCGCGAGCAGCGTCACCGCGCCCAGGCAGATCAGCGTGAAGACCGCCGCGATGGCCTTGGTGTCCCAGCCGCTGCCGCGGAACGTGACGATGATGCCGAGAAGCAGCAGCACCGAGTAGAGCGACTGGCCGACCCTGGCACCCGCGGGGATCACCCGCAGAAGCTGCGGAATGGTGGACGCGGCGGCGAGGGCCTGGCCGAGCGGGATGGCCGCGGCGAGCATCAGGCCGCCGAAGCCGAACGAGTTGCCGTACGCGCCCCAGCCCGCGCCCGCGATGAGCAGGTACACGGCGACGGCCAGCGAGAGCAGGGCGAGCAGGCCGTTGAGATACGCCGCGAGCGTGGCCGCCTTGCGGGCGCTCTGGAGATGGGCGACCGGGGAGCGCCAGGCGTCCGCGGTGATCGAACGGAGCTGCCGCTTCATGGCGTTCATCTTGAGGAACGAGATGACGCCGACCACGAAGCCGACGATGCCGACGGGCACGGCCGCGAAGCCCAGCGGCTTCTCGGTGATGCCGAAGTGGGCGCCGCCGAAGGTGAGCGGGATGCCGACGAAGAGCCCGAGCACGAACACCTTCGTGGTGTTCTGGATGCGCAGGACCAGGTCGCGCTGCTCGGGGCTGAGACCGGGCGCGGGCGCCATCATGCCGTCGCCCACGGCTTGTTGGCCCTGCTGGGGCGGGTGCTGCTGATACTGCTGCTGGGGCGGGAACTGCTGGTACTGCTGCTGCGGGTACTGCTGTTGGGGCGGGTGCTGCTGGTACTGCTGCTGCGGCGGGTACGGCTGGCCCTGCTGGGGCGGATAGGGCTGAGGCGGGTATGGCTGACCCTGCTGACCTGGGTACATGTGCTTCTCCCCCGAACGTGCTGTTGTCGGCCCGCGAGTCTGCCACACCCGCCCCGCATGGCACGGGCCCCGCAGGCACTGCCCCGGGGCCCGCACCGATCCACCGCCGAACCGTCACACGACGATCAACTCGCTCAGGCGGCGGTCGGCGATCGAGCGGCCCGCCTGCACTTCGTACGAACCACCTTGGTGCGCCCAGGAGCCGGCGGCCTCGTCCCAGATCTCGAAGGAGCGGCGCGGGAGTTCGACCCGCACCTCCACGCTCTCGCCGGGCGCGGCTTCGACGCCCGCGAAGCCGGCGAGCCAGCGGACCGGGCGGTCGCTGTCGGGCGCGGCCGGTGCGAGATAGACCTGGACGACCTCGCGGCCCGCGCGCCGGCCGGAGTTGCGGACGCGGACCGTGGCCGTCGTGCCTTCCACGGAGAGCGACTCGTACGTCCAGTCGGTGTAGCCGAGGCCGTGGCCGAAGGCGTACGAAGGGGTCCGGTCCTCCTTCTCCCAGGCTCGGTAGCCGATGAACACGCCCTCGGAGTAGGCGAGTTGGCCCTCGGTCGGGGTCACCTGGGTGACCGGGGCGTCCGCGTACGCGCCCCATGTCGTGGGGAGGCGGCCGCCCGGTTCCTCGCCGCCGGTGAGGACGTCCGCGAGTGCCGCGCCGCCCTCCTGGCCGGGGAACCAGCCCAGGAGGACCGCCGCGACCTCGTCGCGCCACGGAAGCTCCACCGGGGAACCTGAGTTGACGACCACGACCGTCCGCGGGTTCGCCGCGGCCACCGCCCGCACCAGGTCGTCCTGGCGGCCCGGAAGACGCAGGTCCTGCCGGTCGAAGCCCTCGGACTCGACGCGCTCTGTGGTGGCGACGACCACGACCGCCGTGTCGGCGCCCCGAGCGGCCTCGACCGCCTCGGCGATCAGCTCGTCGGGGTCGCGACGCGGCCCGAGGTGGACGAAGGAGAAGACGACGCCGGGCAGTGGCGGTGCGTACCCCTTGTCGAGGCGGTGGTGGAGGGAGACCTCGACCGTCTCGCCCGCCGTCAGGTTCACCTTGGCCCGCTCGACCGGGGAGCCGAAGAACGCCTCGAAGGGGTCGGTCTCGGAGCCCATCAACTGCGCCCCGTCGAAGACGACTTCGCCGGCGATGGTGAGCCTGAAGGCGCCCAGGCCGCGGGTACCGAAGGAGTGCTCGCCGCTCTCGCGCGGCGTGAACGTGCCGATGACCTCGATGCTCGCCATCGCCTCGTGGGTGACGCCGTCGGGCAGGTCGTCGCCGATCCACTGGACCTGCCCGGAGGGGAGACTGCCCTCGCCCAGGACGTTTCCGTCCGCGTCCCGGCAGATGGCGCGCAGCTCGAATCCCTTGTCGGCGGGGGCGAGTTCGTCGCTCGGGTCGGCGCCGACGGCGTACGTCACCCGATCGGCACCGAACGCCGCGGTCAGACCGTCGAGCGGCGAGACGACCCGCGCGGGGAAGACGGTCGCGGAGCCGCCGCCCAGGACGCGGGCGTCGCGTGCGGCGGCGCCGCTGAGGGCGACGGACGCGGTGCGCTCCAGGGGCAGCGCGCCGTTCTCGTTGCGTACGAGGACGAAGGCGCGGCGGGCGATCTCGCGGGCGAGGGCCTCGCCGTCGACCTCGGCGGGGAGGTCGGTGACGACGGGCTCGGCTCCTTCGAGGGCGCCTACGCGGGCGGCGAGGCGCAGGACGTTGCGGACGGCTTCGTCGACCGTCGACTCCTTGACCTGGCCCGCGCGGACGGCCTCGGCGAGCGCATCGCCGTACACGGTCCGGGGTCCCGGCATGGCGACGTCGAGGCCGCCGTCGATGGCGCCGGTGGTGGAGCGGGCGGCCATCCAGTCGGAGACGTTGTAGCCGTCGAAGCCCCATTCGCCGCGCAGGACTTCATTGACCAGGTAGCGGTGCTCGGTCATCGTCGCGCCGTTGACCTGGTTGTACGCGGTCATGATGCCCCAGGGGTGGGCGTTGGTGACGATCGCCTCGAAGGGGGCCAGGTACAGCTCGCGCAGGGCGCGCCCGGAGATCGAGTTGTCGACCGTGAAGCGGTCGGTCTCGGCGTCGTTGGCGACGAAGTGCTTGACGGTGGTGCCGACGCCGCCGGACTGCACGCCCTGGACGTAGCCGGTGCCGATGACGCCGGTCAGGTACGGGTCCTCGCTGTACGCCTCGAAGTGGCGGCCGCCGAGCGGTGAGCGGTGCAGGTTGACGGTCGGTGCGAGCAGGACGTGGACGCCCTTGCGGCGGGCCTCCTGGGCGAGGAGGGTGCCGGCGCGGCGGGCCAGGTCCTGGTCCCAGGTGGCGGCGAGCGCGGTCGGGGAGGGCAGCGCGATGGACGGGTCGTCGGCGGTCCAGCGGATGCCGCGCACACCGATCGGGCCGTCGGACATCACGAGGGACTTCAGGCCGATCTCGGGCAGCGGGTGCAGCGACCACATGTCACGGCCGCCGAGCAGCCGGGCCTTGGCGTCCAAATCCAGCGTGCCGAGCGCGGTCTCGACGGCCGCCTCGCGCGCCTGGTCGGCGCGGGTGGCTCCGGGGCCCTGTGTTCCCGCCATGGCGGTACCTCCTCGTTGAAGTCCGTTCCGTACGTTCCCTCCATCCTGCACCGGCTACCTGTAGATCGGTAGATTTAGTTATCTCGCCGTTACATTTGGGGGAGCATGACGTACGGTCCGGAGAGCAGGGACTCAGGAACGCGAAGGGGCAGGTGCAGGTGCCATGGCGCCCAAGGCCAGGAGCAGGGCCAGGACCGAGGAGCGGCGTGCGGAGATCCTCCGGGCCGCCTTCGAGGTGATCGCCGAGCGGGGCTACCGCGGCGCGACCCTTGGCGCCGTCGCCGAGCGGGTCGGCCTCACCCAGCAGGGCCTGCTGCACTACTTCCCCACCAAGGAGGCGCTGCTCGTCGCCGTCCTGGAGGCACGCGACCAGTGGGACGCGGTGCCGACCAGCGAGATCCGCCTCGATCTGCTCGGCTCGCTCGTCGAGTACAACGCGATGCGCCCCGGCATCATCCAGACCTTCTCCGCACTGCTCGGCGAGAGCGTGACGGACGGGCATCCGGCGCGGGAGTACTTCACCGGGCGGTACGGCTCGGTGCGCGAGAAGTTCGCGGACGTCCTGCGCGCCGAGTACGGTGACCGGCTGCCCGGCGGCCTCACCCCGGAGGCGGCGGCGCCACTGCTCGTCGCGGTGATGGACGGGCTCCAGTACCAGTGGCTCCTCGACCCCGAATCGGTGGACATGGCGGGGGCGTTCAGGGATTTCCTGGGGCTGCTCGGCGGGGATGAGTCATAAGGGCTGAGTCATAAGGCACGGCGATCTGGTGCTCCCGGTGACGTACGAGAAGAAGAGAAGAAGAGCAGCCTGACCGTGGTCTACGGCTCCCGTGAGCGCCATGCCTGAACGGTGACGGCAAGGACGACCTGATCACCAAGTACGGCACGGCCGAGGGGATCACCTTCTCCGCGGAGCAGATCGACCCGCGGTGAGGCGGTCGTTGTCAGTGGGGTCGTGCATCATCGAAGTGTCCGTTGCCTCGACGCTTCTCCCTCCGCTCCCGAAGGTGACTCCATGCCCCCGGCCAAGATGCACGCCGACGAAGCCGACATCGACGCGGCTCTCGTACGGCGGTTGCTCGCAGCGCAGTTCCCGCGGTGGGCCTCGCTCGCCGTCACGCCCGTCGAATCGAACGGCACCGTCAACGCCATCTACCGCGTCGGCGACGACATGGCGGTGCGGCTCCCCCGCGTCGCGGGAGGCGTCGACGACGTACGCACCGAGGTCGAGCACCTGCCGCGGCTCGCCCCGCGGGTCCCCTTCGCCGTTCCCGCGCCGCTGGGGAAGGGCGAACCCGGCGATGGCTATCCCTGGCCCTGGTACGTCTACCGCTGGCTCGACGGGGCGAACCCGGCCATCGGCGCTGTCGCCGAACCGGGGCTGCTCGCGGCGGACTTGGCGCGGTTCGTGACCGCGCTGCACCGGGTCGAGCCCACCGGCCTGCCCACCGCGTACCGCCCCGGTCCGCTCGCCCCGCGCGACCAGGAGACCCGCGACGCCATCGCGCAACTGGACGGCGTCATCGACACCGGCGCGGCAACCGCCGCCTGGGAATCCGCCCTGCGGGCTCCCGAGTGGGCGGGCCCGCCCGTCTGGGTCCACGCCGACCTGCAGCTGGGGAATCTGCTCACCACGGGCGGACGCCTCAGCGCCGTCATCGACTTCGGCTGCATGGGCCGCGGCGAACCGGCCGTCGACCTGATCACGGCGTGGAGCCTGCTGACGGGCGAGGCCCGCAAGGAGTTCCGCGCCGCCCTGGACGTCGACGACGCGACCTGGGCGCGGGGGCGCGGCTGGGCCCTGTCGATCGCGCTCATCGAGCTGCCGTACTACCGGACGAGGAACGAGAGCATCGCGCGGACCGCGCGGCACGTCATCGAGGAGGTTCTCGCGGATCACGCCGCCGAGGAGTCCATCGCGGATCACACCGTCGAGAAGCTGTAGCCGAGGCGCCTTCCCGGCCGGGATACTGCCCCAACCCCACCGGCCACGGAAGGACTCCCGTGTCACTCAAGGCTCCCCACCTCCCCAAGGGCCCCGTACTCCCCCGGCTCACCGCCGTCGGCACCGCCCTGCTGCTCGCCGCCGCGACCGCGCCCGCCACGGCGGCCACCACCACCGTCACCGCCGAGACCCCCTCCGTCGAGGAGCAGCGTCTCGACCGGGCCGCCCCTCAAGAGATCCTGCGCCGCAGCGGATTCGACGCCGTGGCACCGGAGTTCGCCCGCGCCCTCGACCGTGCGCAGTCGTACGGCGAGGCCCGGCGCATCGTCGTACGCCAGGGCTCCGCGCTGTGGAAGCGTGCCGTCGACCGGGCACAGCAGCGGGGCCCCGCGGCCGGCGACCTGAGCAGGGACGACGACCGGCCGCTGTACTGGGCCCGCATCGCGATGACACGGGAGCTGCGCCAATGGACAGGCGCGGAACACGACTTCGGGGTGGACAAGGACCGGCAGGCAGCTCTCATACGGGCCCTGGAGACCACATCGCGCGGGCACGACTCCATCCGCTACCCGAGCCATCCGAAGAAGGACGCCGCGGGACACCGCATCAAGCGGGTCCTCGTCACCGGCTTCGACCCCTTCACGCTCGACCGGGACGTCCGCATCAGTAACCCCTCGGGCGCCACCGCGCTCGCCCTGGACGGCACCGTCATCGACACCGCCGACGGCCCCGCCCGCGTCGAGACCACCGTGTTCCCCGTCCGCTGGCAGGACTTCGCGGACGGCACGGTCGAGCGGGTGCTCGGCGACCAGCTGCCGCGCGTCGACCTCTTCACCACCATCAGCCAGGGCCGCGTGGGCCGCTTCGACATCGAGCGGACCAACGGGGCCTGGCGCGGCGGATTCCCCGACAACGAGACCCTCTCCCGCACGGAGACGATCCCGGTCACCGACCCGGCCGGCCAGCCGCAGTGGACGTCGACGACCCTCCCGTACAAGGAGATCGTGAACGGTGCGACGGGCCGCTTCCCCGTGTACGACAACACATCGGTGACCGAGATCCCGGTGGGCGGCACCGATCCCGTGGTCCGCCCGGACGGGCCCACCCCGGGTTCGACGGCGCGGGAGGGCGGCGGCGGGAACTACCTGTCGAACGAGATCGCCTACCGGGCGACGCTGCTCCGCGACCGCCTCGGGCTGCACGAGAGCCTGCCGGGCGGCCATGTGCACACGCCGGTGCTGCAGTTCGGCGCCGGCAACACCGACCCCGCGACGGGCAAGATCACCGATCCGGAGTTCGTCCGCAACCGGCTCGACATCATCGCCCAGGTGCGGCAGATCCTGACGGCCGCTATGAACGCCCGGCGGTAGGTTCCGGGTCGTCGCTCGCCCCGGGGGCTGTGTCCTCCCCGGGGGCTGTGTCCTCCCCGACCAGTTCCCGCGCCATCAGCGTCGCCCCCGCGACCGCCCCCGGCATCAGGAACACGGCGACGAACGGCACCAGGAAGGCGACAGCGAGCGGGGTGCCGAAGCCCCAGGCCAGCTGCTTGCGGCCGCGCAACAGCGCGAGCCGCTCGCGGAGTTCGACGCCCCGCCGCTGCAGTGCCACCCCCGTCAGCTCCTCGACCAGGAAGAAGCCCGTCACGCAGAAGCCGACCACCGGGATCACGGTCTGGCCGACGACCGGGATGAAGCCGAGGGCGAAGAGCAGGACGCCCCAGACAAGGGCACGCAGGACGATGCGCAGGCTGTCCCGTGCGGAGATCAGCAGTTCGCGCCAGAGCGGCAGGCCCGATTCGGGGGCGTACCCGGAGACGGAGATGTCGACCTTCTCGGAGAGCGACTCGTAGAAGGGCTGGCCGATGAGGAGGGTGACCGCCGTGAAGGTGAGCACCGACAGGAGCAGCGCGAGAGCGAAGAGCAGCGCGGTGAGGAAGCCGCGGAACAGTCCCGCCCACGGCGATGACCAGTCGTCGGCGAAGGGGGTCGCCCAGTCGACGAAGTCCGCGCCCCACAGGGCGAGCGCGACGAGCGCCCCCGCGTAGAGAAGCAGGGTGATCAGGCCGGGCAACAGGCCGACTCCATACTGCTTGCCATGCTGGGCGACCCAGCGCTGGCCCTTCATCAAGTAGCCGAAGCCCCGTCCTAGATCACGCATGCCGTACAGCCTATCCGCCGGTCACAGGTGTGACGTGTGGGGCCCAAGGCCCTCTTGTTGTGCGGGGGTTGAACCGGTAGACCACGCGTACTGACCATTCTCGGAGGTACGCATGGGCACATCCCGGCCATTTGGGCCATCCCGGCCGTCCAGACCCGTCCTGCTCACCACGCTCGCCGCCGCGGGCGCCCTCCTCTTCACCACGCTCGCGCCGGGCAGCGCGACCGCCGACCCGAGTCCGGGCCGTGACATCCACCGCGAGGGCTCGCCGCTCAGCAGCACCGAGCGGGCCGCCAAGGGTCCGGCGAGCGCGGCCGACCGCGCACTCGACGCCGCGCGCGGCGGCACCGACCTCACCGACACAAGGAACCGCGGCTACCCCCGCGAACAGAAGCTGACCCCGCCGCCCGCGAACCCTGACGACAAGTCGATAAAACTGGGCCTGGCGCCCTACCACTCCATAGCCCCGAAGCTGAACGACATCCAGGGCATCGGCGACCGCGTCAGCGTGGAGATCGCGGGCCGCTCGGCCGGCGGCCACCAGCTCTACCTGGTGACCGTCACCGCGCCCGAGTCGGCCAAGGAGTCCGCCCGCCAGGAGCGGATGCGCGAGCTCATAGAGAACGCGCCGGAGGCCGCGGCCAAGGATCCGGCGGTCAAGTCCTCGTACAAGACGCCGGTCTTCATCAACAACAACATCCACGGCAACGAGTGGGAGGGCACGGACGCGGCCCTCAAGCTCATCGAGAAGCTGGCCAAGGCCAAGGACGAGAAGTCGAAGGACCTCCTCGCCCACAACCGCCTCTACTTCAACATCACGGCCAACCCCGACGGCCGTATCGCGGGCACCCGCGCCAACGCCAACGGCTTCGACCTCAACCGCGACTTCATCACCGCGTCGCAGCCCGAGGCCCGCGCGATGCGGCAGATCGCCATCGACAAACAGCCCGCGATCATGATCGACCTGCACGGATACGTCAACGGCACACTGATCGAGCCGACGACTCCGCCGCACGGCGAGAACTACGAGTACGACCTCTTCCTGAAGAACACCTACGCCAACGCGCTTGGCATGGAAGCCGCGGTCAACGGCCTCGGCTACACCCCCGAGAAGGACGGCGTGGAGCCCGCGGTCATCCCCTTCCGGGACCAGGAGGAGGGCTGGGACGACTGGCCGCCGATCTTCACCCCGCAGTACATGCCGTTCCACGGCGCGGTCGCCGCGCACACCATCGAGTTCCCGATGGTCGTCAACAACGAGGAGTACGACGACCTCTCGGTGCCGGAACTGCGGCGCCGGTCCGCGATCAACGTGGACATCGCGGGAGCGGCGATGTCGGCAACGCTCAACTACACGCAACAGCACCGCACTTCGGTGATCGCCGACCAGATCGAGACGTTCCGGCGGGGCGCCGCCGGTGCCGCGCAGGTTCCGGTGTCGCCGGAGACCGTGCCGGGGGTGCCGGGCATCGGCCCGGAGGACGTGTACACCACCGACTTCCCGCGCGCGTACGTCATCCCGGCCGGGTCGCGTGATCAGCGCTCGGCGGCGGCCGCCTCGCGGCTGGTGCGGCACCTGCTGGACAACGACGTGCGGGTGGAGCGTGCGACGCGGGACTTCCGGCTCGGCGGGACCTCGTACGAGAAGGGTTCGTACGTCATCGACATGCTTCAGCCGAAGCGCGGTCTGGCCAATGTGATGCTCGCCGACGGCCGGGACATCAGCGACAAGGTGTCGACGATGTACGACATCTCCGGGTGGAGCCTCGGGCGGCTGTGGGGCGCCACGGTCGACTCGGTGCAGGGCGGCGGCCTCGACGGCGTCCCCGCCCGGGCCGTTCACGAGCCCTCGCGGGTCGGGCAGGTCGCGCCGCGCGGGGATCTGCGGCTTCGGCTCGACGACGCGCGGGAGGTGGCCGCGCTCAACTGGCTGCTCGGGCGCGGTGTTCCGGTGCGGCGGGCCGCCGACGACGACGGCAGCGTGATCCTTTCCTCGAAGGCGCGGGGTGCGGCTTTCGCCGCGGCCAAGAAGTACGACGTGGCGTTCGACGCGACCAAGGCGAAGGCGGGGGCGGTGGTGCGGCGCACGCGGGTCGCGGCGGCTGTCACGCCGGGTGAGCTTTTCGCGCTGCGGGAGATGAACTTCGATGTGGTGCCGGTTTCGACCGCCGTGCTGAACGCGGGCTTCGACTGGAAGAAGTCGGGCGGTGTGGACGCGCTGTTCGTCTCGGCCGGGCTTTCCTACGGGGAGTTGAACGCGGAGGCGCGGGCCGGGCTTGACGGGTTCCTCTCCGGTGGGGGCGGGCTTGTCGGGCGTGGCGCGGAGGGGGCAGCGCTGAACTCCGACGCCAAGTTGCTTGCCGCCAAGGCGGTTTCCGGGAACGGGGATGCGAATGGTGTGGTGCGGGTGGTGAATACCGGGCCGCTGACCGGCGGTGCGCCGTCGCATTCGTTCGTGTACGCGCCCATGTGGTTCACGGAGTTGGGGAGTGGGGTGCGGGTCGAGCAGTCCTATGGGGACGGGAATCCGCTGGTGTCCGGGCATTGGCGTGCGGTGGACGGGGCGGGTGGTCCTGCGGATGCGGCGGGGCGGGCGTCTGTGGTGAGCGGGTCCTCGGCTTCGGGTTCAGGGGTCGTCCTGTTCGGCACGGAGCCGCTGTTCCGTGACCATCCGAAGGGGGTGTTTCCGCAGGTGGGGAGGGCGCTGTTGAGCGTGGGCTGAGGTTCTGCCTCCGGCGGTTCCGCTGATCACCGCCTTCGGCGGGTTCGTCCTCAAACTCCCCCAAGCTCTTAATGAGCAGGGGGGACCCCCTCGACGGGCTAATTCATTTAGCCCCTCCGGCGTTCGAGGAGCGGAAATGCTCTTGCCCGCGGTTCCACACGCAGGGAGGTTTGACCGCATGACCCGTGAGATCAAGGTGCTCGGCACCACCGCAGCCGGATACGAAGCCGTTCGGGGCGAGTTCGCCGCTCTCCTCGCCGGGGAGAAGCCCGAGCATGCCTCGCAGCTCGCCGCGTACGTAAGGGGGAGGCAGGTCGTCGACCTGTGGGTGGGGCCCGACACGGACGGTGACACGCTCTTCGGGGTGTATTCGTCCACCAAGGGCGCCGCCCACCTCACGACCGCCCTGCTCGTACAGGACGGGGTCCTCGACCTCGACAGGGAAGTGGCCCACTACTGGCCGGAGTTCAGCGCCGAAGGCAAAGGCGGCATCACCCTCCGGGAGCTTCTCTCGCACCGCGCGGGCATAGTCGGCGCCGACAGGGGCTTCAGCCCCGAGGAGATCGCCGACGACCGCGCCATCGCCGCCCGCCTCGCGACCCAGCGGCCCTACTGGCGCCCCGGTACCGCCTTCGGCTATCACGCCCTGTCCATCGGCGCGCTCGCCGGTGAAGTCGTCTTCCGGGTCACCGGGCGGACCTTGCAGGACATCTACGAGGAGCGCGTCCGCGCCCCGTACGGTCTCGACTTCCACCTCGGACTCCCCGAGGTGCTCGAACCCCGCTTCCGCTCCGTGCTGCCGATGATCCCGTCGGCCACGGAGCGCGCCTTCCTCGACGCGCAGCCGCCGCAGCCGGACACCCTGAACTCCATCGCCTTCAACCGCAACGGCGCCCACCCCACCGACCTGGAGGCGCTCCCCAACTCCCGCCTCGTACGCGCCAAGGGGCCCGCGTCCGTCGGCGGTGTCGCCTCCGCGCGCGGTCTCGCCAGGATGTACGCGGCGGCGGTCGGCGGGCTCGACGGGCGGGAGCCGCTCCTGACGGCGGACACCGTGGCCGAGTTCGGGCAGATCCATTCCAACGGGTACGACCTGGTGTCGCAGGCCCACAAATCGTTCGGGGTGGGGTTCCAGAACACCGCCGAAGCCGGGTACCCGTTCCTCGGCGCGGGGTCCATCGGGCACAAGGGCGTGGGCGGCTCGCAGGCGTTCGCCGATCCGCGCAGCGGGCTCGCGTACGGCTACACACGGCGCCGGTTCCCCTTCCCCGGCGGACCGCCCCCGGAGGACGAGCCTCTCGTACGGGCCATCCATACGGCCGCGGTCACCGGCTGACCGGCCGGGCCACGTGAGAGAGGGCCGCACCCCGGCTTCGGGATGCGGCCCTCTCACGTACACGGAGTGCTGGTCAGGCGATCGCCAGCTCCACCTTGATGTTGCCGCGCGTGGCGCTCGAGTACGGGCACACCTGGTGGGCCTGCTCGATCAGGGACTGCGCGGTGGCCGCGTCCACGTTCGGTATGGAGGCGGTGATCGCGACCTCAAGGCCGAAGCCGCCGGCCTCGTTCTGGCCGATGCCGACCTTCGCGGTCACGGTCGAGCCGGAGATGTCGGCGTTCGCCTTGCGGGCGACGACGCCGAGCGCGCCCTGGAAGCAGGCGCTGTAGCCCGCCGCGAAGAGCTGCTCGGGGTTGGTGCCGGCGCCGCTGCCGCCCATTTCCTTCGGCGGGTTGACGACGACGTCGAGCTTGCCGTCGTCGGTGGCGACGCGGCCGTCACGGCCGTTCTCGGCGGTGGCGACGGCGGTGTACTTGACGGCGATCTGCTGGATGGACATAGGTGCCGGTTCCTCCTGAGACGAGCCGCTCTGCGCGCCCACAGTCGCGGCATTGTGGAAAGACTTTATCGGATGCCGGAAAGCGCCCATCCGCCGCCCGCCTCAGACGAGGGAAACGATCATCTTCCCCGTGTTCTCGCCGCGGAGCATGCCCAGGAACGCCTCGACGCCGTTCTCGACGCCCTCGACGAACGTCTCGTTGTACTTGAGCTCGCCGGACCGGATCCAGCCGCCGACCTCCTCGATGAACTGCGGCTGCAGCGCGGCGTGGTCGCCGACGAGCACGCCCTGCAGGCGAAGGCGCTTGCCGATGATCATGGCCATGTTGCGCGGGCCCGGCGTCGGCTCGGTGTCGTTGTAGCCGGCGATCATGCCGCAGATGGTGGCGCGGCCGTGCACGTTCATCCGGCTGATGGCCGCCTCGAGGTGCTCGCCGCCGACGTTGTCGAAGTAGACGTCGATCCCGTCGGGGGCGGCCTCCTTCAGCTGCTCGACCACCGGGCGCGGGTCCTTGTAGTTGAACGCCGCGTCGAAGCCGTACTCCTCCACCAGGAGCTTCACCTTCTCGTCCGAGCCCGCCGAGCCGACGACGCGCGAGGCACCCCTGAGCCTGGCCATCTGGCCGACCTGGGCACCGACGGCACCGGCGGCGCCGGACACGAACACCGAGTCGCCCTCCTTGAAGGAGGCGACCTCGAAGAGGCCCGCGTACGCGGTCAGGCCGGTCATGCCGAGCACGCCGAGGTACGTGGAGAGGGGCGCGGCCTTGGCGTCCACCTTGGTGGCGTGCTTGGCCGGGAAGGTCGCGTACTCGCGCCAGCCGGCGAAGTGCAGGACGTGGTCGCCCACCGCGAGGCCCTCGGCGTTCGATGCGACGACCTCGCCGACCGCGCCGCCCTGCATGGGCTCGTCCAGCTGGAACGGCGGCGTGTAGGACTTCACGTCGTTCATGCGGCCGCGCATGTACGGGTCCACGGAGAAGTGCAGATTGCGAACCAGGACCTGGCCGTCGGCCGGGGCGGTGACGGGGGCCTCGCGCAGGGCGAAGTCCTCCGGGACGGGCCAGCCGTGCGGCCGCCGGACGAGGTGCCATTCACGGCTGACGGCGGGGAGCTCTGCGGATTCGGGGGTGACGGACATGCGGGGCGTCCTCCTGGAACATTGCTTCATGTAGTGAAACAACCATGCGCCTACATATTTGATAATGTCAAGTAACCGGGTAGTCTGGTGCCATGGCCACCAGCAGCTCCCGCCCTCCGCGCACCGACCCCCTGACGCTCGAAGTCGTCGAGCTGATCGGCACGGTCGTGGCGCGCTACCACGAGGAGTACGAGGAGGCGGCGGGCGAGCACGCCCTCACCGGGGCGCAGGCGCGCGTCCTCGGCCTTCTCTCGCTCGAACCGATCCCGATGCGGCGCATAGCCCAGAAGCTGAAGTGCGAGCCGTCGAACATCACGGGGATCGTCGACCGTCTCGAGGCACGCGGCCTGGTCGAGCGGCGGCCCGACCCGGCCGACCGCCGGGTGAAGCTGGCCGGCCCCACGGACGAGGGCCGACGGGTCGCGCGCAGCCTGCGCGACTCCCTGAGCTTCGCCCGCGAGCCGCTGGCCGAGCTCACGCACGAGGAGCGGCTCTCGCTGCGCGGGCTGCTGCGCAGGATGGTCGGCGAGGAAACAGAGGGCACAGAGAGCGCGGAGAGCGCCGAGGACACGGCGGACTGACCCGCTACGTGCACCACCACAGGAACCGGTCGCACGTCTCCGACGGGGTCGGCTCCGGCGTCGGGACCGGCTTCTGCGAGGTCGGCGGGGGCGCGGGGCGCGGGGTCTGCGGAGTGCCGGGGGTGTCCGGTGCGGAGGTGGTGGCCGGGGCCTGGGAATCGGCCCCGTCGTCCGCCTTGTCCGCCTCCCTCTCCTTGGCCTCCTTGGACTTCTTCTTCCGCGCCGCCTCGTCCTTGTCGGTCGCGGACGCCGATGCCGTGGGGGTCGCCGACGCGGTCGCCGTGACCCCTTCGTCGTACGCCGTCTCGTCGTCCCTGCCCGCCGACTCGCGTGCCGCGGGGCGCTCGCCCGTGCCCCCGTCCGCGGCGGACGCCGCCGTGGGGTCGTCCGAAGGGCCCTCGGTGGCGAGCTCGGCCAGGCTCAGGCCGCCCGCGGCGAGCGCGAGACCGGCCGTGACGAGGAGGATCCTGCGGCGCCTGCGCCGGTGTGCCTTGCGGCCGCGCTCCTTGCGGCGGCGGCCCCGGACGCGCGGCGCCTCCTCGTCGTACGCACCCTCGGGGCCGTCCGCCTCTTCCTGCTCGGCGACGGCCTCCGTGTACTCACGGCAGGCTTCGGCCGGGGTTCCGCATCCCGGGCAGGCCAGGGCGCCGTTGAGGTGCCTGTGGCACGGGTGGCAGTAGTCCATGAGGCATGGAGGCTAAGTGAGCCACGGGGAACAGAGGAAGCGACTGCCGTGAAGGTTGTGTGCGGAATCGAATGTTCCACCGGAAAGGGCCAGGTAGATGTGGTGCTACTCGGTCAACCCGGCCTGAAAGCACCGCTATCCGGCGAACGCGGCCTGTGCCACGCCCTGACCCGCGTCCGGCACCACGAGCACCGAGCCGGAGAGCGGGTGCGGCGCGTCGAGTCCCGTACGCGCGCTGGTGATGTAGAGGTCCCGCAGGCCGGTCCCGCCGAACGCGCACGCGGTGGGGCGCGCCACGGGAAGTTCGATCACCCGGTCCAGGGCGCCGGACGGGGTGTAGCGGCGGACGGCGGCGCCGTCCCACAGGGCGACCCAGACGCAGCCCTCGGCGTCGACGGTCAGCCCGTCGGGGTAGCCGGCCGTGTCCTCGACGACCGCCAAGGGCCGCCGGGAGCGCGGGAGTTGATCGTCGCCGAGGTCCAGTACGTCGATGCGCCGGGTCGGGGTGTCGATGTAGTACATGAGGCGGCCGTCGGGGCTCCAGCCGATGCCGTTGCTCACGGATACGTCGCCGAACACCTCGGTGGCCGTGCCGTCGCCGGTGACGCGGATGAAGTTGGCGGCGCCGGGCGTCTCGTCGTAGAACATGGTGCCCGCCCAGAGCGCGCCGTCCGGTGCGACCGCCGCGTCGTTGCCCCGGCGGCCCGGTACGGCGTCGCGGTGCAGCCACCGGAAAGCGGAACCGTCGGCCACGGCGTCGTAAAGGCCCACGCCGTCCCGGAGGTTGACCACAAGGCCGCCGCCCGCGCGGGGCTTGGCGGCGCCGACGTGCTGCTCGGTGGCCATGACCGAGCGGCGCCCGGTCGACGGATCGTAAGTGTGGACGCGTGAGTTCAGGATGTCGACCCAGATGAGCCGCCGGGCGGCGGCGTCCCACGTGGGGCCCTCGCCGAGTGCTGCCTGCGCGCGTACCGCTATGTCCATCCCGGCAGGCTACCCGCGCGCCCCCGATCGGCCCACCCGCCCCAGCTCTCCCCTCAATCTCCTTGCTCTCAGGACCAGTTCCAGTTCGAAGCGGCGGTCCGGGTAGTCCACCTCGTCGCCCCACAGTTCCCTGATCTGGCGCAGGCGGTAGCGCACCGTCTGCGGGTGGACGCCCAGCCGCGCCGCCACCTCGGGCGCACCGCCCCGCGTCTCCAGCCAGGCGAGGAGGGTCTCGGCCAGGCGGCGGCCGTGCGCGGGCCCGCAGTGGGCGAGGGGTGCCAGGCAGCGGCGGGCCAGGTCCTCGATGAGCTCCTCGGGCTGCAGCAGGACCAGGGCCTCGGTGTGCTCGGTGCAGTGCAGGACCTCGCCGGAGGGCAGCAGTCCGCGTTCCATGAGGCGGACGGCGGCCTGCGCCCAGCGCAGCGACTTGGCGGCGTCGGCCAGTGCCACGGGCGGGCCGATCGCGCCGGACCAGCCCGCCATGGCGCGCCGCAGGAGTTCGGGGCGCCCGGCCGCGTCCGGGTCGGGGATGACCATGCGGGGCTGCTCGGTCTCCATGTCGAGCAGGACGCCCTGCCCGACGGCGGGTGCCACGGCCTCCCGCGCGGGCCTGAGCAGTACGCCGACGGCGACGCGTTCGGGCAGCTGCCAGCCGACGCGGGCGGCCCGCTCGTCGAGGGCGCCGCCCGGCTGCCCCGAAGCGGAGTGCGGGCCACCGGCGGAAGCGGAATCCGCAGGCCCGCCGGTCAAGGCGTCGCCGCGCCGCTCGGAGAGCAGCAGCTCCATCAACTTCCTTTGCAGGCGCAGCCGTTCGCCCGCCTGCCGGGCCGCGGCCTCGGCGTAGCCGCGTACCGACTGGTCGACCAGGCCGTCGAGATACTCGAAGCCCGACTCGGCGAGTTCGTACATGGCAGGCGGCGGGATCTCGATCTGCTGGCCGATCTCGGCGAGGCGGCGCCAGGCGAGGCGCACGCCGAGCCGGTAGATGGCCTGCAGCGAGTCGAGGCTGCGGCCGTGCAGGCCCTCGCCGCGGCCGAACTCCTGGAAGACCTCCAGCGGATAGCACGGCCGGCCCTCACCGGCCGCAATCTGCTGGACGAAGCCTTCGAGGGCGCGGCGGATGCCGATGAGCGCCATCGGCTCGCCCGAGTCGTCGAGGACGACGGGCAGGCCCGGGTACTCGGCGCGGATCTCCCGCAGGATGTCCTGGGCGAGCGCGGGCGCTTCGTCCAGGGCGAGCGCGGCGAACTGCCGTACCAGCATCGGCGGGACATCCCGCCAGGCGGAACGGACGGACAGCGAACCCTGACTCTCGGTCACGGGCGCGGTCACTCACTGCCCCCGCGGGGCGACTCATAGTGCACGAGGGGCGTGTTGGGCTGGTCCGGGGTCGCATTCAGGACAGCGACGATGCCGAACGCGGCGGCCACGGCCAGGGCGGCGGCCATCACGACGGTCAGTCCTGCGGCGAGCAATCGGTGCATGTCAGGGTCAGCCTCTCTGCTGGAGGTCGTCCCCACCCTGGTCGCACGGCTGGTGTTCGCACAGTCCCTCACCGGCCCCGCCCGGCGAGAGCACAGTCTCATCAATGCATTGACACTAAGTCAAGGGTCCGCCTAGCGTTCCGGCCCCATACGGCTCGGTAACCTTCATCACCCGCCACCAGGAGTGCCGGATGCGCCGCACAGCCTCGCCCCTCTCGCTGATCCTCCTCGGACTCGGCGCCTTCCTGCTCGTCCTGGCACCGCTGCTCGCGTGGTACGTCGAACCACGGGCGAAACGCACGCCGGTCGACATCGACACCATTACGGTCTTCAAGGGCAAAGGCAGCTATTTCGACACCGACAAGATCAAGACGGTGCATAACAAGAACCTCACGATCACGCGTCAGGTACGCGGCGACGTGGAGGACAGCACCAAAGAACACGCAGTCTGGGACGTGGTCACGTCGGTCGATCCCGACAAGTCCCTGCCGGCCGCGGACCCACACGACTCGCTCCTGTTCACGCAGGAGCGCTGGGTCACCGACCGGGAGACGAACCGCCCAGTGCACTGCTGCGGCGAAAAGCCGTACTTCGAGGGCGAGGCCTACCTCAAGTTCCCCTTCGACGTGGAGAAGCGTTCGTACGTCTGGTGGGACGGCACCCTGGGCGCGACCGTCCCGCTGACCTTCCGCGGCACGAAGAAGATCCAGGGGTACGAGGGCTACCGCTTCACCGCGAAGGTGGAGCCCGCGAAGACCGGGACCCGGCTCGTGCCGGGCCGCCTGGTGGGGCAGCCCAAGCGCAGCAATGTGCTGGCCGAGGAGTGGTACGCCAACCACGGCGTGGAGCTGGTGGCCGACAAGCGCACGGGCCGGATCATCTATGCCGCGGTCGGGCCCCGCAAGACGCTGCGGGCGCCGGGCTCCGACAAGGACTCCACGGTCCTCCTCGACAGCAAGCGCATCGCGTTCACGACCAAGACGCAGAAGACGCAGGTCGGCCTCGCCGACGACGACAGCAGCCGGCTGAAGCTGGTGGGCACGACGCTGCCGGTGGGAGCGGGCGCACTGGGTGCGGTGCTCGCCGTCGCCGGAGTCGTGCTCGTCGTCAGGGGACGGCGGTCCCATAGTGGGGCAAATGGTTCCGGAGGGCCGGGTTCAGCGGCGGAGCCGGACGGTCCGAATAGCGATACGTCACCAACCGCCCTGCAACCCACCACGATGTGATGAGACGTCAGCTAATGAAACCCCGGAACTTATCACTTCGGTGAGTAGCCGCGTCGAACAGGGCGGCGAAAACTATCCACCCCACCCGAGCACAGTCCCCGCACCACCCCCGCACAGACCGAGCACAGCACCTCCGCGTGACCCCGTAAGTGACCCGTACGGTTCCACCCCCCACGGTTCCGCACCCTGACGAGTTGGAGCACGCATGCCCCAGCACGTGCCATCCCCGCTGCGCGCCGCCGCCCCTCGGGTCGCGCAGCGCGTTCCGGCGCCTCCCCCACAGCCGCGCCGGATCGTCTTCCTCGCCCGCCGCGACCTCGGCAATCCGGCCGCGGGCGGATCCGAACTGCTCGTCGACCGGCTGGCCGACGGCCTGAGCAAGCTCGGCCACCAGGTCACCCTGCTGTGCGGGGGCCCTGCCGCCTTCCGCGACTACCGCGTGGTGTCGGCGGGCGGCGACCTCGGGCACTATCTGCGCTCGCGCTCCGCCTTCACCCGGCAGGTCGGCGACTGCGACCTGCTCGTCGAGGTCTGCAACGGCATGCCGTACCTGGCGCCGCTGTGGCACCGCGGTCCCACTCTGTGCCTGGTCAACCACGTCCACACCGACCTGTGGGGGATGCGCTTCCAGGGCGCCCTTGCCCCCGCGGCCCGGCTCGGCCGAAGACTCGAGCACTGGTCGCTCTCGGGAGCCCAGCGCGGCAATCTGCTCGTGGCCGTCTCGCCGTCGACGGCCACCGCCCTGCGCGCGATAGGCGTCGAGCGAGAGCGAATACGCATAGTCCACAACGGGGTCGAGGAGCCCGGCCCCCTCCATCCACGCTCCGACGAGCCGCTGTTCCTCGCGATGGGACGCCTCGTCGAGTACAAGCGCATCGATCTGCTCCTGCGGCTCTGGGAGCGCGTCAGACCCGTCACCGGCGGCCGCCTGGTGATCGTCGGAGACGGTCCCGAGCGGGCCCGCCTCGAACAACTCGCAGGGCCCGGCGTGGAGTTCAGGGGCCATGTCTCCGAGGCGGAGAAGCACCGGCTGCTCTGCGAGGCATGGCTGCTCCTGCACCCCTCGGCGGTGGAAGGCTGGGGCCTGGTCGTCACCGAGGCCGCCACGCGGTTCACCCCCGCGGTCGGCTTCGACGTACCCGGCATCCGCGACTCCATCGAGGACGGCGTCACCGGACTCCTCGCCCGGGGCGAGAGTTCCTTCGCCGCGGCCTGGTGTGCGCTGGCCCTGAGCGCCGAGCGGCGGACGGCCTTCGGCAAGGCCGCCGGCGAGCGGGCCGCCAGCTACCGCTGGGCCAATTCCGTACGCGAGTTCCAGACGGTCGCCGCAGAGGCGGTCGCACATCACGCCTCCCAGGGGTCCGCGTGAAGGACCCTTCGCTGCGCCGTTCCCTCACCCTCTTCCGGGCCTTCCTGCGCGAGCAGCAGGAGCCCGAGCGGTGCTACACGCTGCTCGCCCGTGACGCCGCCGACCAGGTCGAGGCGTACGGCGCGGTCAAGGACCGGATCGTCGTCGATGTCGGCGGCGGCGGTGGCTACTTCACCGAGGAGTTCCGGCGGCGCGGCGCGCAGAGTTTCCTCTTCGAGCCGGACCCGGCGGAGCTCGGCGCCAAGCCCCCGGAGGGCGCGGTGGTCGCCGACGGCTATCTGCTGCCGCTCGGCGACGGCGTCGCGGACGTCACGTTCTCCTCCAACGTCCTTGAGCACGTGGACGACCCGCAGACGTTCCTCAGCGAGATGGTGCGGGTGACCAGGCCCGGCGGTCTGATCTATGTCTCGTTCACCAACTGGTACTCGCCGTGGGGCGGTCACGAGTGGGCGCCCTGGCACTTCCTGGGCGCCGACCGGGCCAGGGCCCGCTATGAGCGGCGTACCGGCAAGAAAGCCAAGCACACCCTCGGCGAGAACCTCTTCGCCCACCACATCGGCCCCACGCTGCGCCAGGTGCGGGCCAGGGACGACGTCTCCGTCGTGTCCGCACGGTCCCGCTACTGGCCGTTCCTGGCCGGCGGCATCACGAAGGTGCCCGGCGTGCGCGAGTTCGCCACCTGGAATCTCCTCCTCATCCTCAGGCGGTGTCCATGACCACGGTCCAGGCCCCACCCCCGGCGGCAGTCCGCCCCACGACTGCCGCCCCGGAACCCGAACGGGGGCCACGCTCGCGGCGCTGGCTGCTGGGGTTCTGGGCCGTCGTGCTCGTGCTCTTCCTCGCCGTCAAGCCGGGGCGGATGACGTTCGACACCAAGCTCGGTGTCGCCGTCGATCCCTGGCAGTTCCTCTCCGATCTGGGCCAGCTGTGGCACGACCGGGGCGGCTTCGGCGGGATCCAGGACCAGTACGTCGGCTACACCTGGCCGATGCTGCCGTTCTACGGCCTGGCCAAGCTCGTCCAGCTGCCGGTGTGGCTCGCGGAGCGGCTCTGGCTCTCGCTGATCGTGTCGGTCGCGTTCTGGGGTGCGCTGCGGCTCGCCGAGCGGCTGAAGATCGGCAACTCGTCCAGCAGGCTGCTCGGCGCGGTGGCGTACGCGCTGTGGCCGACGTTCACCGTGGTCGTCGGGTCGACGTCGGCGGCCGCGCTGCCCGGCGCGTTCCTGCCGTGGGTGCTGCTTCCGCTGACGAACGACCGGATCAGCGCCCGCCTCGCGGCGTGCCGCTCGGCGCTCTTCATCCCCTTCATGGGCGGCGTGAACGCGGCGGCGACGCTCGCGTCCCTGCTCCCGGTGGGCCTCTATCTCCTCTCCCGGCCGAACGGACCGCGCAAGCGGAAGCTGATCACCTGGTGGGTTCCGGGAGTGATCCTGGCGACCGCCTGGTGGGTGGTGCCGCTGCTGATGCTCGGCATCTACGGCGAGAACTTCCTTCCGTACGTGGAGAATTCGGCCACCACCACGGGCACGATGTCGGCCACGGAGACGCTGCGCGGCGCCGGCAACTGGGTCGCCTATCTGCACTTCGGCGAGGCCTGGCTGCCCGCCGGATGGACGGTCGCGACCTCCGTGATCGTCGTCGTCTGCTCGGCGCTCGCGGCCGCGCTCGGCCTCGCGGGCCTCGCCCGGCGTGATCTGCCCGAGCGCCGCTGGCTCGTCCTGACGGTGCTCTCGGTCGTCCTGGTCACCCTTGCCGGATACGGCGGCGCTTTCGGCGCGCCCTTCCACGAGACCGTGCAGAGCTGGCTGAACGGCGGGCTCGTCCCCTTCCGCAACATCTACAAGTTCCAGACGGGTCTCGCGCTCGCCCTTGTCTTCGGCCTGATGCACCTGGTGGGAGTGGCCGCGCAGGCGCGCGGGGCGCGACCGGTGCGGGGCCGCAAGTACGCACCGCTGATCGCCGCCGTACTCGTCCTGCCCGGGCTCGCGTTCCCCTATCTCAACGGGTCGATCCTGCAGCCCGGTTCGTTCCAGAAGCTGCCCAACTACTGGCAGGCGACGGCCGACTGGCTGGAGAAGTACTCCCCGGACTCCCGCGCGCTCGTCGTGCCCGCGACCGCGCACGGCATCTACACCTGGGGTTCGCCCATCGACCAGCCCCTCGACGTGCTCGCCGAATCCCGCTGGGCCCAGCGCGACTACGTCCCGTTCGGTACGCCCGGCAACCGGCGCGCCATGGACGCGGTGGAGCAGGCACTCGCCACGGGCGGCGAAGTGCCGGGCCTGCGCGACTACTTGACCCGTGCCGGGATGTACTACGTCGTCGTACGCAATGACCTCGACCCCGACCAGATCGGCAACGTACCGACCGCGACGGTGAAGCGGACCCTGGAGGAGTCGGGATTCGAGCGGGTCACCGGCTTCGGTCCCACCGAGACCGGCGGGAAGATCCCCGACGACACTCCCCTCCAGGTCGAGGGCCTGTATCCGCGCCAGCGCGCGGTGGAGGTCTACGCTCCAGGATCGGGCGCGGAACGCCCCGGCCAGGCCGGGATCAAGTCCGTCTCCAACACGGCGGTGGTGAGCGGCGGACCCGAGTCGCTGCTCCCGCTCTCCGCCGACCCCTCGATGCGGGACCGCCCCTCCGTCCTGACGGGCGACAACCATCCGGGGATCGGAGCGCCCGGTCTCCAGGCGGTCGGTGACGGACTGCGCCGCGCGGACACCCGCTTCGGCCTGGTCAACAACAACACCTCCTATACGTACGGCCCTGACGAACGCAATGCGAGCGGGGCCCTTCAGGACGCGGGCAAGAAGCCGCACCAGATCCTGCCCACCAAGGGCATCGAGCACCAGACGACGGCGCAGCTGCGCGGCGCGAAGTCCGTCACCGCGTCGAGCTACGGCAACTGGCTCTTCCATCTGCCGCAGTACGACCCCGTGAACGCCTTCGACGGGAACCCCGAGACGGCATGGGCCGAGGGCAGTCCCGGAAAGCCGAAGGGCTCGTGGATCAAGGCCGAGTTCCGCTCCAAGGAGTCGATCCCCTCCTCGATCAAGGTCATCCCGCTGCCGCAGGAGGGCGTGCGGGCCGCGCCCACCAAGGTGCGGGTGGAGACCGAGCAGGGCAGCGCCACCAGCACCCTGCAGCCCGACGGCATGCGGCAGCGCATCAAGTCGCCCGCCGGTGCGTCGAGTTGGCTGAAGATCACGATCCTGGACGCGCAGATCGGGCGCGCGGGTCTCACCGGTGCCGGGTTCTCCGAGATCACCGTGCCCGGTGTGAAGGTGACGAAGCTCCTGAAGATGCCGTCGGACACCGGGGGCTCGTCCAGGGACACCGCGGTCGGCGCCGACGCGACGACGTACTCGATGCACCGCTCGTCGGACCCGAGCGCGCTGTCGCCGGTGAACACCGAGTCGGGTCTGCACCGCCGCTTCACGACGCCCGCCGACGGCGACTACGAGGTGTCCGCGAGCGCGGTCGCCGTACCGGGCAAGGAGCTCGACAAGCTGCTCTACCAGGTGGCGCCCGAGCAGAAAGACCAGATCATCGCCACCGCCGACTCCACGTCGGGACTCGGCACCAGTCTGTCGCCGCGCAACCTGACGGACGGGGACCTGACGACGGGCTGGATCGCCGGCGACCGTCCGGTCGTCCATCTGAAGTGGCCGGACAAGCAGGCGGTCGACGAGATCGTCCTTCCGGCGGCCGGTGGTCTCTCCACGCGCCCCGAGAAGATCGAGATCAGCTCGCCGGACGGCGCCGCGATCGTGGGCGTCGACGAGAACGGCGTGGCGCGCTTCGCGCCGATCACCACGGACGAGATGACCATCACCATCACCGAGACCGCGCCGCTGACGGTGCACAACCCGGTGGCGGACGACGAGTTGCAGCTCCCGGTGGGCCTGACCGAGGTGTACGTCCCGGCCCTGGACAAGTACCGCACCCCGCAGCCGGAGGCGTCCGCGACCTTCGAGCTCGCCTGCGGCAAGGGCCCGGAGCTCGCCGTCGACGGCAAGCTGTACGCGACGAGCGCGAAGGGCTCGGTGCGGGATCTGGTGGAGCGGCGCCCCGTCGAGGTGACGCTCTGCAGCCGGGGCGAGGAGAACACTCAGGTGTCGCTCGGCTCCGGCGAGCACACCGTCGAGGCCGGTGACGCGGGTCCGCTGACGCTGATGGACGTCTCGCTGACGCAGGGCACACCGGGCGCGATCGACCGGAAGTCCCGCTCCCTGGACATCAAGGACTGGCTCGGCGACCGGCGCGAGCTGACTGTCGGCTCGGGCGCGGCCTCGTATCTCTCGACGTACGAGAACATCAACGACGGCTGGAAGGCGACGCTGAACGGCGAGGAGCTCTCGTCCGTACGCCTCGACGGCTGGCAGCAGGGCTGGCTGATCCCCAAGGGTGAGGGCGGCACCGTCAAGCTCACCTACGAGCCCTCGCGCATCTACGAGATCGGCCTGATCGGCGGCGGCGTCGGGGTGCTCGCCCTGATCGCCCTGGTTCTGATCCGGCGCCGCGAGCCGAACCCGGAAGGACCGGACACGGCGCCGCCCGCGCCCGGCCTCATCCTCGGCACGGTGGCGCTGACGCTGGTGGCCGCGGTGATCGCGGGCTGGTTCGCGCTGATCGTGCCTGCGCTCGCCCTGCTTGCCTGGCGCCGCCACGCCCTGCTCGTGCCGCTCGCCTTCGTGGCGATGGCCGGGGCGGGCATCGCGGCGGCCGTCGGTGCGGGCGAGCCGATCGCTTCGGACGAGGGGGCGTTCGGGCCAGCGGCCCAACTCCTGGCGATCATCGCGCTGTTCGCGGCGCTGGTGAGTGTGGGCTCGGCTTCGGGGGCGGCTGCGCCTGCGGCTGCCGGGCCTGGGGGTCCTGGAGATCCTTCCGGTCCTGGCGGTCCTGGAAGCGGCGGAAGCGGCGGCGCGACGCCCTGGGGCCCGCCGCCCCAGTCCGCCCCGCCTGCGGCTCCCGCGCCGACCCCGCCGGCTCCGGACCCGTCGACGGGACCTCTCCCGCTGGGCCCCGACCGGGACTTGGGCACGCAGCCGCTGCCGCGCCGCAAGCGCGGGGAGAGCGGGCCGGGTGCCGATGCGGGTGACGGCGGGAACTCGGGGCAGGCGACCGGGAGCGAGCCGTCGGGGAACGAGCCGTCGGAGGGTGAGCCGCAGGCCGCCGGTCCGACCATCTCCGCCCGAGGGCCCGCATCCGCGCAGCCCGAGCCTGCCCCGCCGGGCGCGCGGACCACACGGTTCAGGCGGCGCAGGCCGAGGGCGTCGGGCGGGTTCGCGGGAACCGCGGCCCCGGCCGGCAGCCCGGGGGAGGACACGGAGCGATGACCGCACTCGACCAACCGGCACGTCACGCGGACGGACCCGAACGGCGGCCGAAACGCGTGCCGTTCCCCGTCGTCGACGAGGTTGCGAGGCACTGCCTCCAGGAGGAGGAGCCGGAGACGGTGCACATCGAGGTGCACCTGCCGGGCACCCCGGATCCGGACCGGCTGAAGGCCGCGTTCACCGAGGCCCTGCGCCGCCACCCGCGCATCCTGATGCGGGAGGCGCGGGGGCCTTGGTACCGCCGCCGCTACGAGTGGGAGCTGACGGCGGAACCGGACGTCGAGGTCGTGACGTTCCCGCCCCCGGAGCGGGACGCGCTGAAGAAGGCCCGCACCCGTTCCCTCTCCGACTCGCCGCCGCTGAGCGCGTCGCCGCCGATCCGCCTGGAGGTGATCGCTTCCGGGGAGTCAGACGGCCACCCCGAGGACGGCACCCCCAGCGTCCTTTTCCTCACCATCAACCACACCGCCCTCGACGGCCCCGCCTGCCTCCGCGTCCTGGCGACCGCCGCCGAGCTGTACGGCGGCCAGGACAACTCCCCCGCCGCGCCGCCCCCGCCGCGTACGGCCGCGTCGCCCGCCCCCGAGGCAGAACAGGCTCCCGTAGACGCGCCCTCCGGGTGGGCGCCCCCCGCCCGGGTATCCAAGGGGACGCCCGAGCCGTCCCCGGGCAACGGCATGCTCGTCGCGGATCTTGCCGTGCCGCACCGGCCCAAGGGCGCGCCCTTCACCGTGAACGACCAGCTCATGGTGGCGACCGCGCTGATGATCGCGCACTGGAACCGGGAGCACGGATCACGACCCCGGCCGTTCCGGATCACCATGCCCGTGGACGACCGGCCGCGCGACATGGAGATGCCGATCGGGAACGGCACCCGGCTCGTCGAAGTCCCCTTCAGTGCGGGCGAGTTGTCCGGGCGGGAATGGGGACCCGAGGAGATCGGCGCACTGCTGCGGCGCACCGCCGAGCGCACCCGCGCCCTCAAGGCCCTCACCCGGCCCCAACTCGGCCACGGAGCCGCCCTGTTGACCTCGCCCGTGCTCCCCGTCACCGTCCGGGCCGCCCTCACCCGCGGGCTGCGCAGAGCCGCCGGGCCCTGGACCTCCACCACGCTGCTCAGCAACATCGGCCGCGTGCCGTACCCGCTCGACTTCGGTGACGCCGGACGCGCGTACGCCGTCTGGTTCTCCGCGCCCGCCCGGCTTCCGCGCGGCCTGACCGTGACCACCGCGTCCACGGCGGGCCGCCTCCACCTCGCCCTGCGCTGGTCGAAGACGCTGCTCAGCCATGGCGACGGGGCCCATCTGCGCGACCTCTTCGAGCACTATCTGCACGCCACGGAGGAGGGCACCTCGTCATGACAGCGCCCACCAGGTCCACCAGGTCCACCAGCACCGCCCCGCGCGACCTGCGGGACTTCTACGAGGACCCGTCCGTCCCCGTCGCGTCCGGCGACGCCCGCAGCCTGCGCCAGGCCCGGATGCTCGCCGACGCCCTGGGCCCCGCCACATCGCGCACCGCCGTCGTCCTCGACATCGGCTGCGGCGACGGCACCGCGGCGGCTGCCGCGGCCCCGTTCCTCGCGGGGCACCGCGTCATCGGCGTCGACTGGTCGCAGGACGCCCTCAAGCGCGCCCACTCCCATCTCTCGTACGTCGTACGCGGTGAACTCACCGACGGCGGCCTTCCGTTCGCCGACGGCAGTGCCGACGCCGTGCTGTTCAGCGAGGTCATCGAGCATCTCGTGGACCCCGACAGCGCCCTGGACGAACTGCGCAGAGTCCTCAGGCCGGGCGGCCATCTGATGCTGTCCACGCCGAACCTCGCCGCCTGGTACAATCGCGGGCTGCTGCTCGCCGGGGTGCAGCCCGTCTTCTCCGAGGTGAGCCTGCGCGGCATCCACGGCCGCCCCGGCAGCGAGGTCGTGGGGCATCTGCGGCTCTACACCGCGCGCGCCCTGCGGGAGTTCGTCGCCGCGTCGGGCTTCGACGTGGTCCGCGTCGCGGGCGCACCCTTCCACGGAGTACCACGACCACTGCGCGCCCTGGACCGGCTCGCCTGCGCCGTGCCGAGCGCCTCGTCGATCCTGCTGCTGCACGCCCGAAGGACTTAGAGCCATGTGGTGGGGTGTGGCCGCCGCCCTGCTGGCGAACGTGCTCTACAGCACCGGGTTCGTCCTGGAGAAACGGGCCCTGACCGCGATGCCGTCCGTCAGCGTGCGAAGGCCGGCGCGGCTCTTGATGCAGGTCGTGAGCAGCCCGCTGTGGATCGGCGGATCGCTCGCGCTCGCCGCCGGGTTCGGCGCGCAGCTCGCCGTCTACCGGACCCTGCCGATCGCCGCCGCGCAGGGCATCTTCGTATCCGGACTCGTGCTTCTGCTGCTGCTCTCCTCCGTGCTGCTCGGCGAGCAGACTTCCGGGCGTGAGCGGTACGCCGTCGGGGCGATCCTCGCCGCGCTGCTCATGGTCGTGCTGTCTCTGCGCGAGGGTTCGGACACGGTCAGCCGCAGCGCGCCGGTGCCGCTGGTCCTCGCCGTCTGTCTGCCCTCGCTCGCGGCGGGGGTCCTGCTGTACGGGTCCGCCGAGCGCCGGGCCAGGCACCGGCACCGGCTTCCGACGACCGGCGTCGAGTACGGGGTGGCCGTCGGCCTGCTCTACGGCGTGAGCTCGCTCGCCATCAAGGGCGTATCCAGCTATCTGACCACGGAGGGACTCGGCTCGGCGCTGCTCGATCTGCTGCGCTCCCCGTATCCGTATCTCCTGCTCTTCACGGGCGCGTTCGGCCTGGTCATGTCGCAGGCGGCGCTGCAGCGCTGCCGGGCCTCGCTCATCGTCCCCGTGTGCACGACGGTCACCGCGCTGTTCACCGCCGTGCTCGGGACCCTCGCCTTCGGCGAGCCGCTGCCGGAGGAACCACTGCGGCTCACCCTGCGGATCGCGGGCACGGCGCTCGCGGTGTCCGTACTGCTCGCCATGCCCAAGCACGACCCCCGACCCGAACCGCCTGCCCAACCCCCCACCCCCACCAAGGAGTTGACCAGCTGATGAACCCCGAAGACCCGCTCCTGAAGATCCTGGCGTGCCCGCTGGACAAGGGCCCGCTGCACCTCCTTGAGCCCGAGGGACCCCTCGTACCGGAAGAAGTCCTCTACAACCCGCGGCTGCGCCGCCGCTACCCGATCATCGACGGCATACCTCAACTCCTCCCCTCCTCCGGGGAACAGCTGTCGGAGGACGAGCACGAGCAGCTCCTGAAGCGGATCTCGCCGTGACGGGGCCCGACAAGACTGCGACGGGGCCCCACAAGACCGTCGCCGCCCGCCTGGCCCCGCACCTTCCCGCCCGGATCGTCGGCGCCCTGGCCCGCCTCGTCTACCCCCGCTTCGAACCGGAGCTCGCCCGGCTCGGCGACCTCTGCCCGCGCGGCTGCTCCACGGCCGTCGACGTCGGCGGCTGGTACGGCCCGTGGTCGCGGCGCCTCGCGTCCCGCGCGCGCCGCGTGGTGACCGTGGAGCCGGTACCGCATCTGGCCCGCCTCCTGGAGGACTCCACGCCAGGCAACGTCCGGGTGATCCAGGCCGCGGCCACCGACCGTCCCGGCACGGCGCGCCTCTGGCTGCCGCGCGGCGACCGGGGCGACCGGGGTGTCTCCTCGCTCATCCGCAGGGACATCCACGCGAAGGCGGTCGACGTACCCTGCCTGACCTTGGACGGCCTTGGCCTGCGCGACGTCGACTTCATCAAGATCGACGTGGACGGCAACGAGCTCCAGGTGCTGCGTGGCGCGCACGATCTGCTCACCCGCGACCGCCCGGCCCTCTTCATCGAACTGGAGTCCCGTATCCAGCCGATCACCCCGATCGTCGACCTGCTCACCCGGCACCACGGCTACCAGGGCTGGGTCCTGCCGCACGACACCTGGCTGCCGCTCGAAGGCTTCGACCTGGAGGCGCACCAGCACGACACGGCGTACGTCGTGTCGCAGGGCCTGCTGCGCAGAGCCCTCACGCCCCGGCACCCCCGGTACGTCAATTCGGTGCTCTTCCTTCCCGGCGGACGCCGCCCGGGAGCCGCCGCGGTGCGCGACCATGGAGCCCATGTCCGCTAGCTCCGCCTCCGCACCGCAGCCCGGCCCGTTCACGCCGCTCGACTTCCAGCTGGTCCTGTTGCGCCGCATGGCCGACCACAACCCGGACCTGGTGGAGGAGGCCCGCCACCAACTGGGCGTCTCCATCGCCGACATGCGCGAGGCCAACCGCCGCTGGCAGGCGATGACCCGCTCCCCTCGCGCACGGGGTTCAGCCTCCCGCTACCGCTCGGTGCTCGGCCCACCGGTCGCCACCGTGCCCCGCCGCATCGGCGACCTGGAGTGCGAGGCCCTGCTGTGGCCGGTGCCGCTCTGGCCCACCCTGCGCTTCGAGGTGCTGCTCGGGCCGAACGGCGCCGCGTGGAACGAGTGGCTGGTCCGCGCTCCGGACACCCCCGGACCCGAACTGCGTACGGTGGACGACCTCACCCCCTGGTCGTGCACGGTCGACGAGGCCGCCCGCGCGTTCGCGCCTGCCCGCCCGATGGAGGGCACGGCGCCCACGCGCTGGCGGCTCCTCTTCACGGCTCCCGACGGTTCGGGTCAACCACGGCGCTGCGTCGCGGAGTTCACCTGGGGGCTGCTCCAGCGGGTGTCGTTCCCGGATGGCGCCTGAGGCCTGAGGAGTCCCACCGCGAGGGCCGACGCCACAAGGAGTGCGCTGACCCACAGCGGCGAGCGGTAGCCGAGCCCCGCGCCCAGGGCGAGTCCGCCGCCCACCGGTCCGATCGCCGCGCCCACGTTCAGCGCGGCCGTGGCGAAACCGCCCGCCAGCGTGGGGGCGCCGGTCGCGGCGTACAAGACCTGGGTGATCAGCGCCGAGCCGACGCCGAAGGACAGCGCGCCCTGGACGAGGACGAGCACCACCGCGGCCACCGGGTTCCCCGCGGTCAGCGCGAAGAGCACCCATCCTGCGAGCAGCGCGAGCGCCCCGCAGAGGAGGAAGGGCACGGGCCGCACATCCGCGTACCGCCCGGCGACGGTGACCCCGACGAAGGAGCCCACGCCGAACAGTGCGAGCAGCACGGGCACCCAACTCTCCGTGAATCCCGTGACGTTGGTGATCAGCGGCGCGAGGTAGGTGAACGTACAGAAGGTGGCGCCGTTCACCAGCGCCGCCAGGAGCAGGGTCACTGCGAGCCGCAGGCCGCGCAGCGACCGCAGCTCACCGCGCGCGCTGCTCACCTCCGTGGCGGGCGCGTCGGCGGGGACGGACCGCAGGATGGCGACGACCGCGGGCACGGAGACCAGCGCCACCGCCCAGAACGCCGACCGCCACCCCCAGTACTGCCCGAGCAGCGCACCGCCGGGCACACCCGCGACGCACGCGATGGTGACCCCGCCGAGCAGGGCGGAGGTGGCCCGCCCCTTGGCGTTCGGCTCGACCATGCCGGTGGCGGCGACGAGCGCCACGGCGAGGAATCCCGCGTTGGCGAGCGCACCGACCACACGCGTCGCGAGCAGCACCGCGAAGCTGCTGGTCAGCGCCCCGACGACATGGACGAGCAGAAAGGTCACGAGAAAGCCGAGCAGCGCGTTCCGGCGCGGCCAGCGGCGGCTGAGGACGGCCATCAGCGGGGCACCGACGACCATCCCCACGGCGAAGGCGGAGGTGAGGGTGCCGGCGGTGGACAGGGACACGTTCAGATCGGCGGCGATGTCGGGGCCGAGACCCGAGAGCATGAACTCGGAGGTTCCTTGCGCGAAAACGGCAAGTCCGAGCATGTAGATGGCAAAGGGCATGAAGGTACTCCGCGAGGGGGCGCCCCGAAGGGGCGCGGGGAACTGCGCGACCAGCCACGACGCACCCGCAGTGGGGCGGTCGGCATCAACAGAACTGCTGGGCCACCGGACATGCCGGGCCGGTGGCTATGGTCTGTCGGACTCAGGGCTGGTCATGGCCGCAGGCTAATCACGCCTCACACGCCACGTCCACCCGATTAACTCGCGGCGGTAAGGATCTCCTCCGTCACCGCTGCCAGCGAGCCAGGGTGAAGGTCGATGAAGAGATTCGGCTCGACGAGTTCAAGCTCCATGACACAGGGGTTCCCGCTCACGTCGTCGACAAGGTCCACGCGGGCGTAGAGCAGCTCCGGCGCACCGGGAATCACTGCCAACGCCCGCTCGGCGACGTCGAGTTCGGCGGGTGTCGGCTGCCAGACCCGCAGGTCAGGGTGCGGCATCTTCTCATCGTCATAGGCCGCCCCCGGCGCAAGCACCGCACCCTTCTGGACGGCGTGCAGAAAGCGTCCGCCGACGTAGACGAGAGCGCGCTCGCCGGTCTCGTCTATGCGGGGCATATAGGGCTGCACGATCGCGGTGAACCCGTCCTCGTGCATCTTCGCGACATGCTTCGACGCGGCCTCGTGCTCGCCCGCCCCGTACCGGGCCGCGAGGCGCGCGCCCGCCCCGGAGGTGGGCTTGACGACGAACTCCCCGCCGCCGTCCGGGAACTCGACCGGGTCACCGGCCGCCAGATACCGGGTGGGCACGACGGGTACCCCCGCGTCCGCAAGCTCCCCCAGGTACCGCTTGTCGGTGTTCCAGCGCACCACGGACGCCGGGTTGGCGAGGACGGTGAGCCGTGCGACGCGTCCCGCCCAGGCCAGGAACTCGGCGCCGCGCCAGCTGTAGTCCCAGGTGGACCGGATGACGACGAGGTCGAACCGCTCCCAGTCGACCCGGGGGTCGTCCCAGGTCACGGTGGCCACGTCAGCCCCCGCCTCTCCGAGCGAGCGCGCGAGCTCGGGGAGATCACGGTCGATGCCGGTCTCCAGCTGGGTGCTGCTGGTGACCAGCGCGATCGTGGGGCGGTCGGGTGACACGGAGGCCTCCTGGGGTCGGTTGTGCGCACCGCAGGCTAGCAATCGCCGGGCGTGCACCCGACAACGCCCATGCGCAGGTCACCGGGGTGTTCCGACCAGGCCCGCCTCGTACGCGATGATCACCAATTGCACCCGGTCGCGAGCGCCGAGCTTGGCGAGCAGCCGGGTCAGATAGGTCTTGGCGGTGGCGATGCTGATGGTGAGTTCGGCGGCGATCTCGGTGTTGGAAAGGCCGCTGCCGACGAGGGTGAGGACCTCGCGTTCGCGGTCGGTGATGCCGGTGATCGAGCCCCGGGGCCTGGCGTCCTTGGTGGGGCGTTCGGCGAACTCCTTGATGAGGCGGCGGGTGACGCCCGGGGCAATCAGGCCGTCTCCGGCGGCGACCACGCGGACCGCGGCGAGGATGTCGTCGAGTGCCATGTCCTTGACGAGGAACCCGGCCGCGCCCGCGCGCAGCGCGCCGTACACGTAATCGTCGTCGTCGAAGGTGGTCAGGACGATGACATGGGTCTCCGCGCTCGGCCCTGTGGTGATCAGCCGGGTGGCCTCGATGCCGTCCATGCCGGGCATGCGGATGTCCATCACCACGACGTCCGGGCGGAGTTCCTCGGTGAGCCGGACGGCCTCCGTGCCGTTGCCCGCCTCGCCGGCGACCTCGATGTCGGGGGCCTCGGTGATGACCATGCGCAGGGCGGCGCGGACGAGGGGCTGGTCGTCGACGAGCAGGACGCGTACGACTCGGGCGGGGGCCGGGCTCTCCGTCACCGGACTCTCCATGCTCATCGGACACCCGCCGGTACCGGAAGCCGGGCCGCGACCCGGAAGCCGCCATCGGGGCGGGGTGCGGCGCTGAACTCGCCGTGCAGCAGGCCGACTCGCTCGCGCATGCCGAGGAGGCCGTAGCCGCCGTCGGGGCCTTCGCCGTGGCCGCGCCCGGCATCGATCACCTCGATGGCGAGCTCGTCATCCCGGCAGTCGACGGAGACTTGGCAGGACGCGGCACCCGCGTGGCGTACGACGTTGGTGACGGCTTCCTGGATGATCCGGTACGCCGATACGTCGATCTCCGGTGGCAGCGGCCGGAGTTCGCCGGTCCACCGCACGTCGACACGGACGCCGGCGGCCGTCGTCGTCTCGGCGAGACGGTCGACGGAGGCGAGGCCGGGCTCCGGACCTAGGGGCGCGTCCGCCCCCGCCGGTTCCGCGTCGCGCAGGGCGCCGAGCATGCGGCGGAGACCGGAGAGGGTCTCGCGGCCGGTGGCCTCGATGGCGTTCAACGCCTCGCGGGCTCCGGCCGGTTGGGTCTCGATGACCCGGCTTGCCGCGCCCGCCTGGAGGGCAATGACGCCGATGCTGTGGGCGACGACGTCGTGCAACTCCCGTGCGATACGCAGCCGTTCCTCGGTGACGGCCTGCGTGGCGGCCTGGGCGCGCAGACCGTCGGCGTACGCGCGGGCCTGATGCACCGAGTTGCCGATGAGCCAGGCGGTGACCGCGGTCAGCGCGATGTACGGTTCCGCCGCGGTCCCGTCGTCCCGCCCGAAGCCGAGCAACTCCCTCGGGGCCCAGAGGGCGAAGAGCGCGCCGGACGCCATGCCACCGGCGATCAGCGAGGTCCTGCGCGCCTGCCCTGCGGCGACGAACCCGAGGGCGACCGTCACCGGCAGAAACGCCGTGGGCACCACCTCGGTCTGCCGCCAGGCGGCCATCGTGCCGCCCGCACCGGCGATCACCAGAGCCATGGCGGTCAGCGGCCGCCGCCGCAGCACGGCACAGCCCGCGAAGACCAGGGCGGTGGCGAACAGCAGGACGAGCCGCGCCCAGAGCGCGTCCATGCCATCCCGCGGATAGGAGTACGAGACCTCGTGCCGGGGCGGCATCATGACGTACTCGACCAACGGATAAGCGGTCACCGCACACCACGTCACGCCCACCCAGACACCCACGGGCATGCGCTTGAAGAGGGGCAGACGCGGCTTGACCGACATGCGCCGATCGTAGCCACGGAGGTCGGCGCGGGGCATCGGACCGTGGCTGTACGACCTCGGTCGACACCGGGACCCGCGATTGTCGGCGTCGGTCCGACGACGGGCGTGGGCGCGTACCGGCACCGTTGGCCGGGTGATCGAAGTCAACGAACTGACGAAGGTGTACGGCGGCAAGACCGCGGTCAGGAACCTGAGTTTCACCGTGCACCCCGGCCGGGTCACCGGATTCCTCGGCCCCAACGGCGCGGGCAAGAGCACCACGCTGCGGCTGCTGCTCGGCCTGAACGCCCCCACGAGCGGCTCGGTCAGCATCGACGGCCGGCCCTTCCGGACCCGCCCGCGCGGCCTGCGCCACGTCGGCGCGCTGCTCGACGCGGGCGACGTCCACGGCGGCCGCACCGCCGCCGCCCACCTGCGCGCCCTGGCCCGCAGCAACCACATCCCCCCGGCCCGCGTCACCGAAGTCCTGCACGAAGTCGGCCTCACCCAGGCAGCCCGCAGGCGCGTCGCCGGCTACTCCCTCGGCATGCGCCAACGCCTCGGCATCGCCACCGCCCTGCTCGGCGACCCGCCGGTGCTGTTGTTCGATGAACCCCTCAACGGCCTTGATCCAGAAGGCGTGTTGTGGGTCCGCGGCCTCTTCCGCCGCCTGGCAGACGAGGGCCGCACGGTCTTCGTCTCCAGCCATCTCATGACCGAGATGGAGAACACCGCCGACCACCTCATCGTCATCGGCCGTGGCGAACTCATCGCCGCCGAGAGTCTCACCGACTTCGCCGCACGCGGCACAGGCCGGAGCGTGACCGTACGCACACCGGACACCACCGCACTGATACGACTCCTGACCGCCGAAGGCGCCTCGGTCCAACCCCGGGGCAATCTGCTCACCGTCACCGGCCTGCCCGCCTCCCGCATCGGCGAACTCGCCCTCCAGCACCGGGTGTTGCTGCACGAGCTAACCACCCGCACCGCATCCCTGGAGGACGCCTTCATGGAGCTCACCGCCGACAGCACCGAATACCTCGCGGGAGAACCCCGATGACCGCAGCCCGCGCCCGCTTCCGCGACCTCATCGCCGCCGAGTGGATCAAACTCTGGTCACTGCGCTCGACCACTTGGGTCTTCGTGCTCAGCGCGCTCTCGGTCCTCGCGTTCAACGTGGGCACCGCGTACGACACATACCGCTACTGGACGGAGCGGAACGCCGACGACAAGGCCGCCTTCGTCCGGGACGGCATCCCGCTCCAGGAGGCGTTCACCTCGAACGGCACGCTGGTCTTCATGCTCACCGTCGGAGCCATCGGCGCCCTGCCGATCGTCGGTGAGTACGGCACCGGGCTGATCCGCACGACGTTCACGGCGGTCCCCGACCGCCGCTCGGTGATGGCCGCCAAGGTGACGGTGATCTCCGCGGTGACGACCGCGTTCGGAGTACTCGTCGCCGGGGCGTCCTTCGCCGCCACCCAGGCGATCCTGTCCGGCCGCGACGCGGGCGTCCCCCTCTCCCACCCCGGCGCGCTCCGCGCGGTCGTGGCATCCGCACTGCTCGCACCGGTCTGCGCCCTGGTGGGCATGGCGCTCGGCGCCGTCGTGCGGCACGGCGCCGCCACCATGGTCACGGTCTTCGCGGTGCTCCTCCTGCTGCCCGGCGTCGTCACGGACCAACGCCGCTGGTCGGCCGTCCTCTCCCACACGCTGCCACTCAAGGCCTGGGACCGCCTGTCCCAGCCGGGCGGCCCTGCGGACCTCTACCCATGGACGACCTCGGGCGCGTGGACGGTCTACGCGGCATGGTCCCTGACGGCGGCCGCCGTCGCGGTGACGGCGGTGCACCGCCGAGATCAGTAGCCCCCCGCCACAAGCTTCAGCACAGCCCCGAGCCCCCGCACGGACCCCGGCGCCGCCCCGCCCGGCAGCACATAGGACCGCAGGCCCGCGCCCGCCGCTCCACCGTCCTTGGCGGGGTGGTCGCCGACCATCAGGGTGTCGGCGGGGGCCACTCCGAGTTCCGCGCAGGCGTGGCCGAAGAGGAGGGGGTCCGGCTTCTCCGTGCCGTGTTCGTAGGAGTGGACCCAGCTCGAGAAGTAGCCGTCGAGGCCGTGCCGGGCGAACGTCGCCCGCAGGTCCCAGCCGACGTCGCTGACGACGCCGAGCGCGATGCCCCGCGAGGCGAGTGCGGCCAGGGTGCGCTCGGCGTCCGCGTACGGCAACCAGTGTTCCGGGGAACGGAGTTGCTCGTAGAGGGTGCCCGCGTGCGGGGCGAGGGCCTGGGCGGAGGCGTACCAAGTGGTGAACGCGTGGCGATGGGCATCGGGCGAGACGTCGCGGGCGTGCTGCGCCGCGATGACCGCTGGGTCGGCGAGGCCCTCCTCCAGGGCGGTGAGGATGGCGTCCATCGTGGGCTCGCCCACCGGCCCCGGCAGTGCGGCGCGGATGCGGTCGGCGTACGGGGCGATCTGGAAGAGCGTCCCGGAGAAGTCGAAGAGCACCGCGCGGGGCACGGTGACGGGCATCGCGGCCGTGGCCCGGATCGGGCCCTCCGGGCCGCATACGGGCGGGAGTTGGGGAGCTGGCATCCGGTCTTCCTATCGCGCGCCGGGTAAGCGCGTGATCAGGGAGCGGAGGCATGGGAGACACGCGGCGCCCCGTGGGGGCGGGGCGCCGGTGCCGTCGGTGGGCCCAGAGGGTGAATCAGAAGATGAAGACGCTCTGAGCGGTTTCCGTGTAGTAGGTCTCGCCCGGGTAGACGAGCCATTCGACCGGGCCCGAGCAGCCGGGGCCGCTGTGGACCTCGGCGATCGCGTCCGTATGGTTGGCCACCGAGGACGGGAACCAGTCGACGGCGTAGCAGCCGATCGGGTCCTCGTAGGCGGCGCCGTTGATGATCAGGACGCCTTCCGCCGCGTACGCCGAGCCCGACATCCCGAGTGCCAGGGTCGCCGCGGCCGCCATCGCCCCCAGGGTCATGGCCATGCGTCGTCGTCGCATCATGAGTTGGATCCCCTCCACCGCACGGGCCGCTCCCGACGCGACCCGCTCAAGTCACCTAAAGTAGGTGATCAGGCACGCCACGTATCCGGCGCGCGGAGGCACATCCCGGCGGCACGTGCGCCGTTCACTTCCCTTCACTGCACGGTCACGCCACAGCCGCACCATCACCATCAGAGCTCCCAACTGAGCCATTTGCAACGGGAGTTCGTATGATGCGGGCCATGGCAAGTCACGGGGATCTCATAGCGGGGCGCTACCGCATCACCACACCGCTCGGGCGCGGCGGCATGGGCACGGTCTGGCGGGCGAAGGACGAACTACTGGGGCGCGCCGTCGCGGTGAAGGAGCTGCACGTCGACGCGGGCCTCTCGCCCGCCGACGCCGAGAGCCGGCGCGAACGCACGCTGCGCGAGGCGCGCTCGGTGGCGCAGGTGAAGCACCCCGGCATCCTGGTCCTTCACGACGTCGTCCAGCACGACGGGCAGCCTTGGATTGTGATGGAGCTGATCGACGGCAGCTCGCTCGCCGACCGGATCGCCGTGGACGGTCCCGTCCCTCCCGCCGAGGCCGCCCGGATCGGCCTCGCGCTGCTCGCCGCGCTGCGTGCCGCCCACGCGGCGGGCGTCCTGCACCGTGACCTGAAGCCCGCGAACGTACTCCTTGAGGCGGGCTCGGAGCGTGTGGTGCTCTCCGACTTCGGGATCGCCCAGGTCGACGGGCAGACGACGCTCACCGAGACGGGTGCGTTCGTCGGCTCGCCCGAATACACCGCCCCGGAGCGGATGTCCGGCAAGCGCACGGGTCCCGAGTCCGATCTGTGGTCGCTCGGGGTGCTGCTCTGCGCCGCTGTGCAGGGCGAGTCTCCGTTCCATCGCGACTCGGTGGCGGGGGTCCTGCACGCCGTCGTGATGGACGAGATCACGGTGCCGGACTCCGCCGGTCCGCTGACTCCCGTCGTACGGGGGCTGCTTGAGCGGGATCCGGCACAGCGGCTCGGCGCCGACGAAGCCGAGCAGGCGTTGCGGGGCTTCCTCGTCGAGGAGCGGATGCCGACCGTGCCCCGCACACCGGTTGCCCGCAGACCCACACCCCCCGCGGACGGCGACCCCATCGTGCTCGGCGCCGCCCCCGCACCCACCGCACGCCCCCGGATCCGTACGGCCCTCATCGCGGGCGCCCTGGTGCTCGCGCTCGCGGCGGGCGGCACGGGCGCGTGGGTCATGACACGGGACGACTCAAGCAACACGGGGACGGAGTCGACGGGGCGCGGCGGCCCGGCCGACGAGGTGAGCGAGAAGCCGGAGACCGCGAAGCCGTCGAAGACGCCGACGAAGAAGCCCTCGAAGAACCCCGACAAGCCGAAGAACCCCGGCAAGAAGCCGACCATCGACCCCAAGCCGTCCGCCGACGGCACCGGCAAGCCCACCCCCGCCGGGACCAGGACGCCCTCCAAACCCGCCGAGGACCCTGCCCCCGCGGGCTACGAGACGGTCAACGACCCGACCGGGTTCACGATGGCGACGCCCACCGGCTTCCTCCGCTCCAACGAACCGCCCCGCGTCTTCTACAACTCGGCGGACAACGCCTTCCGCATCGGCGTCCATCCCCAGCCCCTGGACCCGGACGGCCCCCTCGCGGTAATGCAGCAGGCCCACAAGGACGGTCCTTCGGACTACCCCGGATACCGCGACGGCTCGGTGCGCAAGACCACGCACAACGGTCACCCCGCCGCCGTCTGGGAGTTCACCTGGGACGGCGGCGCCGGTGACGGCGGGCCGCGCCGCACCTACGACCTGAGCTGGGACGAGGGCGGCAAGATGTACGACCTGTGGGTCTCCGCGCCCGCCGGGCGGGCGGCGGCGGGCGAGCGCCACTTCGTCGAGGCGCACCAGTCCTTCACCCTGGGCGGCTCCTGACGCGAGAGGGCTCAGGCCTTCCCCTCCAGCAACACAGCCCGCAGCGTGGGCAGATGGCTGCGGTCCGGGTCCTTCACCGCGGTGATCAGGGTGACCGTCCCGGCGGCCGCGAGCTCCCGCAGGTGCAGGATCGCGTCCTGCTGCTCCGGTCCTTCGAGCTCGGCGCGGTAGCGCCGCGTGAACTCCTCGTACGCGTCCCAGTGTTGATGGAACCACGTACGCAGCCCGTCGGAAGGCGTGACCGCCTTGGGCCATTCATCGACGGCGGCGCGTTCCTTGGAGACGCCTCGCGGCCACAGGCGATCCACCAGGACGCGTACGCCGTCGGCTTCGGTGGGCGGGTCGTACACGCGGCGCACGGGGAACGGCTGGGTCTCCATGCCCCCATCGTCGGCCCCGCCCGGCCGCACCTTCACCGGCGCGGCGGCAGCTTCACCCGAAGGCTGTAGAGGCGGGTGATCTGCTGCGGCAGTTCGTTGTCGTCGCTGACGAGCAGCGGCCGCAGCGCGCCGTGACCGCCGCGGCCGGTCACCGCCATGCCCTCGATGTTGTCGATCAACGGGCTGCACCACGCCGGTCTCCTCGGCGCCGCGCGCGTCGGCGACGTACAGCCGTACGGAGATCACGAAGTCCTGCGTGAAGCCGTGCTCCAGGACGAGGAGACGGCCGTCGCCCGTCGGCGCGAGCTCGACGAGACCCATGCCGGGTCGACGGCAAGGTCCAGCAGGACGCGGGTAGAGATCTCGGCCACGGCCGCGGTCTTGCCTGTGGTGAAGGCGTCCAGCACCGGGTCCAGGGCCTGGGCGAGGACAGGCCAGTGCGGGCTGGCGCCATAGTGCTGCCGCAGCATCCCCGCGGTTCGGCGGCGGGCCGTGTCCGGCTCGGCGATCACCGCGTCCCGGATGAGGGTCGGGCGGCCCTGGGGCAGGTGGGTGGGGAGGGTGAGCCATTGCTGGCGGGCCGGGTCGGCGAGGTCCGCGAGGCGGGCTCGGTGCTGGTGGTCGCGGCGGTGAACTGCACGTCGTCCAGGACGATCCAGTAGTCCGCCGCGAACAGCTTGGCCAGCGTGGTCAGCCGGGGAAAGAGGTTGGACTGATGGATGGCGCACAGCCCGCCCGGTTCGGGCAGGTCAAGAAGCGATGAGGCGGCTGGTGAAGCCGTTGCGGATGAGGGATTCGTACGCGGCATGCACGTCCTCCGGGACCTCCTGCTCGATGGCGAATCCGAGCTTCGGATACTCGATGACCCGCTGGAGGTCGCCGACGAGCATGTCTAGGACGAGTTTCTCGTCGCCGATGGACTTCACGTAGTCGTCGAACTCCAGCGGCTCCGACGCGCAGAGGATCTCGACGTCGGGCCACAGCTTGCGGGCGGTCGCGAACGACCGCCTTTCCATATAGGGCTTGGACACCAGCAGCACCGTGGTCGGGGTGACGCCCGCATCGGCGAGGACCTCGCGGGACAGGGTGATGTTCTGCCCGGTGTTCCCGGCGTTGGGCTCCAGCAGGATCGCGTCGGCGGGGACGCCGAGGTCGATCGCGTGCTCGCGGAAGTGGACGGCCTCGCCACGGGGGAAGACCTTGGCGGTGGTGGGGCTGTTGCCGCCGGTGAACACCAGGGTCGGGAACAGCCCGGCCCGATACAGCTCGGCGGAGCGGGCGGCAACGCCGAGGTCGTGGCTGCCCAGTCCGATCGCCACGTCGACGGGCCGGACCTGGTGCTGCATCTGGTGGTAGTCCCAGATCAGCTTGGCCTGGTGCCGCTGGTCCTCGGTGATGGCCTGCTGGTTGTCGCTCACGCGTGTGTTCTCCCTGGTCACCGTTGCCGGGGGCCGGTCGGCCCCTCGCTCATGGCCTTGATGCCCTCGATACTGCGCAGTTGGTGCACGAGTCCGTACTGCGCGGCTGTCCTGGCGGCCTGGTCGAGGACGAGGTGTCCATCATCGCGGGTCGCCGTGTCGGAGAGCAGGATGTGGCCATGAGCGGTGTCCTGTCGCACGCGTTGCATCGGTGATTCGGTGGTCCCGCTGTTGCGGGCGATGTCGATGAAGTGCAGGGCCTGGGTGAGGTCGCCGGCGCCGCGGGCGGCGAGGGCGAGTTTCTGGTGGGCCACCGACCAGTCGTCGGGTTCCTGGAGGTCTTCGAAGTCGCGGGTCGCGGCCTGCATGACGCGGGTCGCATAGTCGTGGTTGCCGTCTTTGCTCAGCGCGGTCCCCACCCACAGGCGGGCCCTCGCGCGGTCGCGGGGGGAGAGCCGGTCGTCGACGGCGAGGGTTTCGTAGTTGCGGGCGGCGATCTCCAGCTTGCCGGACATCTCGGTGACGACCGCGAGGGACAGGTCGAGCTGGGCGACGCGGCGGGGGATGTCGAGCTGGGTGAAGACGGAGCGGGCGCCGGCATAGGAGTGCTGGGCAGCGAGCGGGCCGAGGACGGTGCCCTGGTCGCGCTTGAGGTCGCCGAGCAGGGCGGTCGAGCGGGCGAACAGATACAGGCCCTTCTCGTCCAGTTCGGGGGCCTCGAACCGGCCGAGCCAGCGCGCCAGGAGGCTGTCGGCGAAGGTGAAGTTCTGCCGGGACAGGGCGACGACGACGCGGTCCAGGTCGTCGGTCCAGGACTCGTATTCCCAGGCCCGGGGCCCGGAGGCGGTGACGCGGCGCCGGGCGGTGGTCACGGGGCTGGTCATCTCGGACAGGAGCGTTTCGAAGCGCAGGCTGACGGCGGCGTCCGCGCGGCCGAGCGCGGTGTCGAGGATGGCCTGGGTGTCGGGTCTCGGCTCGGTGTCAGCGAGCTTGGACTCCCATTTGGAGACGGTCGCAACCGCCAGGCCGAGGTCCTGGGCGAAGGCCCGCACGCTCAGTCGCAGGGCGAGACGCAGGGCCTTGGCCTCCAGGCCGGTCCAGTGGTGCACGGTCGCCACGCGTCACTCCCTTCCGCCAGCCATCGAAGCACGGTCCGTGCAGTCGGCGGGACGGAAGTGGAACGGAAGTAGAACAGGCGGTGATTGGCCAGGAGTTGGTCAGCGTCCACGCTCAAGGGGTCATCAGTTGTCGAGCCTTTTGGACGGTCCCCAGCATGGAACCCCTCACGGAGCATCGCCAGGTCAGCGGCCCGGTCGTTTACGGCTATCTGCGGCTGGTGCGGGTCTCCGCGGCCCGGCATGCGGCGCTGGCCGCGTCGCTCACCGAGTACTGCCGCAGCCACGAGCTGCAGTTGTCCGGCGTCTTCACCGACCGCGACGTGAACTCCGGGCCCGACTCCGCGGCTTTCACCGGGCTGCTGGACGTGCTGGCTCTGCCGGACGTCTATGGCGTGATCGCCCCGGCTATGTCGCACCTGGGGCCGAAGGCCATAGCCGCCGAACGCGGACGCCGGATCGAGGTGGCCGGCTCCCGGCTCCTGCTGGTCCGCCGCCCCCGCACCGCACACCCGCCGGTCGTCCGCAGCGGCCCCGTCCGCCGCCGTAGCCCGGGAGCCACCCGTGTCCTGGACGCCGAGTCATGAGGGCCACGATGACCGAAACGACCCAGCGGTTCTTCAAGGCCCGGCCCGAATCGATCGGCCAGGCACGGAAGTTCGCCACGGACGCCCTGGCCGAATGGGGCCTGCCGGCTCGCGCCGAGAACATCCGGCTCTGCGTCTCCGAGCTCGCCACCAATGCCCTGGTCCACGGCACCGTCGCCGACCACGGTTTCCTGGTCAAGCTGGACGCGGACGAGGAAGTCGTACGGCTGGAAGTCCATGACAGCCGCCGCCAGCACCCCGAGGCTCACCAGGCCGCCGACACGGACGTGTCCGGACGCGGCCTGACGTTGGTGAGCGTGCTTGCCGACGGCTGGGGAGTTCAGGACCGCACCCCGTTCGGGAAGATCGTCTGGTCCTGCTTCAAGGCCGCAGGAGGGACGGCGTCATGACCGTCATCCTCACCCCGCCCGGTCCGGAACTGCGGCTGCTGGTGTCTCTCGCGTCCTGGACCTGGCCGGCCACCGGACCGGACGGCCGCGAGGTCGCGCACATCCTGATCACCCACACCCCGGCCTTCACCGGCCCCGTCGAGGCCCAGATGCGGCGGCTGTCGGACAACCTCGGTGGCCTGACCGGCGCTCGGGAGATCGTCCCCGAGCTCGACCGGTGCCTGCAGATCGTCGGTGGCCGGGTGCTGCTGCACTTCCCCGGCGCTTCCCGCAGGCTGCGGCTGCCGACCCGCCCTGACTGGACCGAGCTGGTCGCCCGCACCGGCGAGGCTTTCCTCCTGCTCGGTCTGGATCCGCTGCCACAGTCCGCGACCGCAGTGCAGGCCGATGCCTACCTGGATGCCGCACTCGCGGCCGACCGGCTTCTGTTCGGACGCACCCGCACCCGCTGAACCCCTGATCTCCCCGCACGGCCCCCGGATGGACGGATGAGAGGGAACTGCCATGGAAACCTTCGAACGCGCCCGGCTGGACGCCTACTTCGCCCGGATCGCCACCCAGTTCACCCCGGATGAGCAGACCACATCGTTCCTGATCACGCACCTGCTGCCGGAGCGACCCGCGTTCGTCCAGGCCGTCGCCGCGATGACCCGGCTCACCGCGGTGCTGCCCAAACCGAAGTCCATCCACCCGGCAGCGAAGCGCGAGGTCGAGCAGACCGTCCCCGTCGACACCCTCACCCGCGACCTGTTCACCGAGGCCGACGACGCCCTGGACTACCTCGAATCCCGGGCCGCAGGCGAGACGATCTGCCTGCTGGACGTCGGCGGCTACTTCGCCCCCACCCTCGCCGAAGTCCACAGCCGCTTCACCGGACGGATCGCCGGGGTGATCGAGGACACCGAGAACGGGCACCGCCGCTACGCGGACCTCGACAAACTGCCCTGCCCCGTCATCTCCGTCGCCCGGTCCCCACTGAAGGACCCCGAGGACTTCCTCGTCGGCCAGTCCGTCGTGTACTCCACCGAGGCCGTCATGCGCGGCCGCGGCGACATCCTCCACGGCCGCCCCGCCCTCGTGATCGGCTTCGGCAAGCTCGGCTCCTCCATCGCCCGCCTCCTGCAGGCCAAGGGAGTACAGGTCACCGTCTTCGACATCGACCCCGTCCGCCGCACCCAGGCCCTGTCCCAGGGCTTCACCGTCGCCCGCGACCGCGAGACCGCCCTGACCGGAGCCGGCCTCGTGCTCTGCGCGACCGGCGCGATGTCCCTGCGCGGCGAGGACTTCTCCCACCTGCGCAACGGCGCCTACGTCGCCACCGTCACCTCCAGCGAAGACGAACTCGACCTCGCCGGACTCCCGGACGTCTACACCCGCACGATCGTCGGCGACCATGTCACCCGCTACCGGACCACCGGCCACTACTTCTATCTGGCGAACGGCGGCAACGCCGTCAACTTCATCCACGGCGCCAGCGTTGGGCCGTTCATCTTCCTGGTCCAGGCCGAGATCCTCGCCGCGATCAGGATGCTCACCCGCGGCGACCTCGCCCCCGGCATCCATGAGGTCCCCGCACCCGACCGCGAAGCCATCGCGGCGACCTGGCTCTCCTACTTCAACAGGTGATCACCATGCCCATCACGGCAGACCACATCCGCGCCACCCTCGCCGCCTACGTCGATCAGCACCCCGAGGACAAACACGAGATCGACGTCGTCCACGGACTGATCGACGACGGCGACGACCTCACCAGCCGCAAGACATCCCCCGGACATGCCACCGCGGGCGCGATCCTCGTCGGCCACGACGGCCGTGTCCTGCACATCCACCACAACGTCACAAACCTGTGGTTGCTGCCCGGAGGCCATCTGGAGCCCTCCGACGAGACGCTTCTGCAGGCCTCCGGCCGCGAACTCACCGAGGAGACCGGCATCCCGCCCCACCTCGTCACCCCGCACAGTGAGGTCCCGCTGCACGTCGATGTCCACCCTATCGACGCCAACCCTGCCAAGGACGAGCCCGCCCACCAGCACTTCGACTTCCGGTTCCTCTTCCGCACTACCGCCGACGTCGGTGACCTGCAGACCGAAGAGGTCTCCGACGCCGCCTGGCGCAACGTCGACGAGATCACCGACCCAAAGCTCCGGGACCGCATCGCCACGGCTCTCCTCGACGCCGACAGCGACGCCGCGATGAACGGCCAGCTCCCCCTTGCAGACCCATGGCCCCTCGCAGGCGAGTGAGGGACAGTCGATCTCCGCTGTTCGGGCACTCCCCATGGGGAGTGGAACGGCTTTGCTGGAGCGGAGCACACCCGAGAGCTCACACGGAAGCGCGCAAACGCTCCAACTTGATGCGGAACTCCTCCACCCCTGGTGGGCGGACCTGCTGATCCTGGCCGGCGCGAGTCATGAGCGCCTTCTTGAGAATCTGATGCTTTCCGAAGACTTTCGTCCTTCCTTGAAGCAAGCTAAGCAGAATCTTCGGGTCAACGAGCTCCAGCCACTCTTCGTCCCAGCGGTCCTGAACCAGGTCTCGTTGCGTGGCCACAACCTCATCCCAGCGCGGAGGCCAACGCCACCACGCGCGCTGCCTGACGAAATCGCATGAGGAACCCCCTAATTGACGGGGCGCCAGTACCAGCTGATCCCGAAAATGCGAACAAGGGAGCAGGTGTTCCCTGGAACAGGTGATCGTCACCTTAGGGATTGCATGTGACGCATGTGATTGACGATGATTACGGAACGCAAGCACCGGGCTGCAGACCGTAGTTTCCGCGTTCCCGGTCCATGTCCCATACGACGGCCGGGAGTTGGAAGATCCAAAGATCCTGAGCAAGTCCCCCAAGGGTTCGCACAGCGACGCCGCCTCCCCCGTCCCACGGGGAGGCGGCGTCGCCGCGTCAGCTGCGGATCCCCGGATAGAAGTCCCGCGCCCCGCCCTTCGCGTCCTTCGCCTTGCCGAGCAGGCTCGCCGGGTACTCCACGAGCCAGTAGCTCGCCGTGCCGACGGCCACCGCGGTCGCGAGCACGATCAGTGCCGCCAGCGGGAACGCCGCCTGGCTCGTGGGCAGCAGGCCGGACTTGATGAGCCACAGCATCACCGGCTCGTGCCAGATGTAGAGGCTGTAGCTGATGAGACCGACGGCCGTCACCCAGCGCGCCCGCAACACGACGTGCCAGCGCACCTGTTCGCGCGGGCGGACGTGCAGCGTGGCGTAGAGCAGGGCGAACCACAGCACGGCCGCGATCGGGTGGTAGTAGGTGTGCGCGAAGTTCTCCGGGTCGGAGAGGTACGACAGGGCGTAGAGCCCTGCCAGCACCGCCACCGACAGCGGCACCGTCGCCCGCGCGCTCAGCCTGCCCCGCTCGCCGAGGGCCACGAGCAGCACCGCGAGCCCCATGCCGGCCGCGAAGCCCCCGAAGCGGGCCTGCGGTCCGAAGTACACCGGCCAGTCGGTGTGCGGCACCCCGACGACGTAGTGCGCCACGGAGATCCACACCACCGGAAGCACGAACAGCGCCGCGCACCCCGATGCGCACACGGCCACCCGCGCCCGCCGTGTCCGCAGCTTCCGGCACACCCGCACCGCGAGCGGGCCGAGCGCGATGAGCGCCAGGTAGAAGGCGACTTCGAGGGACAGGGACCATGTCGGACCCAGCGTGTAGAAGATGCGCTCCCGGTCGAAGATGTGCGTGAACGTGAGGTGTTCGACCAGGTCGCGCCAGTCGCCCGGCAGCGTCGGGTTGCGGCTGGCCCAGACGACGAGCACCGCCAGGAAGTACAGCGGCAGAATGCGGATCGCCCGCCGGAAGAGGAAGCTCCGGCCGGTACGGATCGCGCCGCCGTCGATGGCCGCTCGGGCGTACGACAGCGTGAGCAGATACGCGGACATCACGAAGAAGAGGTCGATCACCTCCAGTGAGATCAGCGCGCCCAGCCAGGGGCTTTCGACGGGAGGGTGCGCGCCCGCCGCGTCGTACGTGTAGTACTCCTGCCACACATGGAAGAGGACCGTGCTCAGGGCGGCGAGGCCGCGGTATCCCTGGAGTTCGAGCGCACGGCCGCGGGACGGGCGGGGAGCGGGAGCCGGTGTTGTGGGCCGGGTGGCCGTCAGGGTGCTCATGACCGCCCCGCGGGCTCGGGCGCGGACGCAGACGCGGACGCAGACGCAGACGCGGACGCGGAAGCCGCCCGCGGTGTGACCCGCCACTGCCGGTCGCCGAGCGCCTCCTTCAGATGCGCCTGGCGCGCCACCATGTTCTTGAAGTGGGAGTAGAAGAACGTCGAGACCAGCAGATAGCGCCAGAACCACCGCTTGCGGCGGCGCAGTTCGGGCACCGCGAGCCGCCAGGCGAAGGCGGCCTGCACCACCCCGGCGGACATCGTGACGGCCGCCGCCATCAGGCAGACAGGCACCGCCCAGTCGAGCCGGTCCACGCCGCCCGCACGCCAGGCGGCGTGCGCCAGGATGGGCAGGATCTGCAGCGTCAGCCACGGCTGCACCTCGCGCCAGCCGAGCAGCACGAAAAGGCCCGTCTTCTGGCGCCGCGAGAACACCGGCGAGCGCAGCGCGCCCCACAGATGCCGCAGCGACACCTGCAGCCAGCCCTGCGCCCAGCGCGAGCGCTGGTTCCACAGCGGCCGCAGCAGGGTCGGCGCGAGCTCACGCGAGATGAGCGTCCGGTCCATGGCTATGCGCGCACCCTCGTTCAGGGCGCGCATCGTCGAGTCGATGTCCTCGGTGAGCATCGAGCCGTGCATCCGGGTCCTGGCGAGGAGGTCCGTGCGCCAGAAGCCGTTCGACCCGCCGAAGACCCCGAAGCCGTACATCCGGGTCCGTCCGGGATGGCTGACGGCGTAGATGGTCTCGAACTCGACGCCGACCGTCTGTGCGACCCACGAGCTGTCCCCGTTGCGTACGACGCAGTGGCCCTGCACGACGTCGTAGCCGTTGGACAGCCAGTCCCAGGCGTGCCGGAAGGCGTTCGGCGCGGGATGGTGGTCGGCGTCGAAGATGCCGACGAACTCGCCGCGCACCCGCGTCACCGCCGCGTTGATGTTCTGCGCCTTGGACGTGCTGCCCACGACCGGCAGGAGCACGAGGCGCGGATCGCGGGCCGCCATGTCCCGCAGGGTGTCCTCGACGGGCAGCGCGTGCGGTGTGTTGTACGCCAGGACGATCTCGAGCTCGCCTGGATAGTCGAGCCGCAGGAACGACTCGACGGTGTCGACGATCGTCGCGGCCTCGTTCGGCAGGTAGGCGGCAATCACGGCGCTGGCGGCCGGATAGGGCGCGCCCGGCCCGTCCGGCCTGGGCGTGGCGTCCAGCGAGAACAGGCACTCCAGCATGATGAGCAGGGCGGAGAGCACGAGCCCGGCCACCACCACCCAGTAGGCGAACCCGGCCGCGTCCCAGCCCAGTTCGTACGCCTGCTGGTAGAGCGCGAACGGCACGCCCACGCCGAGCACCAGCGGAAGCACCGGCGAGATCAGCCGGGTCAGCCAGGTGACAAGGACCCGGAACCCGGCGCGGGCGCGGCGGTGGCCGTGCGGGGCGCTCGCCCGCATCCACGGCTCGTAGCGCACCGGGCGCAGGTCCCGGTGGCGTACGGCTTCGGACACGGCGTCCCGCGCGTGCTCGGCAGCCCGGGTGTGGTCGGCGTATTCGGCGAGCGGTGTCCAGCCGATCGCCGGGGTGAGCCGGACGTTCTCGTCCGCGACGACGAACCGGGTGCCCGCCACGGACGCGGCGAACTCCCGCAGGCTCCGGGTGGCGGTCTCCTCGTCGACACCGGGCATCAGCACGAGCAGCTGCCCGTCCTCGTCCCAGCCGAGCCGGTCGCAGACGCCGCCGAGCCGCTCTGCCACGCCTGCGAGCCGCTCGGCGACCTCGCGCCGCACTCGCGGCCCGAGCCGCGTCTCCAGGGCGGCCATCTCGGCGACGCCGACGACGGCGAGCACACCGCCGCGCCGGGCGGCCGGCGGGCGGCTGAGCTCGCGGTCGAGTTCGTCCATGAAGTGCGGACCCGAGTAGAGGCCGGTGCGCGGATCGCGCAGCAGGTTCTCGACGGGGACCGGGACGCGGTGCAGCTTGGCCGCTATCCGCGCGGACAGTTCACGCGGGTCGGACGCCTCCGGCAGGCAGTCGTCGGCGCCGTGCCGCAGCAGATCGGCGACGGCGCCGGGGGCGTGGGTGCGGGCCCCCGTGACCATGAGCAGCGGTAGCGCCTGCCCCGCGGGGTCGGCGCGCACCTCCCGTATGACGTCGAGGCCCTGCCGGCGCCCGTCCGGGCCGTCGTCGAGGGCCACGATCGCGTCCGGGGGCGTCAGCCTGACCTGGCGGTGTACGTCGCCGGGTACGGCATGGGTGACTTCGTACCCGGTGAGCTTCAGCGTCCGGGTGAGCAGTTCCCGGCTGGGGCCGGGCGAACCGACGGCCAGGACGTGGCCGCCGTGGAGCGGGGCCGACCTGAGTGGATCGGGCCCCATGGGCAGTTGAAGGGTCATCAGTGTGGTCCCATCCTGTTCGGATTGTGGGGGGAGGACCGGATTTCGTTTGTTGAGCCGCCAACTAGCCCCAGAAACCGGGGCAATCGGCGACATCAGCCTCAACGATCACTGTGACACAGCACCTTCACTGGCGTAACGCCTGGATTACGACTCCGTGCAGGGCGAGAGCAGGCCCTGCGGGGAGGGCGTGCCCCGCAGGGCCCGCCCCTACTTCACCCCCACCGCCCGGACGATCTCCTGCGTGACCGAACCGCCCCGGTCATCCTTCGCCGAAGCCCGCAGCGAGATGTACTCAGCAGACCCGGGAACCTTCAACTTCCCTCCCCAGGCGGCCTTCTCGCCGTCCCGGTCGAGGGTGACCTCCGCCCAGCTCGCACCGTCGTCGTACGACACCTCCAGCTTGCCGCCGCCGATGGTCCCGGTATCCACCGCCCCCCTGACGTACTCGGAGAAGATCCCGACATCCACGGTCCGCCCACCCCGCACGTCCCCCGCGAGATCCGTGTCCACGTCGAACCCGAGGTTCAGCAAGGGAAGGAACGTCTGCCGGTCGGCCGGAGTCTCCTCCGACTTGAAGGTCCACTCCGAGTGGCCCTTCGTCGCAAGCCGCCACCGCCCCGCATCCAACGTCGTGTCCGTCACGACCTTGTACGTCCGCTCGGCGGGATCCGCGTCCCACACATGGACCCCCGAACCCTGCCGCCGGTCCACCAGCTCCCCGTCCGCGTACACCGCACTGACCTGCGTCATCGAGTCGTCGTTCCACACGTCGCCGAACCCCGTGTGATCAGGACCGGAGTCGCCCCACCCGGGGACGTTGAACTGCAGCGAGTTCCCGGACCGCTGCTGCCCCCAGCCGAGCCCCGTCCCCAGCCACGGATGCCATGCTGGCTTGAACCAGTTCAGCGTCCCGTGCTTGCCGCCCCGGTAGCTCACCAGGCCGCCGCGCTCCTCCAGCGCGCCGGGGCCGACCGACACGGACTCGTGCCACAGCTGACCCGCCCCCGTCGACGCGTAGTCCGTCCGCTCGACGGGGTAGTCGATCTTCTCCTGGAAGCCGAACCCGATGGCGAAGGTGTCCGTCAGGGAGTAGCGGAACTCCCCGCCCGCCACCGGCTTCACCGCGTGGAACTTCGTGTCCAGGACGGCGAGTTCACGCTTCGACGGTTCGTACGTCAGGTCGCGCGGCACCGCTCCCTTGTGGCCCTCCGACACGTCGTACACATACGGCGTGCGGGACGTCGCCGTGGTCTCCACGGCTCTGCCCGCCTTCGCCGCCGCGATGAGCCGTGCGCCGTCCGCCGCGCCGACCGTGCCGATCTGAAGCGGCCGGTCCGCGTTGTCGTCCGTGCCGAACCAGGCGTTGAGACGCCCGGGCACGTCGTCCGTCACGAACAGCGCCTTCGCGCCCGCGTCCTGTGCGGCCTGCCCAAGGTCGGCGGGTGTCGCGGCCGCCGAGCGGCGCGCGACGACGGCCTTGCCCTTGACGTCCTTGCCCGCGTACTCGGCGGCCGTGCCGCCGCCCACGTCGACGAGCGGCAGCCTGCTGCGGCCGTCGGTGACGGAGCCGCCGGGCTGCGGCACGACCTCGCCGAGGCCCTTCACGTCCAGGGTGGGCTTGCCCAGGCGCCAGACGGTGCGGTACTCGAAGCTGCCCTCCTCGACCTTCTCGGTGGGCGCCGCGAAGACGCTGTCGTACTTGACCGGCACCTGGACCGCGCCCATCAGTTCGGCGCCGTTCGCCTTCCGGTCGTACTCCATGAGGAGCTGGCGGGTCTCCGTGCGGCGACCGACGTCCACGCCGATCTCGCGCAACCTCCGTCCGTCCAGGGTGACTTCGCGGTCCTTGTCGAGGACGATCTCGGGTGCGGCGAGAAAGCCGAGGCCGAGGGAGTCCTTGCCGTTGGAGCCGCGCACGTCGAGGAAGGAGGACAGGGCGTACGTTCCCGGCTTCAGACGCAGCTCCAGCGTGCCGGTGTCCCCGACCTCCGTCTGGATGGGGTCGACCCCCTCGGCGAGGCGCTGGAACACGAGGCCCGCCCCGGTCGCGGCGCCGTCACGGTCCTTGACGCGGACGGTGAGCGTGTACCGCTCCTCCTCCTTGACCAGGCCGAACGCGGTGTGCGCGACCGGCTTCCCGGCGGCGCTCGCGACGATACGGCCGCTGGTGTTGCCGACGGGCGCCTTCGCGCCGTCACCGGTCACCGTGGTCGACGCGGTGCCGTGCGCGGGGACGGCGAGCGTCTTGTCGGCGAGGGTGGCGACGCCTTCCGCCGCACCCTCGGCGGCGAGGCTCAACTCCACGGCAGCGTCCGATGAGTTGGTGTACGTGACAGTCCTCGTGACCGGCTTGTTGTCGCCGTACGGCCAGGAGTAGAAGCCGAGGTCGGCGCTGCCGCTCGCGGTGATCCGGGCGTCGATCGCGCCGGGCACGCTGACGCGGCCCGCACCCAGCTCGTAGGCGGAGGCGTCGAGCCGTGCGGACGTCGACATCAGCACATCCTTGAGCCGCGCGCCGCTCCAGTCCGGGTGCTTCTCGGCGAGCAGGGCGGCGGCGCCCGCGATGTGCGGGGTCGCCATCGACGTACCGCTCATCTCGGTGTAGTAGCCCGCACCGCCGACGAGTTGGGAACGGGCGGCGAGGATGTCGACACCGGGGGCCGACAGGTCGGGCTTGAGGGCGTTGTCGCCGAAGCGGGGGCCCTGGCTGGTGAAGTACGCGGCTTTGTCGGCGGAGTCGACGGCCCCGACCGTCAGCGCGGAGTCGGCGGCGCCGGGCGAGCCGATCGAGGAGGGGGCGCCGGTGTTGCCCGCGGCGATGACGAAGAGGGCACCGGTGTCCTTGGAGAGCGTGTCGACGGCGGCGGCCATCGGGTCGGTGCCGTCGCTGGCCTCCTGCGAACCGAGGCTCATCGACACGACCTTGGCGCCGACGTCCTTGGCCGCCCACTCCATCCCCGCGATGATCTGCGACTCGCTGCCCGACCCCTCGTCGCTCAGCACCTTGCCGACGGAGAGGGCGGCGCCGGGCGCGACGCCCTTCTCCTTGTCGCCGTCGGACCCGGCGCCGCTGCCGCCGACCGTCGAGGTCACATGGGTGCCGTGGCCGTTGCGGTCGGCGACCTCCTCGCCCGGGATGAAGCTCTTGGTGGCGTCGACACGATCCTTGAGACCGGGGTGGGAGGTGTCGACTCCGGTGTCGAGGACGGCGACCTTCACGCCCTTGCCGGTGAGCCCCGCCTCCCAGGCCTTGGGGGTGCCGATCTGCTCGTTGCTCTGCGCCATGTCGGCCTCGACACGACCGTCGAGCCAGATCTTCCCGATGCCGTCGGCAAGAGAGCCGCCCGAACCACCCTTTGCGTGGGCCGACTTGGTGGCATCCGGCGCCACCGCCCGCCAGAAGTCACCGGGCTCGGACGCCTTCACCGCGACGCCGCCGATGCTCGGCAAGGACCGCACCTTGTCGGCACCGCGCGGCACATCCCGGCCCGCCGCACGCGCCTTCTTCTCATACGTCACGATCAGCGGCAGGGCGGCGCCCGCCTTCTTCCCGGCGAACCCCTGCCGGATCAGCTCCGTGACGTCGAAGAGCCGCTCATCGAGGGTCCCCGCGCTCAGATAGGGCCGCGCCTCGTCCGGTACGACGGTGATGCGGCCGCCCGATATCTCACTCCGGACGGCTCCGGCGGCCCCTGCGGGCCGGTCGACGGTGACGGTCTTCCTGCCGCCGCCGAGTTCCGTGACGGTGACCTTGTCGCCGGTCACCAGGGTGACGGTGTGGGCGGCGGGGGTGGCCCGCCCGTGCGGCACGTCGGAAGGAGCCGCGGTAGCGGCCTGCCCTGCCGGGAGCAGGGCGAACGCGAGGCCGACGGCCGGAAGGAGCCTCGCTCTTCGCCACGCGGGTGCTCTGGTCATGGGTGCCCTCTCTTCGTCGGACCCGGGCGGGGGTGGTCCCCGGGTGCTGCGACGAGTGTCAGGGGGCTTGTGTTGCGGGGGTGTTGACCGTTCCTGGCGGGAAGCCGCCAGGGCACCTTCCCGCCAGCCACACCCGTCTCAGGCCGTTGCCCGGAAGATGGCTGACAGAGACAAGCACCTTCCGTGACAATGCAGTTGGCAGACAGTCATGAGCACGTATGAGCAGTCAGCACATAGAGAACGTGGTGCGCGTGGTACGCATGGTTCGACGGGGGCAGTGATGGACGATCTGGTGGAGTTCAGGACCGATGACGGTGCGCGGGTCGTCATGGCCGACGTGGACGACCTGCACGGCTCCCACCTCATCTCGCGCCACGGCGAAGGACCCGCACAGGCCGCCCGCACCTTCGAGGGCTCACTGGCCGGGGCGCGAGCGGCCGCGGAGTCCGCACTGCGGGTGTTCCGGGACGGCAGCCTGCGCCCCGATTCGGTGGAGATCGAGTTCGGGGTCCGGATGACGGCGGAGGCCGGTGCGGTGATCGTGAAGGGCACGGCGGAGGGCCACCTGGTGGTGCGCCTGGCGTGGACGCCGGGCGGGGCCGATCCCGCCGCCCCGCAGCCGGCCCCCCGCTCCCCGGAGGCCACCGCCTCCTCATGAGCAGTGCGACGTGGCATGCCCGGATCGCCTGCGGCGGCGAGGTCGGGGCCGGGTTCCTGGTGTCCGAGCGGCATGTGCTGACCTGTGCGCATGTCGTGCGGGGCAGCGATCGGGCGGCGCTCACCGTCTCCTTTCCGCACCGCGGGGACCTCGGGGATGTGCCCGCGGCCGTCGGTGCGCACGGCGGGTGGGACGGGGCGGGTGTCGATCCGGGTGACCTCGCCGTCCTGGAGCTTGCGCACCCCGTGCCGGTGCGGCCCGCCGAGTTCGCGGCGCCCGACGACGCGTACGCCGAACCCCGGCCCAGGCTCCTCGTGTACGGCTTCCCGAAGGGCTATCCGGAGGGCACCCTCGCCGAATACCGGGCCACCGCCGCCCAGTTGATCGCCGACGAGTGGGTGCAGCTGGAGGCGTGGAGCGCCCACGGGCAGCCCCTCGCCCCGGGGTTCAGCGGCGCGGCGGTGACTCTCGCGGACAGCAACCGTGTGGTGGGCATGGTGTCGGCCGCCGCACGCGCGTCCACCGGCGTACGCAACGGCAGGATGCTGCCCACCTCCGTCATGGCCCGCTACTGGGCCCCGCTCGGCGACCTGATCCCCACCCCCGGCCACCACCGGGCGGCGAAGGAGCGGCTCCGCGAGCTGGTGGATCGGGCGGCGGGCAGCGGTCCCGCGGTCGACCCGGAGCGGCTGTACAACGACGCGGTGGGCCCCTTCGGCCCGCCCGTGCCGCACGGCGGCTTCGGCTCGCTGTGGTCCGCGGCCTGGTACGTACTGTCGGAGGTCGAAGAGCCGGAAGCGCTGAGCCGCCTCGCCGACCGGCTCACCGGGCTGCTCGACGCACCCCGGTCCACGGCACCGTCCGGGGCGCCGCCGGACTGGTCCCCCATCCTCGTCGAGATCGACCACAGCGGCGCGGGCGACGACCAGCTCCTGGTCGAGGTCTCCGCGTACCGCGAGGGCCACCGTCACCCCGTCGGCTCGGACACCGTGGCCACCGGCCGCGTGCGGAGTTACGTCCAGGAGAGCGTCGACGACGCCTTCTCCCATCTCGCCCCCGGTACGGACGAGTTGCTGGCCTTCGTGCTGCCCCGCGCGCTGCTCAACTGGCCGGTGGCCCAGTGGGAGTGCGGCGCCGACGACCCGACGCCGCTCGGCTGCTCCTATCCGCTGGTCGTCACCGAGCGGTCCCGCCGCAAGGGCGGTCTGCGTCACCAACTGGCCCGCAAATGGGAGCACTTGGACGGCCGTACGGCGACATCCCTGCACCGCGTCGAGTGCGGCACCCAGGAGAAGCCGAACAAGCTGCGCTTCCGGCTGCGGCGGGACGGCGCTGACCTCGCGGGGTTCGGGGCACCGCCCCCGACCGACCGCACCGGACCGGGCGCCGACGTGACGCACTTCGACGTCTCGCTGACCGCGCCCGTGCCGGTGCTGCTGTGGCCCCGCACGGGCTGCGAGGGCGCCGACGGGCACGGCCCTGCGGGCGCGGGATGCGCCGGTTCGGAGTTCCTCGACCGCATCTCGGCCCATGTGGACGGAACTCCGCCCGCCGAACTCCCGCGCACCATACTGGCGTTGCGCGAGTCCGCCGGGGCGGCGGACGAGCCGGACAGGCACTGGGCGCGGGACGTGCAGCTCCTCTGGGACGACCCGCGCTGTTTCCCCGACGCACCCGCCGCCCACCGCCACTCCCCCGTCGCCTGAGCCCGACGTACGAAACCGTGAGCCCGACGTACGAAACCGGAGAACCCAGACCATGTCCCTGTGGCCCGTCTACACCGGCACGAACGAGCCCCACGACGGGATCACCGAGCTGCCTCCGCCCCCGCCCTGGCGCGCCTTCGACGGCGGCCCGGTCCTCGAAACCCCCACGGACGACGGCTCGGCGACCTCCCCGGACCGCGTCCACCGGGCGCACACGTACCGCGCCACGGAGACCTGCGTCCAACTCGTCAACGCCGCCCTGTACTTGAGGCGCCCGCTCCTGGTGACGGGCCCGCCCGGCAGCGGCAAGTCGAGCCTCGCGTACGCGGTGGCACGGGAGTTGGGCCTGGGCCCGGTCCTTCGCTGGAACATCACGAGCCGCAGCGCCCTGCACGACGGCCTCTATCAGTACGACCCGCTCTCCCGTCTGTACGCGGCGAAGGACCAGGCCGCGCGGGATATGCGCCACGGCCGCTCCGGGGGTGCGGGCGCCGAGGAGCGCCGCTCCGGCGCGGGCGTCGAGGACCACCTCCGCCTGGGCCCGCTCGGCACCGCCCTCCTCCCCTACGACCGCCCCCGCGCCCTGCTCATCGACGAGATCGACAAGAGCGACCTCGACCTGCCCAACGACCTCCTGAACATCCTGGAGGAGGGCCAGTACGAGATCCCCGAACTGGTCCGGATCGCCAAGCACACCCCGAAGGCCGAGCTGCTGACCGACGGCTCCGACGACCCGGTGGCGGTCGAGCGCGGCCGCGTGCGCTGCCGGGCCTTCCCCTTCGTCGTCCTCACCAGCAACGGCGAACGCGAGTTCCCTCCCGCCTTCCTGCGCCGCTGCGTCACACTGCGCCTTCGCCAGCCGCGGGACGAGCATCTGGAGGAGATCGTCCGCGCCCACCTGGGCGAGCCCGACGCGTACGCCCGTTCCCTCATCGCCCGCTTCCTGGAACGCGGCACCGGCGGCGAACTCGCCACCGACCAGCTGCTCAACGCGATCTATCTGACCGGTGCGGCGGGCGTCGACGCCGCGTCGCGCGACGACCTCGCGCGCCAACTCATGCCGTATCTGACGCAGTCGGCGGATCCGGGCCCCGATGCACTCTGACGAGCCCCGGCACCGGGGACCTCTCGCGCGCCTCGCCGATCTCCTCGCGCGGACGGCGGACGGCTCCCGGCCGACGTCGATCGAGCTGGCCGAACTGGTGTGGCTGGCGCGGCAGATGGACGGCACCGAGCCGACGCCGCCGGACGTCCCCGACGACGCACCGCCGACGCCTTCCACACCACCACCGCCGACGCGCCCCGCGCCATCGAACCCGGCATGGTCGACGCCTGATCCACCCAGGGACGACCGGGTGCCGCTGCGCCTTCCGGCCCCGACGGGCGGGTCCGCCCCGACACCGCCTCCCGGGCCGGGAAGTGCACCGGAGATGTCGGACCACACACCCCTCCGCGTCCCCGTCCCCCCGATGGTGACGCACCCTCTCGCCCTGCAACGCGCCCTGCGCCCCCTCAAACGCCGCGTCCCCTCCCCCGTCGGGCAGGTCATCGACGAGGAGGCGACAGCGCACCGCATCGCGCGCCTGGGCGGGCACCCGCGCGGCTGGCTTCCGGTGCTCCGCCCCGCCGACGAGCGCTGGCTGCGCCTCTGCCTGGTGTACGACGCGGGCCCGACGATGCCGATCTGGCGCCCCCTGGTCCACGAACTGCACACCGCGCTCGCCCAGTCCGGCATCTTCCGCACGGTGGAGCTGCATCGTGCGACACCCGACGGCAAGCTCCCGCCCCAGGCCGCGCACGGGCCCGCGACGGGCCGCACGGTCGTCCTCCTGATCAGCGACTGCATGGGCCCGCAGTGGCGCGAAGGCCCCGCGGGCACCCTCTGGTACCGCACGCTCCACCGCTGGGCCTCCCAACTGCCGCTGGCCCTGATCCAGCCACTCCCGGAACGCCTCTGGCGCACCACGGCGCTCCCCACGACCCCGGGCACCCTCTCCGCCCCGCACCCGGCTTCACCTTCCGCCTCCCTGACCTTCACGCCGTACGCGGCGGACCCCGCACCCTCGCCCTCCGACGCGACGCCGATCCCGGTACTTGAACCATCGCCGACGTGGCTGTCGCACTGGGCGTCACTGGTGGCGGACGCGGGCGGCAGCCAACTGCCGGGTTCGGTGGCCTGGTTGATGCGCACCCCACCCGCACCGGAGCCCGAGGCCGAGGCCGTCTCCGACCTCACTCCCGAGGACCTGGTACTCCGCTTCCGCTCCACCGCCTCCCCCGAGGCCTTCCGCCTCGCGGGCCACCTGGCGGTGGGCGAACCACAACTGCCGGTGATGCGCCTGGTCCAGGCGGCGGTGGAGGAGCGTCCGCGCCCGCAGCACCTGGCGGAGGTGATCCTGAGCGGCATGCTTTCTTCTGGCGTGGGCGCCGGGGCGTATGAATTCCGCGACGGGGTACGGGAGTTGCTGCTCCGCACGCTGCCGAGGACCGCGCGGGGGCGTACGCGGGATCTCCTTGCCCGGGTGGGCGGGTTGATCGATGAGCGGGCGGGGGTGGCGCCGGGGGAGCTGCGGGCGGTGGCGCCTTCCGCGGGCGGGGGCGCCGAGGGCCGGGCTCCCGCGGGGGAGCCTTTTGCGACGGTCACTCCGGAGAGTGTGCGGCAGCTGGGCGGGGGCGCGAGGGGAGGGCTGTTCGCCGGCCGGTACCGGTTGGTCGAGCAGCTCGGGCAGAACGGCGGCACGTGGCGCGCCGAGGACGTCCACCGCCCCGGAACCGCGGTGGTGGTGAAGCAGTATCCGCAGGGATCGCCGTACTCACGGGAGTGGGGGGACAGGCTCGTCGAGTTCCGTCACGAGAACGTGGCACGGGTCATCGACCACGGCGTCGACGACGCGTCCGGGCGCAGAGTGGCGTACCTGGTCACGGAGTTCGTGGACGGGGGCAGCCTGCAGTCCCTGCTCACGCGATACCGATACAGCCTCCGCACCAGTCAACTCCACGTGGTGGTGCCGCCGTTGGCGGATGCGGTCAACGCACTGCACTACCGCCGGCTGCCCCTCCAGAGCCTCCGCCCGTCACACATCATCGTCACCCCCCGTGGGCCGGTCCTGACCGCCGACTTCGCCCTCTCCGAGTACAGCTTCCGGAAGCTGCGTTCGAACCTCAGCGGACTCGCCTCGCTGGTCAGCCAGCTGAGCCCGAATCCCTCATCCATGCCGCACCTTTCACGGCCCGAGGCAGCGGAACTCCAGACAGGGACGACCAAGGAGAGGATCGCCGCGGCCGTCCAGGAGCTGTACTCCTCCAACCCGGACGTCCAGGGCCGAGGCGCCGAGCGACTCATCAACCTCTCCGAGCCCTCCGCCCACACCCGCTCCTACTCCGTCCTCGGCCCGCTCCGGGTCACCCAGCACGGCCGCCTCCTCGCCGTCGACGTACCGGAGGAGCAGGCGTTGCTGTGCATGCTGCTGCTCCAGCGGGGCCGCACCGTGTCGTACGCCGAACTGGCCGAGGGAATCCGGGGCCCTTCCGCCCCCGTGGACAGGGAGGACGACCTGCACGCCGCCGCGCGTCGCCTGGACGAGGCGCTGGGCCCCGGCACCCTGATCGCCGACGACGACGGCTACTCCCTGCCGCTGCCGTCCGGCCCCGACAGCGTCGACCTGTTCCACTGCCAGCGGCTGGCCAGCGACGCCCAGGACGCCTATTTCGCGGGCGACTTCACCCGCTCCCGGCAGCTCGTGCGGTCCGCCCTTGAACTGTGGCGCGGCACCCCGCTGCTCGACGTTCCCGGCCCGGCGGCCCTCGCCACCCGCGTCACCATCGCCGAACTGCGCCAGTCCCTGCTGCGCACGTGGGGCGATCTGGAAGGCCGGGACGGGGATGCCTCAGCCGAGGACGCCGCCGAACTGGCCGATCTGCTCCAGGAGTTCCCCCACACAGAAGACGAGGTCCTGGCCCCCCACGAAGAACTCCCCAGCGCCCAGCTGGACGACCTCGGCGTCAGCCGTGAACTGCCGGACGACCAGCCGACACCCCCCGGCACCACCCTCACCTTCGAGTACCTGACCCGCCCTACCGGCACCCAGTCGGAGACCCTGCACAGGCTGGGCCGGGAGATCTCCCACCTCTTCATCCAGGGCGGCATCGGCCCGGACCGGTTCGAGATGCGGGCCCGCCAACACGGCTGGGACGTGACCGTCGCCCCGGAGGTCCACGTACTGCACGTGCTGACCACGACGGTCACCGGCCTGCGTGCCGCGCTCGCACCGTTCCCCGTGCTCGGACTCGTCGTCACCCTCACCCACGACCCGGACCCGACGGTGTCCGCGCCGACGTTCCCCACCGGACTGCGCCGCAGCCTCTTCAGCGGTACCGGCGCCCAGGCCGTCGTGGTCGTCTCCAACGATCTCCATGATCGGATCGAGGAGTTCGGCCGCCTGAGGGACGTCCGGTTCGAAGCCGTGCCCCAGTCGGACGACTGGTACTGCCGGATCGCGGCCGTGGCGCCACCCGACGCCTCGCCCTCCAACACCTCCCCATCGGCGGGCGAACTGCTCGCCTCCGCCGATGCGGTGGTCATCGGGTTCGACGGCCTGCTGACCCGGCTCCATCCCGGCAAGGCCGGGCGCGACGCGGCACGCCGCCTTGCCGCCGTGATCGCCGAACAGCGCAGCCCGGAGGCCGCACTGAAGGGTGACCCACTCCTGGACGCGGGAGTCGCACCGCCCGCCTCGGGGAGCGACGAGATCCATCCGCTGGACGTACTGCGCGCGTTCGCCCGGAACCGCTCACTTGCCCCGGCCCTGCACCACGAACTCGCCGGCATCGAGACGGCGGCCGTTCACGCGCACAGGCCCACCGCGTCCGAGGGCACGCTGCTCAATGCGCTGGCCGGGCAGCCGCGCCCCTACGCCGTCGTCGCCGACACCGGGCCGGACGCGTTGTCGACGTACATGGCCGTGCGCCATGCCGCGCCGGACGGCGGAATCCACGGCCGCACCGCCGACCTCACCCGCCTCATGCCCGACCCCGACTGTCTGCGCCGCGCAGTGGAGCAGCTCGGCCGGCCCGCGGCCCGCTGCGTCATGATCGGCTCCTCCCCTCGGGAGGCAACCGCCGCCAAGGAGTTGGGCATGCCCTTCATCGGGTACGCACCCGGCCGCCGGGCCCGGGAGCGCCTGGCCGACGCGGGGGTCGGCACCACGGTCGGCGATCTGACGGAGCTGATCAGCGTGCTCCGCGGCACCTGAACGGACCGCCCACGTGCCCCGAGGGCCGCCTCACGCCTCCGGCGCCCGCGCGTCGTACCGCGCGAACCCCCGCCACTTCATGGCCAACAGCCCCACCGCCACGACACACGCGACCCCGCCCCCCGTGACCGCGAGCAGCGGCGAGGCCACATCCCCCACCGCCCCCGCCACGAAGTCCCCCAGCCGGGGCCCGCCCGCGACCACCACGATGAAGACCCCCTGCAGGCGCCCCCGCATCTCGTCCGGCACCGCCGCCTGCAGCATCGTGCTGCGGAAGACCATCGAGATGGTGTCCGCGCAGCCCGCCAACGCCAGGAAGAACAGCCCGAGCCAGAGGTTCCGCGTCAGTCCGAAGACGGCGACCGCCGCGCCCCACCCCGCCACCGAAAGCAGAATCGCGAGCCCGTGCCGCCGGATCCGCCCGATCCACCCGGAGAAGACACTCCCGAGGAGCGCCCCCACCGCGGGCGCCGCGACCAGCAGGCCCACCGTCTTCGCGTCGCCCCCGAACCAGACCACCGCCACGGCGGGGAACAGCGCACGCGGATGCGCGAGCACCATCGCGCACAGGTCCGTGAAGAACGTCATCCGCAGGTTCGGCCGGGTGGCGAGAAACCGCAGGCCGTCGAGGACCGAGGCCCGCTTGGCACCGGCCCCCGCCCCCTCGGGACGCATCGGAGGCAGCCGCCACATCGCGTACAGGGAAGCGCTGAAGGCCACCGCGTCCACCGTGTACGCCGCCTGATAGCCCCACAGGCCGACGATGAGCCCGCCCAGCATGGGGCCGAGCATCATGCCCCCCGTCGTCGTGATCGACGACAGGGCGTTGGCCGCGGGCAGCTGCTCCGGCGGCAGGAGCCGCGGGATCATCGACGAGCGCGCCGGTGAGTTCAGCGCCCCGCAGACCGCCTGCAGCGCGACCACGGAGTACAGGAACCACACGTGGTGGAAGCCCGCGAACGCGCCCGCCGCGAGGACGATCGAAAGCCCGCAGGAGCCGAGCGACGAGTACAGGCCCAGCTTGCGCCGGTCCACCGTGTCGGCGATCGCGCCCCCGTACAGGCCGAACACGATCAGCGGGACCAGCGAGAAGAGCCCGACGAGGCCGACCGAGAAGCTGGAGTGCGTGATGTCGTAGACCTGGAGGGAGACCGCGAGCGCGGTCATCGCCTGGCCGATCCAGGAGATCGTGTTGCCGGCCCAGAGGCGGCGGTAGTCGACGGACGTACGCAAAGGCGTCAGATCGGCGAGTATCCGCCTTTTCGTGACGGGCCCCTGGGGCTCCACTGGAAGCGGGGGTATCGGGGGGTTGCTGTCGGCTCCGGGTGTCCGGGGGCCTTCGGCTTCGTCTTCTTCCGGGGGCGTATGCGTCACACGGGATGCTAACCGCGCGGCCCGCGAGGCGACCAACACCACCCGTGTGGCCGCACCCCGCCCGGCTCAGCCCAGCGCGCGCGCCGCCCGCGGCCATCGCACGATGCGAGACAGGACCGTCGTCCGACGGTCCGTACGGTCTGCGCTCTCGGGAGGATCTGCCATGACCGTCAGTCTGGAGCAATTGCGCCGCTGCCACATCGCCGTCGACCTGGGGGCCGCGAGGACCCGGGTGTTCGTGAAGGGTGCGGGTCTCGTCGTCGACGAGCCGAGCGCCGCCGCGGTGAACACGCGCACAGGCGCGCTCATCGCGGTGGGCCAGTTCGCCGAGCAGATGACGGGACGCACCCCCGGCTACATCCGCGTCGTGCGCCCCGTCTCCGGCGGCACCGTCGTCGACATCCAGATGGCCCAGCGCATGCTGCGGAACCTGATCGGCGAGAAGCTGCGCCGGGCGCTGCGCCGCAAGCCGCGGCTGCGGGCCGCCGCCACCACTCCGCACGACGCGGATCCCCTCGCCCAGCGCGCCGCCATCGAGACGATGGTCGGGCTCGGGGCCCGCCGGGTCGAGCTCGTGGACACGCTGATCGCCGCGGCGGTCGGCTGCGGGCTTCCCGTCGAGCGGCCGGAAGCGTCCATGATCCTGGTGTGCGGGGCGGCGACGACGCAGGTCGCGGTGTTGTCGCTCGGGGCGATCGTGACGGCCCAGCGGATCCCGGTCGGCGGCGAGGCCATCGACCACGCAATCGTGCAGCACCTGCGCCACCACCACGAATTGATGCTTCCCAGCCAGTCGGTACGTCCCCTTCAGCTCGCCCTGAGCGGCAACGGGCTCACGCCTCAGGGGCCCGAGAAGACCGAGATCCACGGCCGTGACGTCGCCACGGGGCTCGCCCGCTCGGTGCACGTCGAAACCGCCGCCGTACGCGACGCGATCCACACCCCGCTGACCGCCGTGCTCGACGGCATCGGCAAGGTGCTTCGCGACTGCCCGCCGGATCTGGTGGCCGACCTGGCCGAACGCGGGATCATGATGGTCGGTGGCAGTGCGCTGCTTCCGGGGTTCGACCAGATGCTGCGGGATGCCACGGGGATGCCGGTGGAGATCGCCGAACGGCCGGATGCATGCGCCGTACTCGGCCTCGGGGCGATGCTGGAGGGCAAGATCCAGCCGCTGGTCCTCGACCCGATGTCCGGCTGATCGGGCCGGCCCCTGCCGACACGGGCCGGCTTCCGCCGATCCGAGCTCACGGGGAGAGCGTCCGCATGTCGAAGCCGAAGCCGAAGCCGCTGACGGTCACGCGGGGCGCCGCCGCGCGCACGGGCGCCCCGCGATGAACCCCGCAGGCCCGCCCCTCCCCCTCGGCCCGCTGCTCGACGCGGTGCTCGGCGTCGGCACGGACCTCGAACTGCACGCCACGCTCCAGCACCTGGTGGACAGCGCGGCCGAGCTGACCGGCGCCCGGTACGGCGCGCTCGGCGTCATCGACCCCGCGCACGGCAAGGTCACCGACCTGTTCACGACGGGCCTGACCGAGGCCGAACGGAACCGCATCGGCCGCCTCCCGGACGGCCACGCGGGCATCATCGGCGCGCTGATCACCGACCCCCGGCCGCAGATCATCGACGACCTGACGGCCGACCCGCGCTCGTCCGGCATACCGCCGGGACATCCGGAGATGCACAGCTTCCTCGGCGTACCGATCCACGTCCACGACGAGGCGTTCGGCAATCTCTATCTCACCGAGAAGCGCGGCGGCCCCTTCACGGAGGACGACCTGCAGCTCCTGCGGGTCCTGGCCAGCCAGGCGGGCATCGCGATCGGCAACGCCCGTCTGTACGAGGCGGCCAGGCAGCGCGAGCGCTGGATCGACGGCGCGGCAGCCGTCACGACCGCCCTGCTGACGGGCGAACCCGCGGCGGACGCCCTGATGACGGTGGCGGAACAGGCCAGAATCCTCGCGGACGCCACGGCGGCGGTCATCCTGCAGCCCACGGACCAGGGGGGCATGCGGATCGTCGCCGCGGCGACGGAGGGCACGGACGGTGAGCGCCCCGCAGCCCATGCGCCGACCCCCCAGAGCGACCTCATCGGCACCACCATCGAACCCGGCAGCGCCGTCCTTGAACAACTGCTCGGCGGCGAGCCGGTGTTCATCGAGGACTCCGCGACCGACCCCCGGATGACCACCCGCGTACGGACCCGCTTCGGACCCAGCATGATGCTGCCGCTGCAGGCGGGCGGCAGGCTCATCGGGACGCTCGCCCTGCCCCGCTCCCGCGGCGCCCGCGCGTACACCTCGGTGGAACGCCTGCTGGCCACGCAATTCGCCTCACAGGCGGCGCTGGCCCTGGTCCTTGCGGACGCCCAGCAGAGCAGGCAGCGCCTCGCGGTGTTCGAGGACCGCGACCGCATCGCCCGCGATCTGCACGACCTGGTCGTCCAACGGCTCTTCGCGACCGGCATGATGCTGGAGTCGACCCGGCGCAGGGCGGGCTCACCGAAGGTGGAGTCCACCCTCGACCAGGCGGTGGACGAACTGGAGTCGACCATCCAGGAAGTGCGTACGGCGATCTTCGCGCTCCAGCAGCCGCCCGCCGACGCCCCGACCACGTTCCGCGGCAAGGTGCTCCGCGAGGCGGCGGGCGCGGCCGCGGTCCTCGGCGTCCAGCCCTCGGTGCACTTCACGGGAGCCGTCGACACCCGCGTCACGGACCCGGCGGCGGGCCACCTCCTCGCCGCCCTGCGCCGCGCCCTCGCCACCACGTCACGCCGCACCGACGTCACGCGTATCGAGGTGGCGGTGGACGCGCGGGCGACACTGCCGGACGGCCGCACAGGGGTGCGGCTCACGGTCTACGACGACGGCACGACGGACGGCGTCGGCACGGGCACCACGATCACGTGGCAGGCCCCCCTCTGACCCCTCTGGCCTCCCTTGAGAACGACCGGAGATGGCGGGCGATGTCTAGCCCGTTCGCGCAGCGGGGCCGCACGTCACCGCTGCTTAAAACGTTCCTGCATGGGCAACGAATGGTGGGGCGGGTGGGACTCGAACCCACGGCCGACGGATTATGAGTCCGCTGCTCTAACCGGCTGAGCTACCGCCCCTAACGGCGCGTCGCGCACATTTGTGCGCGCCGTCTGCCGCAGCATAGCCGCTCATACGATCTCCTGCTTCGGATGGTCGGCATCGCTCGACCATGAGGACCACAGTGCTGCCCGCATGGTTCCACCAGGCACTGAAAAGGACCCCTGAGTGGTGCCTCAGGGGTCCTTCTCACAGCTCTCCCGACTGGACTCGAACCAGTAACCTGCCGGTTAACAGCCGGCTGCTCTGCCAATTGAGCTACAGGAGACCGAGCTCCCCCGACTGGACTCGAACCAGTAACCTGCCGGTTAACAGCCGGCTGCTCTGCCAATTGAGCTACAGGGGATCGTCTCGTTGCAACGATGTCACCTACCTGGGGATTCCCGGGCGGCGGTCGCTCGCTGCGACACATACATTAGCGCAAGCAGGGGGGTGCTCCGCCAATCGGTATCCCCCTCCGACGCAAGGGAAGGGTGGCAGCCATGCGCTACCGGCTCACTTTCGTGGCGGGACTGGCTCTCGGGTACGTGCTCGGGACCAGGGCCGGACGCGAGCGTTACGAGCAGTTGAAGAAGTCCGCTCGCGAGTTCGCGCAGAACCCGGCCGTGCGCAACACCGTCGAGTCCGCGACGCAGCAGGGACGCGATGTGGCGGGCAAGGCCTTCCACTCGGTGTCCGAGAAGGTCGGCGACCGGGTGCCCGACTCGGTGGCCGACCGGGTGCGGTCGCTGCGCGAGCGCGGGCAGTCCGCCCCGGTCGAGGACGACTGGGGCACGAGCAACACCTAGCCGGAGGGCCGGCTGGGGCCTGCGGTACGGGACACGGTGCGCGGTGCGGCAGAATTCCCGCATGGGGATAGTCGCTGGGCTGGACAGTTCGCCCGATTTCACGCGCATCGTGGTCTGTGACTCCGACACGGGCGCCGTACTCAGGCAGGGCCATGCCCCGCATCCGCTGGAGAGCACCGAGAGCGGCGGGCGGCCTTCCGACGTCGATCCGCAGGCCTGGCTGCTCTCGCTCGGCGAGGCCGCGGGCGGCGGGCTGCTCGAGGGCGTGCAGGCCATCGGCGTGGCCGCGCAGCAGAACGCCCTCGTCGCCCTGGACCAGCACGGCAACACCGTGCGGCCCGCGCTCGTCGGCAACGACCGGCGCGCCCAGGTCGCCGCCGCCGATCTGATCGACGGGTTCGGCAGCCGCGAGGCCTGGGCGCAGGCCGTCGGGTCGGTGCCGCAGGCGGGGCAGCCCGTGACGAAGCTGCGCTGGCTGGCGAAGACCGAGCCGGAGGCGGCGCAGCGCGTCGCCGCGCTGATGCAGGCGCACGACTGGCTGGTGTGGCAGCTCCTCGGCCGTCCCGCACGGCGCACGACCGACCGCGGCGGGGCCTCCGGGACCGGCTACTGGTCGGCGGCGACAGGTACGTACCGCCCCGATCTCGTCGAGCTCGCGCTCGGCCACCAGGTGATGCTGCCCGAGGTGATAGGCCCCGCCGAAGCCGCGGGTACGACACCCGAGGGGCTGCTGATCTCTGCCGGTACGGGCGAGACGATGGCGGCGGCCTTCGGGCTCGGGGTCCAACAGGGCGACGCGGTCGTCTCGTTGGGGGCCTCGGGGTCGGTGATGGCGGTGCACCATGAGGCGCTGGTCGATGCGAGCGGGACGATCACATCCCTCGCGGACGCCACCGGAATGCATCTGCCGGTGGTGCACACGCTGAACGCGGTGCGGGTGCTGCGGGGCGCCGCCGAGATGCTGGGAGTTGCCGACCTCGAAGGGCTCTCCGATCTGGCCATGAAGTCGACGCCGGGTGCGCACGGGCTCGTACTCCTGCCGTATCTGGAGGGCGAGAAGACGCCGAATCTGCCGCACGCCGCGGGCACCCTGACCGGACTCCGGCGGGAGTCGATGCGGCCCGAGCATCTGGCGCGGGCCGCCTTCGAGGGCATGCTGTGCGGGCTCGGTGACGCGCTCGACGTGCTGCGGGGGCGGGGGGTGGAAGTCCGGCGGGTGTTCCTGCTCGGTGCCGCCGCCGAGCTGCCGGCCGTGCAGGCCGCGGCGCCGATGCTGCTCGGTACGCAGGTCGTGGTGCCGCAGCCCGCGGACTACACGGCGATCGGCGCGGCACGCCAGGCGGCCTGGGCCCTGACGGGCCAACTGCCGCAGTGGCAGGGTGCGTCGGCACAGGTCTTCGAGCCGGGCGAGGAACTGCCGGTCGGCCAGGCGGTGCGTCAGCAGTACAGGACGGTGCGGGAGCAGGCCCATCCGGGGGCATTCGCGGCCAGCGGTTTCTGAGGGCGCCGGGGAGGAGTGCCGGGGAGGAGCGCCCCGAAGGGGCGCGGGGAACTGCGCGACCAGCCACGACGATCCCGCGGGGACGTACCTACTTATTGACCCAGGCAAACTTTTTACCGGGTCATGGCTTAATCGGTTGCACACGCCCCGGTGCGGTATCGGAGTATGGGGGGCGACCTCGCCAGAAACCCTGCCCACGCCTCTCGAAGAGACCCCGTGCTCATACGACTCCTGCGGGCCCACCTGGGCCCGTACAAGAAGCCCATCGCCCTGCTGGTGCTGCTGCAGTTCCTGCAGACCTGCGCCTCGCTGTATCTGCCCACGCTCAACGCCGACATCATCGACAAGGGTGTCGTGAAGGGGGACACGGGCTACATCCTGTCGTTCGGCGGCGTCATGATCGCCGTCACCGTCGCCCAGGTGGTCTGCAACGTGGGCGCCGTCTACTACGGCGCCCGCACCGCGTCCGCCCTCGGCCGCGACATCCGGGCCGCAGTCTTCGACCGCGTACAGGCCTTCTCCGCACGGGAGTTGGGCCACTTCGGCGCGCCCTCCCTGATCACCAGGACCACGAACGACGTCCAGCAGGTGCAGATGCTGGTCCTGATGTCGTTCACGCTGATGGTGTCGGCGCCGATCATGTGCGTCGGCGGCATCATCATGGCCCTCGGCCTCGACGTACCGCTCTCGGGTGTCCTCGTCGCGGTCGTGCCCGTCCTCGGGATCTGCGTGAGCCTCATCGTGAAGCGGCTGCGGCCGCTCTTCCGCACGATGCAGGAACGCCTCGACACCGTGAACCGGGTCCTGCGCGAGCAGATCACCGGCAACCGTGTCATCCGCGCCTTCGTGCGCGACGAGTACGAGAAGGACCGCTTCCGGCAGGCCAACGGCGCGCTGACCGACGTGTCGCTCGGCACCGGCAAGCTGCTCGCGCTGATGTTCCCGATCGTCATGACCGTCGTGAACATCTCGTCGATCGCCGTGGTGTGGTTCGGCGCGCACCGCATCGACAGCGGCGGCATGGAGATCGGGGCGCTCACCGCGTTCCTCGCGTATCTGATGCAGATCGTGATGTCCGTGATGATGGCCACCTTCATGTTCATGATGGTGCCGCGCGCCGAGGTCTGCGCCGAGCGCATCGAGGAGGTCCTGGACACCGAGAGCAGCGTGGTGCCCCCGGCCGACCCGGTACGCGAACTGCGCAGCCACGGCCACCTGGAGATCCGAGCCGCGGGCTTCCGCTACCCCGGCGCCGAGGAGCCCGTGCTCAAGGCGATCGGCCTGGTGGCGCGCCCCGGCGAGACGACCGCGGTGATCGGGTCGACCGGCAGCGGCAAGTCGACGCTGCTCAACCTCGTACCGCGGCTGATCGACGCGACCGAGGGGCAGGTCCTGGTCGGCGGCGTCGACGTGGGCACCGTCGAGCCCGCGCTGCTCGCGAAGACCGTGAGCCTGGTCCCGCAGAAGCCGTACCTCTTCGCCGGCACGGTCGCCACCAACCTCCGTTACGGCAACCCGGACGCGACGGACGAGGAGCTCTGGCACGCCCTCGACGTCGCCCAGGCCAAGGGCTTCGTCGCAGGCCTGGAGGAGGGGCTCAACGCGCCCATCTCGCAGGGCGGCACCAACGTCTCCGGTGGTCAGCGCCAGCGTCTGTCCATCGCGCGGACGCTGGTCCAGCGCCCGGAGATCTACCTCTTCGACGACTCGTTCTCGGCCCTCGACTACGCGACGGACGCGGCGCTCCGAAGCGCCCTGTCCCGCGAGACCGCCGAGGCGACCGTCGTGATCGTCGCCCAGCGCGTGTCGACGATCCGGGACGCCGACCGCATCGTCGTCCTCGACGAGGGCCGGGTCGTGGGGACGGGACGCCATCACGAGCTGATGGAGAGCAATGAGACCTACCGGGAGATCGTGCTCTCCCAGCTGACGGAAGCGGAGGCCGCGTAATGGCCGGTCCGGGCGGACAGATGATGGGGCCGGACTCCCGGTCCATGGACTTCAAGGGGTCCGGCAAGCGGCTCCTGGCGCAGTTCAGGCCCGAGCGCACCACGATGTACGGGATGATCGCCGCCGGCGTACTCAGCGTGGCGCTCAGCGTGCTCGGCCCGAAGATCCTCGGCAGGGCCACCGACCTGCTCTTCGCGGGCATCGTCGGCCGTGACATGCCGGACGGCGTCACCAAGGACCAGGCGATCGAGAACCTGCGGGACAAGGGCGACGGCGGCATGGCCGACATGCTCTCCGGGGTCGACTTCACGCCGGGCAAGGGCATCGACTTCGGTGCCGTGGGCGAGGTGCTGCTGCTCGCGCTCGGCACGTTCCTGGTGGCCGGGCTGCTGATGCTCGTGGCGACGCGGCTTTCGAACCGCGCCATCAACCGGACCGTCTTCCGGCTGCGCGGCGACGTACAGACGAAGCTGTCGCGGCTCCCCCTGTCGTACTTCGACAAGCGGCAGCGCGGCGAGGTGCTCAGCCGGGCCACCAACGACATCGACAACATCGGGCAGACGCTGCAGCAGACCATGGGTCAGCTGGTGAACTCGGCTCTCACCATCATCGGCGTACTGGTGATGATGTTCTATGTGTCGCCGCTGCTCGCGCTGGTGGCGCTGATCACCGTGCCGCTGTCGTTCTTCGTCGCCACGAAGGTCGGCAAGCGGTCGCAGCCGCAGTTCGTGCAGCAGTGGAAGACCACCGGCAAGCTCAACGCGCACATCGAGGAGATGTACACCGGGCACAGCCTGGTGAAGGTGTTCGGGCGTCAGGAGGAGTCGGCGAAGGCCTTCGCCGAGCAGAACGACGCGCTGTACGAGGCCGGGTTCAAGGCGCAGTTCAACAGCGGGGCGATGCAGCCGCTGATGTTCTTCATGTCGAACCTCAATTATGTGCTCGTGGCCGTGGTGGGTGGCCTCCGGGTCGCGTCGGGCGCGCTGTCGATCGGCGATGTGCAGGCCTTCATCCAGTACTCGCGGCAGTTCTCGATGCCGCTCACGCAGGTCGCGTCGATGGCGAACCTGGTGCAGTCCGGTGTCGCGTCCGCCGAGCGGATCTTCGAACTGCTCGACGCGGACGAGCAGGAGGCGGACCCGGTGCCTGGTGAGCGTCCGGAGAATCTGCGCGGCCGGGTCGAGATGGAGCATGTGTCCTTCCGCTACGACAAGGACAAGCCGCTCATCGAGGACCTCTCCCTGAAGGTCGAGCCCGGCCACACGGTGGCCATCGTCGGACCGACCGGCGCGGGCAAGACCACGCTGGTCAATCTTCTGATGCGGTTCTACGAGGTCACCGGCGGGCGCATCACGCTCGACGGGGTCGACATCGCGAGGATGTCGCGCGACGAACTGCGGTCCGGCATCGGCATGGTGCTCCAGGACACCTGGCTGTTCGGCGGCACCATCGCGGAGAACATCGCGTACGGAGCGGCCAAGGACGTCACCCGCGAGGAGATCGAGGAGGCGGCGCGGGCGGCCCACGCCGATCGCTTCTGCCGGACGCTGCCCGATGGCTACGACACGGTGATCGACGACGAGGGCACGGGGGTGAGTGCGGGCGAGAAGCAGTTGATCACGATCGCGCGGGCGTTCCTGTCCGACCCCGTGATCCTCGTCCTTGATGAGGCGACCAGTTCCGTGGACACGCGGACCGAGGTGCTCATCCAGAAGGCCATGGCCCGCCTCGCGCACGGGCGGACCTCGTTCGTCATTGCCCACCGGCTCTCCACGATCCGGGACGCGGACACCATCCTGGTGATGGAGGACGGGGACATCGTCGAGCAGGGTACGCATGATGCGCTGCTGGCCGCCGGTGGGGCGTACGAGCGGCTGTACAAGGCCCAGTTCGCCGAGGCTGTGGTCGAGGTCGACTAGGTCGACTAGTCGAGGTAGCCCCGTAGTTGGTCCGCGAAGGCGTGGTCCCGCAGCTTGTTGAGGGTTTTGGATTCGATCTGGCGGATGCGTTCGCGCGTCACGCCGAAGATCCGGCCGATCTCCTCCAGGGTGCGGGGCCTGCCGTCCGCCAGGCCGTAGCGGAGCTGGACCACCTTGCGTTCGCGCTCGCCGAGCGTGGAGAGCACCGCCTCCAGGTGCTCGCGGAGCAGCAGGAACGCCGCTGATTCCACGGGACTTGTCGCGTCGCCGTCCTCGATGAGGTCGCCGAGCGCGACATCGTCCTCCTCGCCCACGGGCGCGTGCAGCGACACCGGTTCCTGAGCCAGGCGCAGGACTTCACTGACCCGCTCGTGCGGCAGGTCCAGGTGGGCCGCCACCTCTTCGGGCGTCGGTTCGTAGCCGCGCTCCTGGAGCATGCGGCGCTGGACGCGCACGACGCGGTTGATCAGCTCCACGACGTGTACGGGTACGCGGATGGTGCGGGCCTGGTCGGCGAGGGCCCGCGACATGGCCTGGCGGATCCACCAGGTCGCGTACGTCGAGAACTTGTAGCCCCGGGCGTAGTCGAACTTCTCAACCGCCCTGATCAGGCCCAGATTTCCTTCCTGGACGAGGTCGAGCATGGTCAGCCCGCGCCCCACGTACCGCTTGGCGACGGAGACGACCAGGCGGAGGTTCGCCTCGATCAGGCGGCGCTTGGCCATCCGGCCCGCGACCACCAACTTGTCCAGGTCGAGCGCGAGTTGGGAGTCCAGGTCGGGGGCGAGCCGCAGCTTCTCCTCGGCGAAGAGCCCGGCCTCGACGCTGCGCGCGAGCTCCACTTCCTCCGCCGCCGTGAGCAGCGGGATGCGGCCGATCTCGCGCAGATACTGCCGGAACAGGTCGGACGACGGGCCGCCGGTGTCGGTGCGGCCGCGAGGTGCCGGGGGCAGCTCGCCGGTGTCCGGTTCGAGCGCCTCGGCGGGTTCGGGGGAGTCCGGGGCCTCGGTGCCCGCGGGGCCCGTCTCCGGGTGCCGTGCGGCGCGGCTCTGCGGCGGTACGGCCGCTATGACGTCCGCGCCGGCTTCCGCACCCGCTTCCGCGGGCACGGCGGTCTCGCTCTGTGTGAGGGTCTGGGTCTGCACGGGGGCGACCTCCATGATGATCGCTGCTGAGGCGTGCGGCAGCGGTACAGCGGGATCGGCTTCGACGGCCTCGCCGCTGTCCGTCCCGAACACGATGTGTGGAATCGCGGGTGTACCGGTTCCGCATTCGCTGTCTGCGGGCCGGCCGCGCTCCGAGGACTCAGGCACCGCAACCCAGTGTGGGGCACGACACACGGCCGCCACGAGGGGCGTGCGGTGACTTTTTGAGTCCGGTCTGTGACCGGGTGGTTACCCGACGGGTAACCAGGCCCTTCCGGGGTGAACCTCAGAACGCGTACGGGGCGAGCCTCGAAGCACGTCCGGAGCGAGCCCCTAGAGGTCCCCTAGAGGGCGTCCGCGCCTCGCTCGCGCAGCGCCTGGGCGTACTGCTGGAGTACCCACAACTCGTTCTGGACAGCGGCCAGTTGCGCCGGGTCGCCCTGGCCGCCCAGGCGGGTCAGGCTGCCCTGGACCTCGCGGATGCGGCGGTCGACGGCGCGCAGCCTGACCTGGACGAGCTGAATGCCCGCGTACATCTCGTCGACCGTTTTGCGCAGGATCGCTTCCACGGCCAGCTCGGTGACCATGGCGCGGACCGTGTTGTCGGGTGCGGCGTCCAGGACCCGTGCGAGATAGGCCTGCGGCTCGGCGATGCCCGCGTCGGCGCCGCCCGCCTCCTCCACGCAGCGGCGCACCGCGGCGTACGGCGGGGCGGTGAACTCGTCCACGCCGTACGCGTCGAACGTCGGGGAGACCAACTCCGGGCGCTGCAGGGCCAGCTTGAGCAGCTCGCGCTCGGTGCGGTGGGCGGGGCTGCGCAGGTTCAGTGCGGGACCTGCGGGGGCGGCGGGCGCCGAGGGGCCGTACGACTGGTTCTGCTGCTGGCCCGCGCGCTGCTGGGGGGCGGGGCCGCGGCCACCGCGGTCGCGGGCCCAACGGGCCAGCTGGGCAACGCGCTTGACGACGAACTGGGTGTCCAGGATGCCGAGCATGCCGGCGAGCTGGACGGCCACCTCGTGCTGCGCGCCGCTGTTCTTGATGCGGGCCACGACGGGGCCCGCCTCGTCCAGGGCGGCGGCGCGGCCCGCGGGGGTCTCCAGGTCGTACCGCCCGACGATCTGGCGCAGCGCGAACTCGAAGAGCGGCGTACGGGGTTCCACGAGGTCGGCGACCGCTCCGTCCCCCTTGGCCAGGCGCAGCTCGCAGGGGTCCATGCCCTCGGGCGCGATGGCGATGTACGTCTCGGCGGCGAACTTCTGGTCGTCCTCGAAGGCGCGCAGGGCGGCCTTCTGGCCCGCCGCGTCGCCGTCGAAGGTGAAGATCACCCGAGCCGAGCCGTTGTCCATCAGGAGGCGGCGCAGGATCTTGATGTGATCGCCGCCGAAGGCCGTGCCGCAGGTCGCGATGGCGGTGGTGACGCCGGCGAGATGGCAGGCCATGACGTCCGTGTACCCCTCGACGACGACCGCGCGGGAGGTCTTGGCGATCTCCTTCTTGGCCAGGTCGACGCCGTACAGGACCTGGCCTTTCTTGTAGATCGGGGTCTCGGGGGTGTTCAGGTACTTGGGGCCGTTGTCGTCGTCGCGCAGCTTGCGGGCTCCGAAGCCGACGACCTCGCCGCTGATGTCGCGGATCGGCCACATCAGGCGGCCGCGGAAGCGGTCGATGGGGCCGCGACGGCCCTCCTGGGAGAGGCCGGAGAGCGTCAGTTCCTTGTCGCTGAAGCCCTTGCCGCGCAGGAAGCGGGTGAGGTGGTCCCAGCCCGCCGGGCTGTAGCCCACGCCGAAGTGCGCGGCCGCGGCCTGGTCGAAGCCGCGCTCGGCGAGGAACTTGCGGCCGATCTCCGCCTCGGGGCTCTCCAGCTGGTCGATGTAGAACTGCGTGGCGATCTTGTGGGCCTCGACGAGGCGGATGCGCTCGCCGCGCTGGTTCGAGGGGTTGTACCCGCCCTCCTCGTACCGCAGCGTGATGCCCGCCTGGGCGGCGAGGCGCTCGACCGTCTCCGAGAAGGTGAGGTGGTCGATCTTCATCACGAAGGCGATCGTGTCGCCGCCTTCCTGGCAGCCGAAGCAGTGGAAGAGACCCTTGCTCGGGCTGACCTGGAAGGACGGTGACTTCTCGTCGTGGAAGGGGCACAGACCCTTGAGGTTGCCGCCCCCCGCGTTGCGCAGCTGGAGGTAGTCGGAGACCACGGCGTCGATCGGGACCGCGTCCCGAACCGCCTTCACGTCCTCGTCATTGATCCTGCCTGCCACGTAGGAATACTACGGCCCTGCTGTGACACTCCAGCCCGGCCCTTCACCCGAGCAGCGACTCCAGCGGGACGGACGGGTCGGAGAGCGACTCGGCGGGCGGCCGGGCACCCGCGCGGATCAGCTTCTGGATGGTGTCCGTGACGTCCCACACATTCACGTTCATCCCGGCGAGGATCCGTCCCTCGCTCAGCCAGAAGGCGACGAACTCCCGCTTCCCGGCGTCGCCCCTGACCACGACCTGGTCGTACGTCCCGGGCGGCGCCCATCCCGAGTACTCCAGGCCCACGTCGTACTGGTCGGAGAAGAAGTACGGCACCCGGTCGTACGTCACGTCCCTGCCGAGCATCGCGCGGGCGGCCGCCGGGCCGCCGTTGAGGGCGTTCGCCCAGTGCTCCACGCGCAGCCTCATGTCGAAGAGCGGGTGCAGGACGGCGGCCACGTCGCCCGCCGCGAAGATGTCCGGGTCCGAGGTGCGCAGGGAGGCGTCGACGACGATTCCGCCGCCGTGCGCCCGGTCGGCGATGTCGAGCCCGGCCGACTCGGCGAGCGCGGTGCGCGGGGCGGCGCCGATCGCGGCCAGCACGTCGTGCGCCGGGTGCTCCTCGCCGTCGTCGGTGCGGGCGGCGAGGACCATGCCGTCCTGTCCCGTGATCTCGGTGAGCTTCGCTCCGAAGTGGAAGCGGACGCCGTGCTCGGCGTGCAGGTCGGCGAACATCTGGCCGAGCTCGGGGCCGAGGACCGCGTGCAGCGGGGTGGGCTCGGGCTCGACGACCGTGACCTCCGCGCCGTACGTCCGCGCGGCCGCGGCGATCTCCAGGCCGATCCAGCCGGCGCCGGCGATCACCAGGTGGCCGTTGTCGCGGCCGAGACTGGCGAGAACCTGACGCAGCCGGTCGGCGTGCGCGAGGCGGCGCAGATGGTGCACGCCCACCAGGTCGGTGCCCGGCACGTCGAGGCGGCGCGGCTCGGCGCCGGTGGCCAGAAGCAGCCGGTCGTAGTGGATGACGGCGCCGTCCCCGAGGCGGACGGCCTTGGCGGTGCGGTCGATGGCGACGACGGTCTGGCCGAGGTGCAGCTCCACGTCCGACTGCGCGTACCAGGCGGGTTCATGGACGAAGACGCTGTCCCGCTCCTCCTTGCCCAGCAGATACCCCTTCGACAGGGGCGGGCGCTCGTACGGGTGGTCGCGTTCGTCACCGATGAGGATCACCCGGCCGGTGAAGCCCTCGGACCGGAGTGTCTCGGCCGCCTTCGCGCCCGCGAGACCTCCTCCGACAATGACGAACGTCTGATCCGCGTCGACCACTTGATGCCTCCTCAAAGCCTTGCCGTCAGGGGAGCGTCCCGCACGGAGCGTGATGGGGGAAGGGGTTGGGCCCCTATCCGGCCAGTTTTCGTCACGCCCCGTGGTCGGTCTGCTCGGAAATGGGGCGCCGTGCGGTGAGCCGCGCGTGCAGCGAGCGGGCGGCGGCGTCCGTGAGTGACGCGATCTGGTCGACGACCACGCGCAGGGCCGCGCGGTCGTCCGGCGCCGCGTCGTACAGCGCGCGGAACTGTGGGTCGAGTCCTTCGGGGGCGCGGGCCGTGAGCGCATCGGCCAGCTCGGCGACGACGATCCGCTGGTCGGCGCGGAGCCGCTCCTGGGCGGGGCGCTGCATCACATAGCGGTCGGCGACGGCCTTGAGGACCGCGCACTCGTGGCGGGCGCCGCGCGGGACGACGAGCTCGGCGCCGTACCGGGTGAGCGGGCCCGTGCCGTACCGCGCGCGCGTCGCGGCCTCGGCGGCGAGGCAGAAGCGGCCGATGAGCTGGCTCGTGGCGTCCTTCAACCGGGCCTGGGCGACGGCAGAGCCGTCGTACCCGTGCGGCCACCACTCCTGGTCGAGGAGCCGGTCGAGTGCCTGGGACAGCTCTTCGGGGTCGGTGTCCGCCGGTACGTAGCGGCCGATCGCCACGGCGAAGATGTCCCGGCGCTCGGGCTCGGCGTGCAGCACGTTCGGGTCGAGGTGTCCGGCGTGCAGGCCGTCCTCGAAGTCGTGCACCGAGTACGCGACGTCGTCCGACCAGTCCATGACCTGGGCCTCGAAGCAGGTGCGACGGCCGGGGGCCTCCTTGCGGACCCAGTCGAAGACCGGCCGGTCGTCCTCGTAGACCCCAAACTTGAGGGATGCCGGGTCGGTGGGGTGGGAGCCGCGCGGCCAGGGGTACTTGGTGGCGGCGTCCAGGGCGGCGCGGGTCAGGTTGAGGCCCACGCTGACCAGTTCGTCGGTCTCCTCGCTTCTGATGAAGCGCTTCGGTTCGATGCGGGTGAGGAGTCTCAGCGACTGCGCGTTGCCCTCGAAACCGCCGCAGCTCTCGGCGACTTCGTTCAGCGCCTGCTCGCCGTTGTGCCCGAAGGGCGGGTGGCCCATGTCGTGCGCGAGGCAGGCCGTCTCCACCAGGTCCGGGTCGCAGCCGAGGGCCGCGCCCAGCTCGCGGCCGACCTGGGCACACTCCAGGGAGTGCGTCAGGCGGGTGCGTGCGCTGGCGTCCCAGGCCTCGTTGCTCCGCGTGCCGGGGGTGACCACCTGGGTCTTCCCGGCGAGGCGGCGCAGCGCCGCGGAGTGCAGGACACGCGCGCGGTCCCGCTGGAAGGCGGTGCGCCCCGGCCTCTTGTCCGGCTCGGCGGCCCATCGCTCGACGGCAGCTTTGTCGTAGGCAGCTTTGTCGTAGGCGGCCTTGTCACAGGCCGCCTCGTCGTAGGCAGCCTCGTCGTCGTACGCGTTCGGTGCAGTGCCTTCCATGCACCGACAGTAAACGCAAGCAGTGACAAAGGGGGCTTCAGGGGTCCCTCATCGGCCGCGCGGCCGAGGGGCGGTCCTGCGTCAGGCGGAGGTCAGCTGACGGGCCGGGGGCCAGGTCGCCGCCGTCGCCGCCGGTGCCGTGGTCCGGGCCTGTTCGTAGCGGTGCAGGACGAGGCGGGCCATCGCCTGGTGGTCGCCGAGCGGGGCGGCCGCGATCCAGGGAGCGGCCTCGGCGCACTGCGCGGCGAACCGGCCCGGCGCGGTGAAGTACGAGGCGACGGCGGCCCGGTGACGTCCGCGGGCGGCGAGCGAGCGCACGGCGGCGGGCACGGTGAGCGGGGCGTGCGCGGTGGGCGATGCGTAGGCGGGGACGACCGGCACGCCGAGGCGCTGCGCGAGGAGATCCGCCGTACGCCGGGTGTCGGCGGCGGAGTCCGGGTCGCGGGAGCCGGCGGCGGCGAGCACCACTCCGCTGGTGCGGCGCACGGCCTCGCTCGGGCGGGTCGGCCAGCCCGCGTCGACGAGCCGGGCGTGCAGCGCGTCGACGAGCAGGGGGTGCGGGCCGAGCGGGGCGGCGACGCGCGCGTCGAGGTGCGGGGCGGCGGCGATCGCGTCGGGGATGTCCTGCTTGACGTGGTAGCCGCGGCTGAGCAGCAGCGGCACGAGGACGGCGGAGCCGGTCGCCGCGGCGAGGGTGTCGGGGAGCAGCGGTTCGTTCAGCTCGATGTGGCCGAGCCGCACGGTGAGTCCGGGGCGCAGCTCGCGGATCCGTTCGAGCAGGGCCGAGACGGTGGTGAGGGTGCGCGGGTCGCGGCTGCCGTGCGCGACGACGACGAGCGCGGGCGCCGGGTCGGTGCGGCGCCTGCCGTCGAGCGACACGAGATTGAGCTGGCTGCCGAGCTGGCTGGTGATCCGGTCCATGAGTTGCGCCGTGCTTTCGAGAGGGGTGCCGTTCAGGAGCTGGGGCACAGAGGACTCGTCGCGAAGAGGGTTCGACGCCGTCATGAACCGAGGATGGCCGCGGCAGATTGCGTCGGCGTTGCGCGCCGGTGACGGGTCGTTTCAGCCGGGCTCACGGCGGGCGGAGCAGTGTTGTCAGCGTTTGTCGGTGGGCTCGCTTACCGTTGTGCGCAGTGATCGGATCGGGGGATCCGGCGGGGGACGGGGGTTCGGGATGGAACGGCCGGGGTGGGCGCGGTGGGCCCATTGGAAGCAAGGGGTCACACCTCTGTGGGCCCGAGTGCGGCGGCTGCGGCCGCGGCTGCCGCGCACGCGGCGGGGGCAGCGGCGGGCCGTGCAGGGCTTCATGGCCGCCTGTGTAGTGGCGCTGCTGCCTGCGACGTGGCTGTTCGTGACGACGGACGGCCGGTTGCGTACGACGGCGGATGTGCCGCACACGCGGGTCGCGGTGGTCTTCGGCGCGGGGCTGTGGGAGGGCGAGCCGTCGCCGTATCTCGCGCACCGCCTGGACGCGGCGGCCGAGCTGTACGAGTCGGGGCGGATAGAGGTCGTCCTCGTCACCGGGGACAACAGCCGGGAGGACTACGACGAGCCGGACGCGATGCGCGCGTATCTGACCGAGCGCGGTGTGCCGGGGCGGCGGATCGTCAGCGACTACGCGGGCTTCGACACCTGGGACTCCTGTGTGCGGGCCAAGAAGGTGTTCGGCGTCGACCGGGCGGTGCTGATCAGCCAGGGCTTCCACATACGCAGGGCGGTCGCGCTGTGCCGCGCGGCGGGCGTGGCGTCGTACGGCGTCGGGGTCGACGCCAAGCACGATGCGACGTGGTACTACGGCGGGGCGCGGGAGCTGTTCGCGGCGGGCAAGGCGGCGTTGGACTCGGCGTTTCAACCGGATCCGCGGTTCCTGGGGCCCCGGGAGCCGGGCGTGGACCGGGCGCTGGCCGCGCCTCGTTGAGCCTGGCCTTTGAGCGGGGTCGGGGATGCGTCTGCCTGGTGCCGCTTGGCCGCCGGGTGCGGGTCGTGGTCCATCCTCGCGCCGTTCCCCGCGCCCCTAAAGGGGCACGACCTGGACCGGGGTCCGCGTCCCTGACGGGGCTCACAGTGGGGTGTGGGGGTCGCTGAGGTCGGGTTACCGCGTGTGTAACGCGAGCGCGTCGGGGGGTGTAACACGCGTGTCGGACTCTGGCTGGTATGCACTCCAAGGCGACATCGACCCACTGTCCGTACTGCGCGCTGCAATGCGGGATGGGCCTGGCATCCGGCCCCGGCGGGGTGGAGGTCGTGGAGCGTCCCGAGTTCCCCGTGAACGGGGGCGCGCTGTGCGGCAAGGGCCGCACTGCGCCCGCTGTGCTCTCCTCCCGGGTGCGCCTGACCGAGCCACTCATCCGATCCCACGCCACGGGCCGGCTCGAACCGGCCACCTGGGAGGAGGCCGTCGGCCGTGTCGCCGAAGGGCTCTCCCGCACGCGTACGGAGCATGGCCCGGACGCGTGCGGGGTGTTCGGCGGCGGCGGTCTGACCAACGAGAAGGCGTACGCGCTCGGGAAGTTCGCGCGGGTGGTGCTCGGCACGTCGCAGATCGACTACAACGGCCGGTTCTGCATGTCGTCGGCGGCGGCCGCCGGGCAGCGGGCCTTCGGGCTCGACCGGGGTCTGCCGTTTCCGCTGGCCGACGTGCCGCGCACCGGCTGTGTGATCCTCGTCGGCTCGAACCTCGCCGAGACGATGCCGCCCGCGTTGCGCTATCTGACGGAGCTGAAGGCCAACGGCGGCAAGTTGATCGTCGTCGACCCGCGCAGGACCCGCACCGCCGAGCAGGCCGATCTGCATCTGGCGCCGCGCCCCGGCACCGACCTGGCGCTCGCCCTCGGGCTGCTGCATCTGGTGGTGGCCGAGGGGCGGACGGACGAGGCGTTCATCGCGGAGCGGACGAGCGGCTGGGAGGAGGCGCGGGCGGCGGCTATGGCGCACTGGCCGGAGTACGTGGAGCGGATCAGCGGCGTTCCGGTGCCTCAGCTGCGGGACGCAGTGGAGATGTTCTGTGGCGCGGAGTCGGCGATGGTGCTGACCGCGCGCGGCCCCGAGCAGCAGTCCAAGGGCACGGACACGGTCGGCGCCTGGATCAACCTGTGCCTCGCCACCGGGAACGCGGGCCGCCCGCTGGCCGGTTACGGCTGTCTGACCGGGCAGGGCAACGGGCAGGGCGGACGCGAGCACGGCCAGAAGGCGGACCAGCTGCCCGGCTACCGCAAGCTGACGGACCCGGCGGCGCGGGCGCATGTCGCCGAGGTGTGGGGCGTCGACCCCGATTCGCTGCCGGGCCCCGGCCGGTCCGCGTACGAACTGCTCGACGCGCTCGGCGGGGACATCAAGTCGCTGCTCCTGATGGGCTCCAACCCGGTCGTCTCTGCGCCGCGCGCCGCACACGTGGAGGAGCGGCTGCGGTCGCTCGACTTTCTGGCCGTGGCCGACGTCGTCCTCTCCGAGACGGCTCAACTGGCCGATGTCGTGCTGCCGGTGACGCAGTGGGCCGAGGAGACGGGCACGGTGACGAACCTGGAGGGCAGGGTGCTTCTGCGCCGCCAGGCGGTGACGGCGCCCGACGGGGTGCGCAGCGACCTGGACGTGCTCCATGGCCTCGCCGCCCGCCTCGGCCACGAGAAGGGCTTCCCGACGGACCCGGAGGAGATCTTCGAGGAACTGCGCAGGGCGAGCGCGGGCGGCCCCGCGGACTACTCGGGCATCTCGTACGCACGCCTGAAGGAGGGCAACGGCGAGGGAGTGTTCTGGCCGTGCCCGGCGGAGGACCTGGCCCCGGCGGAGGAGGAAGAGGAAGAGACGGACGCCGTGCACCCCGGGACCCCGCGCCTCTTCCTCGACCGGTTCGCCACCGAGGACGGGCTCGCGCGGTTCGTGCCCGTCGTGCACCGGGCCGCCGCCGAGGAGGCGGACGCGGAATATCCGGTGCTGCTGACCACCGGGCGGGTGCTCGCGCAGTACCAGTCGGGGGCCCAGACGCGCCGCGTCGACGAGCTCAACTCCGCCGCCCCCGGGCCCTTCGTGGAGCTGCATCCGCGGCTCGCCGCGCGGCTGCGGATCGCGGAGGGCGAGCCGGTGACCGTGGTCTCGCGGCGGGGGCGGGCCGTCGCCCCGGCGCGGATCACCGGCGCGATCCGCTCGGACACCGTCTTCATGCCGTTCCACTGGCCGGGCGAGGGGCGGGCCAACTCCCTGACGAATCCGGCACTCGACCCCGTGTCCCGGATGCCGGAGTTCAAGGTGTGTGCGGTACGGCTTGAGAGGGAGTAGCCCGCGGTCACGCTCCTGCCGGAGTCAGCAGGTGCGTCCTACGATGCGCGAGCCGTCGCCCGTGCAGTGGTTGTAGAACGCGTCGCTGCTGGTCTCGTAGAACCCGCAGGGGTCCATGACGGCGGTGAGGCCAGAGAACGACGAAGGCTCATGGGACAACTTCTGCTTGAGGACGTGGTGCTCGCGCACCGACGAACGCACCGACTGATGCGCACAGAGAGTGTTACAGCGGGCACTGCTCGTGATCATCCGCGTCGCTCGCACAGGTGACGGAGTCCACCGGATCGAGTGCGCAGGCGTTTGAGCTGCGAAATCCGCGCCACGGACCGGCCCCGGCACGCCCTCACCGCCCCGCACGGAACAACGCCCAGTCCCCTCCCCCGATCACCGCCCCCGAGGCCCGCAGCCCCGCCGCCACCCGAGGCGCCGCCACGTACACCCAGGCCCGGGACGTCGTCCCGTCGAGCAGGGTCACGTCCCGCACCACCCGCTCGTACAGATTCCGGGGATCGCCCGGCACGTAGTCCTCCAGTACGTCGAGCTCGGCGAGGAGCCGGTCGTACGCGGACGGCAGTGCGGTGATCAACTCACCGCGCACCGGGCCCGCTTCGGGGTCCTCCACCAGGTACGGATAGCCGGGCCCCGCGTACAGGACCGCCCCCGCGAGCCGCGCGGGCTCCTCCGCGGCGACGCGGCCGCGCAGGTGGACGTCATGGTTGCGCTCGCCCGGCCGCAGCGTCCCGTACACGAAGAACGGCAGCCGCGCCGCCGCCGGGCTCACTCGGCGGTCTCCCGCTCCACCCACTCCAGATACGCGGCGCTGCCCCGCACCACCGGCGTCGCGATGATCTCGGGCGTGTCGTAGTCGTGGGCAGCGGTCAGCCATGCCTCCAGGGCGTCGTACCGCGCGGCCGCCGTCTTGAACAGGACCTGCCACTCCCGCGCGGTCTCGATGCCGCCCTCCCACGAGTAGACCGAGACGACGGGCCCGCCAATCTGCGCGCACGCGGCGACCCGCGCCGCCACCGCGCCGCTCGCGAGGTCTTCTGCCTTCTGGGCGGTGTCGGTCGTGGTCAGCACGGTGACCACTGCCGGCTCTCCGGTTTCGTACGTCGACGTCATGCACCGATTCTCGCCGGACGTCTCGCAGGTCGGGGCCACCGGCCATGCCGAAGGTCCCGAACCTCGCGCACCCGACCGGCGTACCGACGGCTGTTACACAACCTCCCGGTCTCCGTGACGGACGCTTCCTAACGTCGAAAGGGCCATGAAACTCAGCCGCCCCCGCCCCCGTCTCCTGCGCCACGTGCCCTTCGCCGCCGCGGTGGTCGTCGTGCTGGCCGGATGCGGCAGCGTGGACGGGCTCGACTCCGGTGAGCCCGCGCCGTCCGTGTCCGTGCAGCCGCGCCCCGAGCCGCTCTGGCCCGCCTGGTCGGGTACGTCGTCCAAGGCGCCCGGCGCCGACACCGCCACCCACCAGCCGCCGCCGGAACCCCTGGACGGGCTGCCCGACGTGGGCAAGGAGGGCATCGGCGGACTCGACTTCCGCGATGTCCTGCGGGCCGACCCGCGGATGCGCGCCCTCGCCGACCGCCCCACGATCGAACGCCCCGGCCCCGCCGGACTGAGGCCGCCGATGCTGACGGACCTGACGGGCGACGGGAAGCCCGAGCTGCTCGTGGCCGCCGACACGGAGAGCGGACGCAGCGTGCTCGCCGTCTACCGGGCGCTCGGCGGCCGCGTCTACCCCATCCTGTTCACCTCGGGGAAGCGCGTGAGCATCGAGACGATCGGCCCGGATCTGCTGCTGCGCAGCTCGTGCGCGGGCGGCGGCGAGCAGGCGGTGCGGTTCCGCTGGGACGGCGTACGGATGTCCACGGTGAGCGACACCAAGAACTACAAGAACTACAAGAACTTCAAGAACTACGAGAAGACGCCGGGCCAGGACCGCACCCGGTCCCCCGCCCCGGCGCCCTCGCGCGGCTCGGAGCCCGGCGCGTGAGGGGCATCGCACGGCGCGCCCGCGCCGCCTTCAACTCGCTCGGCCTGCGCTGGAAGATCGCCGCGCTGCTCGCGCTCGGCTGCGCGGTGGTCGCCGTGGCCATCGGTCTGCTCGTGCACCACGCACGGCTCGAACAGGTCTCCTCGGGCGCCAGGTCAGGTGCCGTCGCGCAGCTGGTGCGGGTGCGTCAGCTGTACGAGCTGACCGGGCAGGTCGACACGGACACATCGGACGGCACGGTCGCCGCCCTGGACTCGCCGGACCTGCCCGCGTCGCTGCGGGCCGCCGCGCTGGACGGGCGGCGGACCACCTACCTCGACATGGGGGCCGCCGATCCCGCCGTCTGGGCGGCGCGGCCGGTCGGCGACCATGTCCTGTCCGTGCGGGAGCCGCTGGCCGAACAGGCCGCCGAGATGGCCGAGTTCGACCGGCAGCTGATCGTCTCGGGGGCCGTCGTCGTCGTGCTCGCCGCGCTCGGCGGTGCCGCCCTGGCCAGCCGCCTCAGCCGCGAACTGCGGACCGCGGCGGCCACCGCGCGCCGCATCAGCCAGGGCGAGCTCGACGCACGTATCGGCCATCCGCGCTCGCCCGACGTGCAGGGCAGCACCGGGCGCGGCGGGGACGAGGTCGCCGAACTTGCCACCGCGGTCGACACGATGGCCGCGTCCCTGCAGCGGCGTCTGGTGGCCGAGCAGCGCTTCACCGCCGATGTCGCCCACGAGCTGCGCACCCCGCTGACCGGTCTGCACACGGCGGCCGAGCTGCTGCCGCGCGGCCGCCCCACGGAGCTCGTGCTCGACCGGGTGCAGGCCCTGCGCACCCTCACGGAGGATCTGCTCGAAGTGGCGCGGCTCGACGCGGAGGTGGAGCGGCCCGACCTGGAGGTGCATCCGCCGGCCGGGCTCGTCGAGGGGATCGTCCGGCGGTCGGGGTACAGGGTGCGGTTCGTCGCCACGGGCCCCGACGACGTCTTCGTACGCACCGACGCGCGCCGCCTGGAGCGGATCGTCGCTAACCTCGTGGCGAACGCCCGCAGGCACGGCGCGGACCCGGTGGAGGTGCGGGTCGCCGGGCCCGTGGTCACGGTCAGCGACCAGGGGCCCGGCTTCCCGGAGCATCTCCTCGAGGACGGCCCGCGGCGCTTCCAGACCGGCGCGCGGGAGCGCGGCCAGGGCACGGGCCTCGGTCTGACCATCGCGTTCGGCCAGGCGCAGGTGATCGGCGCCCGCGTGGAGCTGAGCAACGGGGAGGGTGGCGGCGCGGTGGCGGCGGTCCACCTTCCGCGGGCCGATTCCTAGCCGCGCCCACCGGCTCCGACTTCGATCTGTACTCAACTGCCGTAAGGGCGCACATCCTTGGCGCTCCGCAGCGCCCAGGCCCACCACTGCAGCTGATCGAACATCGCCTTCGCGGCGGCGTCAGGGCCGGTGGGGTCCTTGTGGATGCCGTCGGCGTCGAAGAGCCCGCCCGCGTTGTGGAAGGAGACGGTGTCGCGGATGGTGTGGGTGTGCAGCTCGGCGAAGACCGGGCGCAGATGCTCGACGGCGCGCAGGCCGCCGGAGAGCCCTCCGTAGGAGACGAAGGCGAGGGGCTTGGCCTGCCACTCGGCGTGGTGCCAGTCGATGAGGGCCTTCAGCGACGCGGGGTAGGAGTGGTTGTACTCGGGGGTGAGGACGACAAAGGCGTCGGCGGCGGCCAGCTTCGGGGTGACCTTCTCCAGTTCGGCGACCACTTCGGGGGACGGGTCGAAGGAGAGCGCGGTGGGCAGCCGGGACTCGGCCAGATCGACGACGTCCACCTCGAAGTCCTCGCGATCGCCGAGCCGGGACAGCAGCCAGTCGGCGACGGTCGGCCCGAAGCGGCCCTCGCGGTTGCTGCCGATGATGACGGCGACGCGCAGGGGGGTGACGGTATCGGCGGTGCTGGTTGCAAGCGTGTTCTGAGTCATGAGCAGAGCCTCGTATCTCAACCTTGCTTGAGGTCAAGTCGCTCCCGTGGCCGATCTTGCGCGGGGCTCCACGGACGGGTCTCCTCGGGGTCCCCGCCACCTCGTACGGTGAGACCATGACAACTCCCGCGCTGGTACAGCGCCTTGAGATCGACGGCCGGGCCGCCACCGCCGACCGGCTGCTCCTGCCCGCGCTCGGCGCCGTGGGGCACTTCACCGCGATGCAGGTCAGGGGCGGGGCTGTGCAGGGGCTCGCGCTGCATCTGGCCCGGCTCGACGCGGCGACGCGCGAGCTCTTCGACCACGAGTTGGACGGCGAGCACGTCCGCGGGCTCATCCGGCACGTACTGCGCGACGACATCGCCGACGCCTCCGTACGCGTCCTCGTCCATGCCTCCACCGACGGCGAACCGACCGTGATGGTCACCGTCCGGGCGCCGGGCCGGATGCCGGCGGACCCGCAGGCCCTGCAGTCGGTGCCCTACCTGCGGCCCTTCCCGCACATCAAGCACCTGGGCGGCTTCGGGCAGGCCCGCTACGGCGAGCTCGCGCGGCGCGCGGGCTTCGACGACGCGCTGCTCACCGGGCCCGACGGGACGATCAGCGAGGGCGCCGTCACGAACATCGCGTTCTACGACGGGACGGAGGTCGTCTGGCCGGACGCGCCCTGCCTGACCGGCATCACGATGCAGCTGATCGAGCCGCGCCTCGCGGAAGCCGGGCAGCCCACGCGGCACGCCCCGGTCACCCTCGCGGACCTGCCGTCGTACACGGCCGCCTTCGTCACCAACGCGCGCGGCATCGCGCCGGTGCGGCGGATCGACGACACGGAGTTCACGGTCGACGCGAAGCTGATGCGGGTTGTGACGGAGGCGTACGAGAGCGCCCCCTGGGACGTCGTCTGAGGCGGAATCAGGTCTGTCCCGGGCTCCCGGGTCACCCATTCACAGGCGCCCCGCACCCCCTTCGGATTCTGCTCCGCGACACGCCGGGTGACCTGCTGGAACGTAGCCGCCGAGCCGTCAGAAGCCGCTCCACCGCAGCGTTTCTGACCGACCTTCAGGAGGCGTGCTCCGTCAAGTGCCACTTACCTCGGTAGAGCGGGGTTCGACCGACGCAGCGGCACTTGGGGGTGCCGCGGGCCGTGCCCTCTGAAGGCCCCTCGGAGGAGCGAGCACGATGCGCAGAGCCCGCCTGCTGACCACCGCCGCGCTAGCCGTCGCATCGGCGGGGCTGCTCACGCCGCCCGCAACGGCCGCCGCGCTCGCCGCCGGCGGGGGCCTGGAGGTCTTTCCGTCCACGGTCACTCCCGGCACCACCGTCACGGTGAACACCACCGCGTGCGGCAGCGAAGGGACCGCGACGGGCGATGCGAGCGCGGTGGGCGCCAGCGCCTTCACGCTGGCGCCGAGCACGCACGAGGAGAACGCGATCGGGCAGTTCAAGGTGCCGCCGTCGGCGCAGCCCGGCACCTACGAGATCGTCGCGAAGTGCTCGGGCTCCGGCTCGGGCGGCAAGGAGGTGGCGGGCGATCTGGTCGTGACGATCACGTCCACGGCCGCCGCCCGCGAGCAGCAGGTCACTCCGAAGGGACATGTGAAGACGGGGGTCGGCGGCGCTCTCGGCCCCGACCCCGTGCAGACCACGGCGGGTGTGGCGGCGCTTGCCGTCGCCGCCGCGGGCGGTACCTGGCTCCTGCATCGCCGGGCGAGAGGCGACAGGATCTGACGGACACCCTCCGCTGTCCACCGGTACCGCAAGCCCCCTCCCCCGCCCGGCCCGCGATGTCCCTCGCGGGCCGGGCGGGGGACGAGGGGCCGGACTCCCCGACCCCGAGGAGAACGGGCACGTATGCGCAGGAAGACCCTCAACTCCGCGATAGGGGCCGTCACCGCCATCGCCCTGTGCTCCGGCGCATGGCTGCTGCACAACGGCGCAGGTTCGGGCCCGCCGCCGCAGCCGTCCGCCGCGCAGGCCGCTTCGGCGTCGGCGCCTGCGGGCACCGGCATCGGCCCCGCGCCCGCGTCGTCCGCGCTTCCCCCGTCGCCGCCCGACCGGATCAGGATCCCCTCGATCCGGGTCGACGCGCCGCTCATGGGGCTCGGCCTCAGCCGGCAGGGCAGCCTCGACGTGCCGCCGCCGAAGAAGACGAATCTCGCGGGCTGGTACGAGTCGGGGACCACGCCCGGCGAGACCGGGACCGCCATCGTGGCGGGGCACGTCGACAACGCCGAAGGCCCTTCCGTCTTCTACGACCTGGGCGCCCTGACCAAGGGCCGCACCATCGAGGTCGAACGCAGGGACGGCAGCGTGGCGGTGTTCACCGTCGACGCGAACGAGGTCTACGCCGCGAACAACTTCCCCGACGAGAAGGTGTACGGCGCGGCGGACCGCCCCGAGTTGCGGGTCATCACCTGCGGCGGCACGTACTCGCGCTCGAGCGGCTACCAGGGCAACGTGGTGGTCTTCGCCCATCTGACGGGCGTGCGCTGAGACACCGGCGGGCGCCGGTGGCTAGGCGACCCACTGCTCGTACGCCATCTTGGCCACGAGCCCGAACACCGTGGTCAGGAGCACGATCCGGACGAAGCCGCTGCCCTTCTTCAGGGCGGTGCGCGCGCCGACCATGCCGCCCGCGAGGTTGAAGACGGCCATCAGACCGGCCAGTTGCCACATGACCGCGCCCTGCCAGGCGAACATCGCGAGGGCGCCCGCGTTGGTGCAGCAGTTGACGATCTTGGCGGTGGCGGAGGCCGCCACCAGGTCGAGGTGGAGCACGGCGGTGAGCGCGAGCACCAGGAAGGTACCGGTGCCGGGCCCGATGAGACCGTCGTAGAAGCCGATGCCGAGGCCCGCGAGGCCGATCGCGGCGAGGATCCTCTTGGGCGACGCGGGCCGGGCCGCGGGCGCGGTGCCGAAGGCGGGCTTGAAGATGACGAAGGCGCCGACGCCGACAAGCACGACCATGATCACCGGCTTGAGCACATCGGTGCTCATCCCCGCGGCGAAGACGGCGCCGCCCATCGACCCGGCGAGCGCGGCGAGCCCGATGCGTACGGCGGTCGGCACATCGACGGGTGCCTTGCGTACGTACGTCACCGCGGCGCCGGCCGTGCCGACGATGGCGACGGCCTTGTTCGTCCCGAGGGCGTGCGAGGCCGGGGTCGCCCCCGGAAGCCCGATGAGCAGCGCGGGCAGCAGAAGCAGCCCGCCACCGCCGACCACCGCGTCGATCCAGCCTGCCGCGAGGGCGGCGATACAGAGGACGACGACGGCGGTCAGCGATATGTCGGGCATGATCGCGACCCTATGGAGGGAGTGATCACGCCGTCCATGAAATCGGCGGGAGTTGAGCGTCTTCTGAGGTTGGCCGTCGGCCGGGGCGGGGGTGCCGCCCCGGCCGACGGTCCTCGGGTCAGTCGCCGATCCGCGGCAGCAGGGAGACCATCTCGCTGCCGTTGCGGACGACCAGTGCGTCCTCGTAGAGGAGGACCTGGGACGTGTCCCCGAAGTGGGGCTTCGGCTCGCCGGGCTCGACGTGATCGCGCCAGACCCGCTCACCCGAGCGCAGATCGAGGGCGGACAGGTATCCGGTGGGGCTGTAGAAGTACACGAGCCCCTGCCTCTCCGAGACCACGGGAGGTGCGATGCCGACCGAGGGAGGTGCGACGCCCGTCATCGTCTCCTTGTCGGGCATCTTGACGCCCACCGGCCTTGTCCACAGGGTCTCTCCCGTGGTCAGCGAGTAGACGGAGGCCTCGCCCTTCCAGGACACGGTGATCAGACGGTTGCCGATGACCTCCGAGTTGGCCAGCTCTCCGTTGATCCGGTAGGGGTGTGAGACCTGCTCCCCGGAGCTGCTGATGAGGGTCACCACCAGGTCCTTGTCGGCCGGACTCTTCGCTCCGGCCACGACGAGACGGTCGCCGAAGGTCCCCATGAGCCGCTGCCTGCCGGGGAGGGTCGTGACCTTCTCGGCGTCTCCGGTGGCGGGGTCGAGACGGAAGACGTCGGTGCCGTCCGGCTTCTCGACGTCCGGCGCACACAGGAGGTAGGGCGTACCGCTCAGGACCGCCCGCTGGCACACGGTGCCCTTGTCCCAGGTGTGGCGCCACTTCTCGTCGCCGGTCCGCGGATCGAGGGCCGACATCGTGCGCAGCGACGGGGTGTTCACGAACACCGCGCCGTCGATGAGCATGGCGGCCTGTCCGGTGCGGTCGTCCTGCGGCATCTCGGTCTTCCACAGGACGTCGCCGTTGTCGGCGTCCACCGCCATCAGGTCGGTGCCGCCCATGTAGTCCCCGTTCGGCAGGTTCTCCGCGGTGTGGTTGCGGTAGGTGTAGACGACGCCGTCGCGCACGGCGAACGGGTGGTCGAGCCCGTCGCCCTCGCGGTTGACCTTGACGGTCCACTGCCGCTCGCCGGTGTTGGCGTCGTACTTCGCGGCGTCGTACTTGGACCCGGCGCAGTACAGCGCGGAGCCGTCCACCAGGCAGCCCCGCTCGCTGCCGCCCGGAGTGTCGCTCTGCCACGGCTGCCAGCCCTCCGGCGACGACGCCGCCGGCCGCACGGGCCGGTCGGGCTCGGCGCTGCCGCCGCCCCCGAAGCCGAACACCGCCCCCACAGTGATCGCCGTGACGGCCGTCGCCGCCCCCGCGGCCTGCGAGAAGCGGCGCCGGCCGCGCCGCCGCACCACCTGCTCGGCCAGGTCCCCGGGCGCGCGCACCCCGCCCAGGGCGACCGCCCGCAGCGTGTCCCTGACCTTCTCCTCCACCTGTTCCGTCGTCATCCCTGGACCCCCTTCGGCGTATAGCTGAGCGGCTGCACCTGTTCCGCGGGCCTCTCGGGCCCGAGCTCCGGTACGAGCGACCGGAGTTTGGCGAGCGAGCGGTGCGCCGTGCTGCGCACCGTGCCGACCGGGCAGCCGAGCAGCGCCGCCACCTCGGCCTCCGGCAAGTCCTCGAAGTAGCGCAGCACGACCACGGCCCGCTGCCGCTTCGTCAGCCGGCCGAGCGCCGCCCACAGCGCGACCCGCAGCTCGGACTCCGCACCGGCGTCGGCGTCCGTGCCGGACTCCGGCAGTACGGGCACCATCGTCTCGGCGCGGTGCCTGCGCAGCCGCCAGCGGTTGACCTGCTGGCGGTACAGGACCTGGCGGACATACGCCTCGGGCTGCTCGATGCGCGACCAGCGCCCGTACGCCTTCATCAGCGCGATCTGCAGCAGATCCTCCGCGGCATGCCGGTCCCCACCCGTGAGCAGCACCGCGAGCCGCAGCAGCGCGGTGGAGCGCATCGCTACGAACTCCCGGAACTCGTCGTGATTCGAGGCCTCCATCGACCCTCCCCTTCTTGGCAACCATCACGACGCGATGGGCCGCCCGCTGCTGTCCATCGGCGGGCGAGATTGTGGATCACACCAAGTCGGCGGCGGCTCACGCCTGCGCCGTGGCCGTCCCGACGAGCAGCGCGACAAGGCGCTCCACCCGCTCCCTGGGGTCGGGGGCCTCGCCCCAGCCGGTCATCAGCAGATGGTGGACGGTGCCGACGAGCGCGAGCGCGACGGCCGCGCCGTCCGTGGCGGCGGCCAGCCGCCCGAGCCGCACCTCGGCGTCCAGATAGGCGGTGACCGACTCCTCGATGGCCGCGAAACCGGGCGCGCCGTCCGCCAGCGCCGTGCGGATCCGCAGGGACGCGTCCGCGCGTGTCATGGCAAGGCCTACGACCGTGGGATCCAGGGATTCCAGCAGGGCGAGGGCGACCGCAGTGAGGTTCGCGGGCACGGTCGAACTCCCCGCCCGGCCGGGGAGTCCGGCGGCCTTCTGAGCCGTGCGCGCGAATCGGTCGAGGACCAGCTCCGCGATGAAGGCGTCGAGTCCGTCGAAGTGCGTGTGCAGCACCCCCTTGGCGCAGCCCGCCTCACCGGTGACGGCCCTGCTGGTCAGGGCGGCCGGGCCTTCGCGGGCCAGCACCCGCTCCGCGGCGTCGAAGAGCCGCTCGCGAAGGTCGGGGATCGCAACTCCACGCGGTGACATGCATTTCTCCTGGGGGGATTGCCAGTATGGGCGCTTGCCCATACTGTTGTTTGGGCAAGCGCCCATACTAGCGCCGGCACCCCGGCCCGGGCCCCGTCCCACAGGAGGCACCCCATGGAGCAGATCGCCAACACCGAGCAGGCACAGGCATGGAACGGCTACGAGGGAACCCACTGGGCCCGGAACCAGGACCGCTGGGACGCCGTGAACGCGGGCTTCAACGAGCCCCTGCTCACCGCCGCCGCGCTCACCGGCGGCGAGCGCGTCCTGGACATCGGCTGCGGCGCCGGAGCCACCACCAGGCAGGCCGCACGGCAGGTGGGCACGGGCAGCGCCCTGGGCCTCGACCTGTCGGGACCGATGCTGGAGCGCGCCCGTGCGAGCGCCCGGCACGAGGGCATCGACAACGTGGTGTTCGAGCGGGGCGACGCCCAGGTCCACCCCTTCGATCCGGACACGTACGACGTGATGCTCAGCCGCTTCGGCGTGATGTTCTTCGCCGACCCCGTCGCCGCGTTCACCAACATCGCGGGCGCCCTGCGCCCCGGCGGCCGCGCCGCCTTCATCTGCGCCGCCGAGGCCGAGGGCAGCGAATGGCTCCAGGCCATCGCGGCACTCGGCGACATCCTGCCCATCGGGGGCTTCGGCAAGCCGGGCGGACCTGGCATGTTCTCGCTGGCCGACCCGGACCGCGTCCGCTCCGTCCTGACCGCCGCGGGGTTCGAGCGGCTCGGCGTCACCCACGTCGAGGCGGACGGGAACTGGGGCCGGGACGCCGATGACGCGGCCGCGTTCCTGCTGGACTCCGGCCCCGGCCACCATCTGCTCGGCCAGGTCGGACCGGACGCCCAGGAGCGTGCCCGCCGCACCCTCACCGACGTACTGCGCCCCCACGAGCGGGACGGGGAGCTGCGGCTGCGCGGCACCGCCTGGCTGGTGACGGCCGAGCGCGCGAAGTAGCCCCTACGGCTCTATGCCTCTAAGGCTCTAAGGCTCTAAGGCGCGACCTGCGGCGTCGCGGGTACCCCCGACGAGGGGCGGTCCGGGGCCGGTGGGGCCGCCGGGTCGAGCGTGAGGGTCAGCGCCGTGGCGACCAGCGCGCTCGCCCCGGCGAGGCCTGCCGCCAGCTTCCGCCGCGCCTGAAGCGTGGGCCCCTGCCCGGGGCGTACGGGTCTGCGGTGACGTCCCATGTCAGCTGTCAGCTCTCTAGAAGGCGAAACACTCGGCATGGATCCGCTCCCGCGGCACCCCGCCCCGCTCCAGCGCGGCAACCGCCCCCGCCGCCATCCCCGGCGGCCCGCACACATAGACGTCATGTTCGGCGAGGTCGGGGACGAGATTGCGCAGCGCTTGTGGCGCAAGGGGATCGAAGGCGGCGTCGGACCGGCCGAGGAGATAGTGCAGCCCTGCGCCCCTGCTCCGGGCGATCTCCTCCAGCTCCTCCCACAGGACCAGCTGCTCCGCGCTCCCGGCCCGGTAGAGCAGCGTGATGTCACCGGGCCCGCCGGGCAGCGTCTCGAAGAGCGCCCGCATCGGCGTGATGCCGATCCCGCCCGCGAGCAGCAGCACCTTCCGCTTCGTACGCCGATGGGCGGTCAGCGCCCCGAAGGGCCCGGTGGCGAGCACCCGCGTCCCGCGCTTGAGCCTGCGCACCCGCCGAGTGTGATCGCCGATCGCCTTCACCGTGATCCGGAGCGTGTCGTCGCGCACGGGCGCGGACAGCGAGAACGGCAGCGCGGTGCGCCAGAGCCCGCGCCGCAGAAAGCGCCAGCGGAAGAACTGCCCCGCCTCGGCCCGCAGTTCGTCGAGCCCGATGCCCTGCATGACGACTGACACGACTCCGGGCCCTTCATCGCGTACGTCGATGACGCGCAGGCTGTGCCGGAGGGCCTGCCGCACGGGTACGACGACGCGGTACCAGACCAGCAGGACCGCGACGCCCGCGTGCAGCAGCGACCACAGCCACACCGTGAGCACGCCGCCCGCCACATCGGGCCCGGCGAGCTGGTGTACGAAGGCGAGCGCCGCGCCGAGGTAAGTCAGCAGGTGCACGGCCCGCCACGTCTCGTGCGGCACGCGGCGCCGCACGGCACGCGCCGAAGTGACGCCGACGGCGACGAGCAGGGACGTGCCGACGACGGCGAGGGCGAGCCCCGGATAGCCGAGCAGGCCGAGGGTGGCGCCGACGAGGTCGGTGTCGGCGTGGGCGGCGTATCCGCACAGGGCGAGCAGGGCGTGGCCCAGGCACAGGATGAGTACGTGGCGACCGCCCAGGACGTGCAGCCGGGCGAGCCGGTCGGCGCCGACGCCGTGCTCGATCGCGGGTACGCGGGCCATCAGGAAGAGCATGACAAGGACGCCGTACCCGGCGAGCAGCCCGGTGAGGTGGGCGCCGGTCGCGAACACCACGTCGAGCCGGGCCGAGGGTTCGGCCTGCACGGCCCAGAGCGCGGTGACGGCGAGGGCCGCGCCGAGAATTCCGCCCCGCAGGGCGGCAGGGGTGACACGGACCGGCGCCGCGGGAGTGGCGGCGGCCGGGGGCCGCCGACGCCTCTGACGCAGGTACGCGGACAGCGCGGGGTACGCGGAAAGCCGGGATTCGGCAGCCTCGGTGGTCACCGCCGCAGACTAGGCGCGGGGCGCCGCTGAAAGCGGCTGGTCAGGGGCTGATTGCTGATCCTTAAGGTGGTCTTGAGGATCGGCTCAACGGCGGTTAAGCCCGGGGCAACGGGCGGGTGGGCGGGAAAGGCCTGTTCGGCACGCACCGCCGCGGGGCACCCTCACACCCCGCCCCGGCGCCCGCTGAGGGCAGCGTTCCCCCCGGGAAACAGTGAGGATGCGGTCGGGTAACACCGCCCCCGCACGCTGCCGTACATGACCTCATCTACCTCGAACGCACGCGTGGCGGTGATCGGCGCGGGACTTGCCGGTATGCGGCTCGCCCAGCGGCTCGGGGGTGCCGCCGTGCTCATCGGCGAGGAGCCGCACGCGCCCTACAACCGGGTGCTGCTCGCCGATGTCCTCGCGGGCCGGTACGGACCGGAGGTCATCGGCCTGCCGGCCGCCCCCGGGACGTTCCTGCGCACCCGCGCCGTCCGGGTCGACCGCGCGGACCGGCTCGTGCACTGCGCGGACGGCCGGGTCGTCCGGTACGAGACGCTCGTCCTGGCCACCGGCTCCAACCCGGTCCTGCCGCCCCTGCGCGGCCTCTTCGCGCCGGAAGCCCGCGAGCTGCCGCGCGGTGTGCACCCCTTCAGGACCATGGACGACTGCCTCGCGCTTTCGGACGCGATACGTCCGGGCGTGCGCGCCGTCGTCATCGGCGGCGGGCTGCTCGGCGTCTCCGCCGCCCGCGCGCTCGCCGTACGCGGCGCCCAGGTCGTCCTCACCCAGCAGGGCGACCGGCTCATGGAGCGCCAGCTCGACCCGGCCGCGAGCGAGCTGGTCCACCGGCATCTCACCGACCTCGGGGTGGAAGTGCACACCGAGTGCCGGGTGCGCGGTGTGCGGCAGGTCGACGGGGCCGTACGGTCCGTCGAGCTGGCCGACGGCTATCTGCTCGGCACCGACCTCACCGTTCTCGCCTGCGGCGTCCGCCCCCGCGTGGGCCTCGCCCAGGCCGCGGGGCTCGACGTACGGCGCGGCATCGTCGTCGACGACGAGCTGCGCACGTCCGATCCGCACATCCGGGCCATCGGCGACTGCGCCGAGCACTCCGGCGAGGTGCGCTGCCTCGCGGCGCCCGCACTCGAACAGGCCGACGCCCTGGCCGATTCCCTGCTCTCGCCGGACAGCGCGCGGCCGTACTCCGGCACCCGCGCCCTGACCCGGCTCACCCTGCACACCGGCCGTCCGGGCTCCGCTCCCCTGGACCTGGCGGCCTTCGGCGACCCCGAGCCCCGACCCGACGACGACGTGGTGCAGCTCGCGGACGCGACCCGCGGGACGTACCGCAAGGTCGTCGTGCGGGGCGACCGGCTCGTCGGCGGGGTCCTGCTCGGCGAGCTCGGCACCGTCGGCGCGCTCGCCCGCGCATGGGAGTCCGACGACCCGCTGCCCGAGGACGACGGCAGCCCCTTGCTCCACCTGCTCACTCACGACGGAGGCCTCTGATGCCCATGCCCACGGACACCCCCCGCCACAGCACCGCCCAAGGCACCATCGTGCTCGTCGGGCATGGCATGGTCGGCCAGCGCTTCCTGGAGGCCGCCGCCGCGCGCGGTCTCACCGACACGCACCGCGTCGTGGTCCTGTGCGAGGAGCCGCGGCCCGCCTACGACCGCGTACAGCTCACCTCGTACTTCTCCGGCCGCACCCCCGACGAACTCTCCCTCACGGACCCGGAATTCATCGAGAAGCACGGCATCGAGCTGTATGTGGGCGATCCCGCCGAGTCCGTCGACCGGGACGCGAAGACCGTCACGGCGCGCTCGGGGCAGACCTTCGCGTACGACACGCTCGTCCTCGCCACCGGCTCCTTCCCCTTTGTACCGCCGGTGCCGGGCAAGGACACGACGGGCTGTTTCGTCTACCGCACCATCGAGGACCTGCTGGCCATCGAGGAGTACGCGAAGACGTACGCGAAGACCGGTGCGGTCGTCGGCGGCGGGCTCCTTGGCCTGGAGGCGGCGGGCGCGCTGCGCGGGCTCGGACTCGACACGCACGTCGTGGAGTTCGCGCCGCGCCTGATGCCGGTGCAGGTCGACGAGGGCGGCGGCGCGGCGCTCCTGCGCACCATCACGAACATGGGCCTGACCGTGCACACGGGTGTCGGCACCCAGGAGATCGTGAGCACGCGGGGCGCGGTCAGCGGGATGAAGCTGTCGGACGGGAGTGAACTCGCCACCGATCTGGTCGTGTTCTCCGCCGGTGTCCGGCCCCGCGATCAACTCGCCCGTGACACCGGCCTTTCGGTGGGCGAGCGCGGCGGCATCACCGTCGACGAGCAGTGCCGCACCAGCGACCCGGACGTGTACGCGATCGGCGAGTGTGCGCTGGCTTCGGACGGCCGGGTCTACGGTCTGGTCGCGCCCGGCTACGAGATGGCGGAGACGGCCGCCGCGACGATCGCCGCCGAGGAGTCGAGCTTCACCGGCGCCGATCTCTCCACCAAGCTCAAGCTGCTCGGCGTGGACGTCGCCTCCTTCGGCGACGCGCACGGCACGGCCGAGGACTGTCTGGACGTCGTCTACTCCGACTCGCGCTCGGGAACGTACAAGAAGCTGGTCATCGGCCAGGGCGGCGAGCTGCTCGGCGGTGTCCTGGTCGGCGACGCGGAGGCGTACGGCGTGCTTCGGCCGCTGACCGGCAGCGTGCCGCCGGTCCCGCCGGAGCAGCTGGTCCTTCCCGCGGGCGCGGGTGGCCCCGTGTCGATCGGCCCGTCCTCGCTGCCGGACTCCGCGGTCATCTGCTCCTGCCACAACGTCACCAAGGGCACGATCCGCGGCGCCGTCACCGAGCACAGCTGCACGACCGTCCCCGAGGTCAAGAAATGCACCAAGGCCGGTACGGGCTGCGGCAGTTGTGTGAAGGTGCTCGGCCAGCTGGTCAACGACGAACTGGAGGCGTCGGGCGTCGAGGTCGACAAGGGCCTGTGCGGCTGCTTCGGCCAGACCCGCCAGGAGCTGTACGAGATCGTCCGCACCCTGGGCATCACCTCCTACCGGCAGCTCCTCGACGCCCACGGACGCGAGGCGGCGCGCGGCACCGAGGGCTGCGAGACCTGCAAGCCGACGGTCGGTTCGATCATCGCCTCGCTCGCCCCGACGATCGGCGCGGACGGCTACGTACTCGAAGGCGAGCAGGCCTCCCTCCAGGACACGAACGACCACTTCCTCGCCAACCTCCAGAAGAACGGCTCCTATTCGGTCGTGCCGCGCATCCCGGGCGGCGAGATCACTCCGGACAAGCTGATCGTGATCGGCGAGGTGGCACGAGACTTCGGGCTCTACACGAAGATCACCGGCGGCCAGCGCATCGATATGTTCGGCGCCCGCGTCGAACAACTCCCCATGATCTGGGCCCGGTTGGTGGATGCGGGCTTCGAGTCGGGTCATGCGTACGGCAAGTCGCTGCGGACGGTGAAGTCGTGCGTCGGGCAGACCTGGTGCCGCTACGGCGTGCAGGACTCGGTGCGGATGGCGATCGACCTGGAGCTGCGCTACCGGGGTCTGCGCTCCCCGCACAAGCTGAAGTCCGCCGTGTCGGGCTGTGCCCGCGAGTGCGCGGAGGCCCAGTCCAAGGACTTCGGGGTGATCGCCACGTCCAGCGGCTGGAACCTGTACGTGGGCGGCAACGGCGGCGCGACCCCGCGCCACGCGGATCTGCTCGCACAGGACCTGTCCGACGCCGAACTGGTGCGCCTCATCGACCGGTTCCTGATGTTCTACATCCGCACGGCGGACCGCCTGGAGCGCACCTCGACCTGGCTGGAGCGGATCGAGGGCGGCCTGGACCACGTACGCGACGTGGTCGTCCACGACTCGCTCGGCATCTGCTCCGAGCTCGAGGCCCTGATGGCCGACCATGTCGCGCACTACCGCGACGAGTGGTCCGAGACCATCAACGACCCCGAGCGGCTCGCCCGGTTCGTGTCCTTCGTGAACGCGCCGGACGTCCCGGACCCCACGGTGAGCTTCGTCCCCGAGCGGGGCCAGATCAAGCCCGACCTGCCGCTGCTGAGCATCGGCTCCCGCCCTCGCGACCTGGAAGGTGCCGCATCCTGATGACTGCCCCGATGACTGCCCCGACGAGTGTTCAACTCCGCCTGGAAGACGACTGGTTCGAGGTCTGCGACCGCGCACGGCTGCAGCCGGGCCGTGGCATCGCCGCCCTGCTCCCCGACGGCCGCCAGGCCGCACTCTTCATCGACCGCACGGGCCGCGCGTACGCGATCGACAACCGCGACCCGTTCACCGGCGCCGCGGTGCTCTCGCGCGGTCTGCTCGGCGCGGCGGGCGGGCGCCCGTTCGTCGCGTCGCCACTCCTGAAGCAGCGCTTCGACCTGGAGACGGGGCGGTGCCTGGACGACGACTCGGTGACAGTGGAGACGCATACGGTCCGGCTCGCCTGATCGCTCGATCGCCTGATCGCTCGATCGCCTTACTTGACCGCCCGTTCCAGAACCGCTTACCCTTCCCTCGTGGCCAGGACCAAGGGATTCGATCCGGACGCCGCGCTCCAGTCGGCCCTAGAGCTGTTCTGGCGGCGCGGCTACGAGGCGACGTCGATGGCGGATCTCGTCGAGGCGCTGGGCATCGGGCGCGCCAGCATCTACGCCACCTTCGGCAACAAGCACGAGCTGTACATGAAGGCGCTCGACCGATACGCCAAGGCCCAGAACCCGCGCCTCCTGACCGAACTCTCGCAGCCGGGGCCCGCACTGCCCGCCGTACGCGCGGTGGTGCGCCGCTTCGGGGGCGAGTCCGCCTCCGAGCAGGGACGCCTGAACGGCTGCTTCATCACCAATACGGCGGCCGAACTGGGCCCGCACGACGAAGCGGCCGCCCGTTGCGTCGAGCGCAACTGGGAGCACATCGAGACGCTGCTGCACTCGGCGCTCGTCCGCGCACAGGCGCAGGGCGAGCTCCCGGAGGACCGCGACCCGCTCGCCCTCGCGCGCCTGCTGCTGACCCTGACGCAGGGGCTGCGCGTGGTCGGCAAGGCGTCGCAGGATCCGGCGCGGTTGCGGGACGCGACGGAGCAGGCGCTGAGCCTGCTGGACTGAATTCAGACCACTCCGGCTCACCCCTGGCCTCTTTTTTCATGCCCTCATACGCCCCTCTCTCATGCCCTCATACTGAACCGATCGTTCAAGAAAAGAGCTCTGTCATGACTTCAGCACCGCGCACCCGTTTCACCGGCCGTACCGCCCTCGTCACCGGCGGCGGCTCCGGACTCGGCCGGGCCATCGCACTCGCCTTCGCCGCGGAGGGCGCGAACGTCGTCGTCGCCGGGCGTACGGAGGGCCCGCTCAAGGAGACCGTCGGGTTGATCGAGGAGTCCGGCGGCACCGCGCTCGCCGTCACCGCCGACGTCTCGCGCTCGGCGGACCTCGCGGCGCTCGTCGACGCGGCCGTCGAGCGGTTCGGCTCCCTGGACGTGGCCGTCAACAACGCCGGGGTCCTGCGGGCCGGCCAACCGATCGCGGAGCTGCCCGAGGAGGACTGGCGGACGATGCTCGACATCAACGTCACCGGCGTACTGCTCGCCCTCCAGGCCGAGGTGCGGCAGATGCGTACGCAGTCCGGGGGCGGGGCCATCGTCAACATCTCCTCCACGCTCGGCCCGCACATCAGCCTTCCGGGCACCATCGGCTACGGCGCCACCAAGGCGGCCGTCTCCGCGCTCACCAAGGGTGCGGCCGCCGAGCACATCCGGGACGGGGTCCGGATCAACGCGGTGAGCCCCGGCTCGTCCGACACCACCATGTCGCTGCGTCCGGGCGAGACCGAGGCCGAGCGCACGGAGCGCATGAAGAACGCCACACCGCTCGGCCGGGTCTCGTCGACCGCGGAGATCGCGGCCGCCGTGCTCTACCTCGCGTCGGACGAATCGGCGTCGGCGGTGGGCACGGACCTGGTGATCGACGGGGGCGCCGCCGCCTGAGGCACGCCTCTGTCGCTGAGACCACGCTTCCACTTACTCTCAAGTAAGAACAGTCGTGCACTCAAGCAGAGGGAGCCGCGCCATGGCGGGCTGGAACGCGAGCGACATCCCCGACCAGAGCGGCCGCACGGCCGTGGTCACCGGAGCCAACAGCGGCATCGGCTATGTCACGGCACGCGAACTCGCCCGCCGTGGCGCGCGCGTGGTCCTCGCCTGCCGCAGCGAGGAGCGCGGGTCGCGTGCGCTCGCCCGGCTGCGCTCCGAAGTGCCGGGCGTGGAAGCCGAGTTCAGCAGACTCGACCTCGGGGATCTGAGCTCCGTACGGGAGTTCGCGGCATCGTACGAGAGAGATGCGGGGCAGCGGCCCGGCGACGGCGGTCTTGATCTGCTCATCAACAACGCGGGCGTGATGGCGCTGCCCTACCGGCAGACGGTGGACGGCTTCGAGACGCAGTTCGGCGTCAATCACCTGGGCCACTTCGCGCTCACGGGGCTGCTTCTGCCGCTGCTCCTGCGGACGCCTGGCGCACGGATCGTCACGGTGTCCAGCGCCATGCACGCCGTGGCGAACATCGACATCGGGGACCTCAACAGCGAGCGGGGATACCGGCGTTGGATCGCCTACGGCCGCTCCAAGACGGCGAATCTGCTCTTCGTCCACGAACTGGCGCGGCGCCTCGCGGCCGCCGGCTGCGATGTCGTGGCCGCGGCGGCGCATCCCGGCTATGCGTCGACGAACCTCCAGGCGGCCGCACCCCGAATGGAGGGCCGCAAGGGGGCCGAGCGCGTGATGCGCATCGGCAACGGCCTGGTCGCGCAGTCGGCCGATGCGGGCGCGCTGCCCACCCTGTTCGCGGCCACGGCCCCCGGAGTACGGCCGGATTCCTTCACCGGGCCGAGGATTCTGGGGTGGCGCGGGGCGCCGGCGAGGTCGTGGCGGGCGGGGTGGACTCGGGATGACGTGGCCGCGGGGCGGCTGTGGGAGGCGTCGGAGGGGTTGACGGGGGTTGAGTACGGGGCGTTGAAGGGCTGATTCGGGGCGCCGAAGGGGGGTGAGCAGGGGGCTGGCTCCCGCCCCCGCCCCGCCCCTAACCCCCCTCCTCCAGAAGGGACTTCAGCGCGGCCAGGCGGTCCTTCCAGAAGGACTTGTACGCCGCCACCTCAGCCGCGTCCCGCAGCTTCTCGTGGCCGACCCCCACCACCGTCTTCTCCGGCCCCTTCACCGTGAGCGTCACGGAGATGCGCCCGGCGCCCCCGCCGCCCGGGTCCTTGAAGTCGGCGGTCACCGACTTGGCGGGGCGGTGCGTGCGGACGGTGAAGTCGACGTCCGGCAGCCACCGCCGCCGCAGGCCGTCGTCGGCGAACGCCTCGATCACCCGCGCCGCCGTGGCGTCGATCGTCTTGCTGCCGCTGGTCCGCCACTCGCCCGTACTGCTCTGGCCGACCTCGCGAAGACCGCGCTCCTGTTCATAGCCGACGGCCACGGACTGCGCGTACCAGCCGTCGACGCCGTGGTCCTCGCGGACGTGACGGGCGATCTCGGTGTGATTGCGGGACATGCCGCCCCAGGCGTCGAGGAGACCGAACCACTCCTCCCACCCCTTGCCGGTGGCCTCGCGCAGCGACTCGTCCGAAAGCTTCTCGGTGATCTTCTTGCCCGCACCCGCATGGCTCGCGCTTCCGCTCATGGCGCCGACGCTAGGGCCTGTCCGATGGGTCAGGCCGGTCTTCGCGCCGGGTGCCGATTCAGCAGGGCCGAGCGGGCCCTGGTGCGTGCAGCTGCAAGGCGGAGGAGGGCGACAACGCGAATGGGGTCTCCCCTGCTCGAGCGGAGTCGAGAGCTTGGGGAAGTTGGCAACCGACGACAACGCGGCAGATGGGCGTGCCAGGGGTCGCGACCCCGGCAGGACCCATCGGACAGGCCCTAGGACCGGCGCCGCCCCGCTGCAAGACGGAACCGCAGTCGGCAGATGACCGCGTCCGTGTCGCGGCGAACCGCGTGCGCGAGGACCGAGCCGCGCTGGTTCTGCAGCAGCCGCTGCCAGACATGGGCGGGCTCCACCTCGGGGATCAGGACGGTGACGCGGGTGGTGGGGTGGTACGTGTAGATCTTCCGTACGTACGCCGACACCGGCCGCCCGACGGTGCGCGTCTGCGAGGGCAGCTCCACCAGGTCGACACCCGGGTCCCACAGCTCCCAGTCGCGGCGCAGCGCCTCCGCGGCGCGCCGGTCCTCGGGGTCGGCGTGGGTGACGGTGACGGCGCGGACCTCGTCGCCGAGCGAGACGGCGGCGCCCAGTGCCTCGCAGGTGAGGCGGGAGAGGTTGGACACGGGGACGATGACCAGGGAGTGGTCGCGGTGCGGAGGCTCCGGGACGCGCCCCAGACCCAGGTCCTCGCCGATCCTGAGATAGGCGCGGTGCACGGACTCGAAGCAGAGCACGATCGCCGGAAGCGCGAGCACGATCAGCCAGGCGCCCTCGGTGAACTTGGTGGCCGTGACGACCACCGCGGAAATACCGGTGAGCACCCCCCCGAAGCCGTTGAGCAGGGCCTTCGCGGGCTTCCCCGCCTTGCGCCAGTGCAGCACCATGCCGGTCTGGCAGAGCGTGAAGCCGACGAAGACGCCGATCGCGAAGAGCGGCACCAGGGTGTTGGTGTCGCCGCCGGAGAAGACGAGCAGCGCGGCGGACACGGCGGCGAGCGCGAGGACGCCGTGCCGGTGGACCTGGCGGTCGGCCTTGAGCGCGAAGACGTGGGGGAGGTAATTGTCCCGGGCGAGCAGGCTCATCAGAACAGGCAGTCCACCGAAGGAGGTGTTGGCGGACAGTGCCAGCAGGATCATCGTCGCGAACTGCACAACGTAGAAAGCCCAGTTGTGACCGAGTGAGGCGTCCGCGAGCTGGGCGAGGACGGTGACACCCTCGACCGGCTGAAGCCCGAACCGCGAGATGAGCACGGACAGGCCGATCAGCATCACGCCGAGCAGCGCGCCGAGCGCGACCTCGGCGTGCTGGGCGCGCTTGACGCGGGGGGTGCGGAAGGAGGGCACGGCGTTGGCGATCGCCTCGACGCCCGTCAGCGCGGAGCAGCCCGAAGCGAACGCCTTGAGCAGGAGCAGCGCACCGACCGTGGTGGCGTTGTCGGCGAGGACGGATGCGTGCCCTTCGGCCGCAGCAGTGCTGACAGGACCGTCCCGGAAGAGCCCTACGACGATCATGGTCAGGATCGCGCCGACGAATATCGCCGTCGGCGCGATGAAGACGCGTGCCGAGTCGACGATGCCGCGCAGATTGACCCCCGTGACGACGACGAGCACCGCCAGACAGATCCACACCCGCTCGCCGTACAACTCGGGGAACGCGGAGGTGAGCGCGGCGACGCCCGCCGTGACGGCGACGGCGACATTGAGTACGTAGTCGAGGACGAGCGAGGCCGCGGCGACGAGCCCGGCCCGGCGCCCCAGGTGAGTCTTGGCGGCGGCATAGCTGCCACCTCCATCCGGGAAGGCGGCGATGACCTGGCGGTAGGAGGCGACGAGCACGGCGAGCAGCGCGGCGATGCCGAGCGTCACCGGGAGCGTGAAGCCGAGGCCGTGGCCGCCGGCCGCGGCGAGCACCAGGACGATGGCCTCGGGGCCGTAGGCGACGGAGGCCATCGCATCGAGGGAGAGCGCGGCGAGCCCCTGCACGGCGGTAAGCCGATGACGATCCTCACGGGCGGCAGCCGCTCCTCCGGTATCCGGGGGTTCCTCGACGGCGACGCCGACGGGGCTGCTGTCCGGCGACTCGGACACGGTGGTCATGGGCTTACCTCCGGGCAGGGGTGGGGGTGGGGGTGGGGGTGGCAAAGGAATCCCCAGCGTCAGGGCGCACGCCACGCCCCACGCGCCGTCTTGGTGACTCCCTTGCGCGCCGGGCCGGGATCTTCACGCGTTGTTGACGCGGAGTCGCGCGGGCCACGGCGTGGCATCAGCGGTACGTCAAGGAGTACGGCGGCGGAGTAAGCGGCCCGTCAACGCAGCTGACGCGACACGGTGCCGGGCCTACGGTGCCGCACATGGGACATGACAGGACGACACGGGGCAGGGTGCTCGGCAGGGGCGTGGAGGCGTGGGAGGGCGCCGCGGAGGACACCGTGTCCGACCGGCGCTGGGCGGGCGACGTACGGGCCGCGGCCTTCTGCTCCCTCGCCCTCTTCCTCCTGGTCACGCTCGTCGACCTGGCCAACGGCACGCTGGACGCGGTGCGGGCCGGGCTCTGGGCGACGCTTTCGGCGCTCCTGTACGTCATCCTGCATCCGGTGCGGGTGACGGCGGGCCCGGGATGGCTGGCCGTCCGCGGACTGCTGCGCGGCCGTCATGTGTGTACGGGCCTGCTGACCGCGGTGCGGCACGAGCCGGGAGTCGCGGCGCGCCTGATCCTGAGCGACTCCCTGGGCAACCGTGTGCAGCTCGACCCCAAGGTGCTCGCGGAGAACCCCTTGCTGCTGCACCGCCTGGACGCGGGGGCGCGGGATGCGAAGCAGCGGGGGCTGCTGCGGACAGGCACGGAGGTGCTCGGCGGCCTGTCCGCCCGCCTGGACGCGGAGGGGGCGCGGGGGGTCTTCGAGGCGTCCGACCTGCGGTAACCCCGGTAACCCCGGTAACCCCACCCCATTCCAGCCCGTCGAGGGGGTCTCCCCTGCTCTTTAAGAGCTTGGGGGAGTTTGAGGACGAACTCGGCGGAGCCGGTGACAGACGGCCACCGCGCGGCGTACGGCGTACCGCCTACCCCCGCACCTCGAACCGGTACAACGAATACCCGTACTCCGTCTGCCGCTTCACCCCCTGCATCCGCACAAACCGCGCCGCGGCCGACGGCAGGTCGACCACGTCGACCCCCGTCTCCTCCCGCCCCCGCCGCTCAGCCACGGTCCGCCACCCCGACGGCCCCCCGTCCGCCGAGACCTGCACGTCATAGTCCCGCCCGGCCGCCACCTCCCAGTCGAAAAGCACCCGCCGCACACTCCGAACCTCCCCGAGATCAACGGCGATCCACTCCCCATCGGTGTACTTCGAGGCCCACCGAGTACCCGCATCCCCGTCGACCGCGTTCTCCGGCCCCAGCGAATCCGTCTCCGCGGAAGAAGCCGTCACCTCCCGCCCCCGCGCCAGATCGGGCACGTCGAAGACCTGCACCGACCACAACACCCACCGCACCCGCCCGCTCTCCCGCCCCCGCACCCGGACGTACCGCGCCTCCACACCCCCGAACTCCACCTCGTCCCAGCCGGACCGCGACACCCCCCGCCGAGAGGCGACCCTCCGCCACGCACCCCCATCCTCCGAAACCTCGATGTCGTACGAACGCCCGTGCTCCCGCCCCCAGTCCAACCGCACCCGCCCCACATGCCGCACCTCACCGAGGTCCACCCGCAGCCACGGTCCCCCCGCCTCCACACCACTGCTCCAGCAGGTGACATGGCTGCCGTCGGACGCGTACGACGCATGCGCACCCGACGAAGCGGTCGCAGCCGCGCCGAAGCCGAGCTCGTCGGGCTCGGCCAGTGTCGGGGCCACCGTGGAGAGCCCCGGACCCTGCGCCCCGCGCCGCAGCAGCGCGGTGAACTCCCCGTAGGCAAGGCCCTGCCCGCCACCGCTCCACATCTTCTGAGCAAGCGTTCCGTACGTCTTCTCAACAAGACCGTGCACGTCCTGCTGGGTATACGTGGCATGCACGAGGTCGTTCCACACCGCAGACATCGCACCCCGCAACTGCGGATCGCCGGGAGGCAGACTCTCGCTCCCGGGGAAGACGTGCGGCTCCCAACCCTCATACAGATAACGGCCGTCGAGCCCGTGCCCGTGGTAGTAGTCGGCGAACGGCACCACGTACAAAAGCCCGTCGTTCGTATTCACGATCTCGTAGCCATCCGCCTTGGCGGCCTGCGGCCCGTACCACCCGTTGTTCCAGCTGTGGATGGTCACGTCCCGGTCGTACCCGTCCGCCGAACCGGCCATCTCGGTCAGGCTCCCCCAGGCACGCGGATGCTTGCCGAGGCTCCGCAGATGCTCCGCCATGTCGTTGAAGTACGCGCGGTACTGGGCCTCGGGCCCGGTGTACTCGTCGGCCCCGTAGTGCACTTCGGGACTGCGGAACCACGGCACGAACTCCTCGAAGACGGCCTTCATGAACGCCGTCGTCCCGGGCTTGGCGAGGTCGAGGTGATCGGAGTTGCCGCCGTCGAGCCCCAGCGATGGCCGGAAGCGTACGAAGGAACGCGAGTGCGCCGGAGCATCGATCTCCGGGGTGAGCTGCACGGCATGCAGGGCGGCGGTGTCCTCGAAGGAGTCCCAGTCGCCACGCGAGTACGACCCGTCGGGCGCCGCAAGCCCCTCCCACTCGGCGGCATCACTCCGCAGCCGGAAGGCGTCATAGGCCTTGCTCCAGTCGCCGCCCGGAGCCTTGATCTCGTTGTCGTTGAGGTGCAGCTGGAGATCATTGAGCTTGAACCACCCCATGACGCGCAGGTAGTCCCGCACAAATCCGGGCGTGAAGAAGCGCCGCCCGACATCCAGCATGAAGCCGCGCAGACGGTAGTTGGGCCAGTCCTGCGCGGTCCCGACGGGCAGGCGCGAGCGCTGCTCGTCGTGGAGGAGTATCTGGAGCAGAGAGCGGGTGCCGTAGTAGACGCCGCTGTAGGCGGGCGCGGTGATGGTGACGGCGTCACCCGTGACGGCGAGTTCGTACCCTTCGCGAGCGTAGAGCTCACCACCCTTGCCGTGCCGGGCGCCCGCGTCGAGGCGCAGCAGGATCTCGCCGTCGGCGGCACGGGAGCGGCGGACGGCGCGAGGCGTGGCGAGCTTCAGCCCGCTGACGTCGGCGACGTCCCGCGTCAACTGCTGTGCCAGCTCCAGAAGTTGACCGGCATCCTGAGCGGGAACGACGACCCGAGACTCCGGGGTGAGCCGGTGGACGCCGTCACCGCCGGCCCATTCCTGGAGGGCGGGAATGACGGTCGGGCGGACATTGCCCCGACTCGCGGCACCGGCAGGGGGCGCTCCCGCGCCCACGGCGTGAGCCGTGGGCAACGGAAGGGCGACGGCCGCGCCCGCGACGGCTGTCGCGGCGATGAGAGTGCGACGGGAGAGGTTCGTCATGGCAGTGGACTACACCACTCAACTCCCCAGTCTCACAAGGGAATCAACAAAGACACTCGCGAGCCGTCGCCACAGGAGCGGCGGCTATCCGCATTCGATGCGATCGATCTGATCGTAGGCCGCGGCATGGAATTCCCGGCCGTCGTACGTCTCGATGAAGCCGTTGGTGACGCCCTGGTAGTCGTGCGTCCCCGTGCCGGAGCAGTCCACCCAGATGTAGGTGTCCAGGGAACTGCTGTCATCGGTGTCGAAGGTCTGCTCGTAGAGCTCCTGCCAGCCCCACCAGCGGGACCAGGCCAGACCGCTGTGCATCTGGATGTCGAGCACCTGGTAGAGGCACGAGGTCAGCGAGTCGTTGTAGATCAGATTGCCCTGGCGGTACACAAGGACCCAGAGCCCGCAGCCCGTTGGGTACTGGGCCGGCCCGACCTCCGCCGTACCGCTGCTCGCCTTGCTGCCGTACTTCAGTCTCTTGAGCTCGGCGGTCGAGGAACCCTTCGAGGACCCCTTCTTGGTCTCCTCGTACGGAGCCGAGGTGACGCCGAGTATCTCGGCGCCGTCGGCCTTCAGTTCGGAGATGCGCTTCTCGAGCCGCTCGGGAAGCTTGTCGGGGACGGTGTTCGCACCGCTCCCACCGCTCGTGCCGTTCCCGCCGCTCGCTCCGGTCCCGCCGCTCGCGGTCTGGGCCTGCGCCGGGCCGACCACCAGGAGCGTCATGGCACTGACCAATGCGGCCAGCAGAAATAAGAATCGCCCTTTCATTGTCTCCCCCTGTCTGGCAGTGGGGATCCAGTAACCGCCCAGGGGCATTCCAGGAACTGGTCCAAGATCTCCCCCGGCGATCATTGGATCAATGTCGGGCGCAACACTATTCGCCGTTATGGACAACCGGGGCGCTGTTCACAGACTCTCCTTCAGTCACCCCTTGCCGGGGTGGCGCGTTCCTCACCGCTGCCCGGATCCTCCGGCGGATCGACGCGCGGCTCCCGCGTCCCGCCCGCCTCTCCCCCATCCTCATCCTCGAAACCGTCCCGAGCTGCGTCTTCCCGCTGCGGCCAGGTCCGCTCCTCCGGAGAATGAGATCGGAACGAAAGCGTCCGCCGCACTTTGATCTTTTTCATTCGACCACCCCTTCTGTCTCGATGATATCGGCGAGCACAATCCGGGGGTCTCATAAATTATCCCCACGAAGGTCACCAATTCTGCACGTCAGCAGTCGATTCACGCCACCCTCAAATAGGGACAGGGGAAGGGGCAGGGGTAGGGCGACGGAAACTCCGGGTCATTTCCAACCACGGGTGTGCCACTCGGTGCTGCGGCGCGGCGAGTCCGGCACGTTCAGGTGTCCAGCTCCCCGTCGCCGTCCTCAGCGGGCGCAACTTGTTCCATGTCGCCATCCCCATCGTCGTCATAGGCGGGGGCGAGACCCGAGCCGCCCGGCGCTCCGCCGCTCTCATCCATCGCGGAACTGACGTCGTTGGTGCCGTCGCTGTTCAGCGCCGCCGCGGAGCCCCCACCGGGTGCTCCGGTGTTCTCGGTCGCGCCCCAGGACGCGTAGTCCTGAGTCCCGTCACCGTCGGTCATCGGCAGCAGGCTCCCGCCGCCGGGCGCCCCGTTGCCCTCGCCCTGCGGCGCGATGCCCCCACCGCCGGGAGCTCCGGTGTCCTCGCCCATCGGGTCCAGGGTTCCGCTCCCGGGAGAGCGGTCCGAGCCTTCCCACTCCAGCACCGGCGCGAGTCCGGCCCCGCCGGGGGCGCCGCCGCTCTCATCCATCGGGGCGAGGCCGCCACCAGGCGAGCCGGAGCCGTCGCCTGCTGTTGCGGCACCGGTGCCGACGGCAAGACCCCCTGTAGCAAGACCCCCTGTAGCAAGACCCCCTGTAGCCAGGAGTGCCACCGCGGTAGCGCGCACCACCATCCTCTTGATCGTCATGCTTCCCCCATCGAATCGCGAACGGATCCAAGCGAGTCTCATCCGCCCGCCGCGAGGGACACCACGCCTTTCGGCCCTGCCCGAAACAGCACCGCCCCTCATACCCGAAGGGGCAGCACCCCCGCACAGGGTGCTGCCCCTTCATGGTGGACCGGGACCGTCGCCGCATCGGTTCTGAGGGTCGGGGACACGGCGACGGTCCCGGGGCTTTACCGGTGGTCGCTGCCCGTGGAGTGGGAAGCGGCGCGGCCTGCCTCGAGGCGGGCCACCGGGATGCGGAACGGCGAGCAGGAGACGTAGTCCAGGCCCACCTCGTGGAAGAAGTGCACGGACTCCGGGTCACCGCCGTGCTCGCCGCAGACGCCGAGCTTGAGGTCGGGGCGCGTGGCTCGGCCCGCCTTGACGGCGTCCTTCACCAGCTTGCCGACGCCGTCCTTGTCGATCGTCTCGAAGGGGGAGACACCGAAGATGCCCTTCTCCAGGTATGCCGTGAAGAAGGAGGCCTCGACGTCGTCCCGCGAGAAGCCCCAGACCGTCTGCGTCAGGTCGTTCGTGCCGAAGGAGAAGAACTCCGCGGCCTCCGCGATCTGGTCCGCCGTGAGCGCTGCGCGCGGGAGCTCGATCATCGTGCCGAGGGCCAGCTTCAGGTCTACGCCCGTCGCCTCGATGACCTCCGCGATGACCTGCTCGGCCTCCTCGCGGACGATCTCCAGCTCCTGGACCGTGCCGACGAGCGGAATCATGATCTCCGCGCGCGGGTCGCCCTTGGCGTTCTTACGCTCGGCCGCGGCCTCGGCGATCGCGCGGACCTGCATGGTGAACAGGCCGGGGATGACGAGGCCGAGGCGTACGCCTCGCAGGCCCAGCATCGGGTTCTGCTCGTGCAGGCGGTGGACCGCCTGGAGCAGGCGCAGGTCGTTCTCGTTGGCGTCCTTGCGGGACTCGGCGAGAGCGACGCGGACCGAGAGCTCGGTGATGTCCGGGAGGAACTCGTGCAGGGGCGGGTCCAGGAGGCGGACCGTGACCGGGAGGCCGTCCATTGCCTCGAAGAGTTCGACGAAGTCGCGCTTCTGGAGGGGGAGCAGCTCCTTGAGGGCTTCCTCGCGCTCGTCGTCCGCGTCCGCCAGGATCAGGCGCTCGACCATCTCGCGGCGCTCGCCGAGGAACATGTGCTCGGTGCGGCACAGGCCGATGCCCTGCGCGCCGAAGCGACGGGCACGGAGCGCGTCCTCGGCGTTGTCCGCGTTGGCGCGGACGCGCAGACGGCGTACTCGGTCCGCGTACGCCATGATCCGGTGCACCGCGGCGACCAGCTCGTCGGCGTCGTCGGCGCCCGCGTGCATACGGCCCTCGAAGTACTCGACGACCGGGGAGGGGACGACCGGAACTTCGCCGGCGTAGACCTTGCCGGTGGAGCCGTCGATGGAGACGACGTCGCCCTCTTCGATGACCGTGCCGTTCACCGTCAGGCGGCGGCGCTTGGTGTCCACCTCGAGGTCCTCGGCGCCGCACACGCACGTCTTGCCCATGCCGCGCGCCACCACGGCCGCGTGCGAGGTCTTGCCGCCGCGGGAGGTCAGGATGCCCTCGGCCGCGATCATGCCGTCGAGGTCGTCGGGGTTGGTCTCGCGACGGATCAGGATGACCTTCTCGCCCGAACGCGACCACTTGATGGCCGTGTACGAGTCGAAGACCGCCTTGCCGACCGCGGCACCCGGTGACGCGGCGATGCCACGGCCGAGCTGCTCGACCTTCGCGTCCTCGTCGAAGCGCGGGAACATCAGCTGCGCGAGCTGGGCGCCGTTGACGCGCTGCAGCGCCTCGGCCTCGTCGATCAGGCCCTGGTCGACGAGCTGCGTCGCGATGCGGAAGGCGGCACCGGCGGTGCGCTTGCCGACGCGGGTCTGCAGCATCCACAGCTGACCGCGCTCGATGGTGAACTCGATGTCGCACAGGTCCTTGTAGTGCGTCTCGAGCGTTTCCATGATCTGCATGAGCTGGTCGTACGACTTCTTGTCGATCTGCTCCAGATCGGCGAGCGGGACGGTGTTGCGGATGCCCGCCACGACGTCCTCGCCCTGCGCGTTCTGCAGGTAGTCGCCGTAGACGCCCTGGTGGCCGCTGGCCGGGTCGCGGGTGAACGCGACGCCCGTGCCGGAGTCCGGGCCGAGGTTGCCGAAGACCATGGAGCAGATGTTGACCGCGGTGCCGAGGTCGCCGGGGATGCGCTCCTGGCGGCGGTAGAGCTTGGCGCGGTCGGTGTTCCAGGACTCGAAGACCGAGCGGATCGCGAGGTCCATCTGCTCGCGCGGGTCCTGCGGGAAGTCGCGCCCCGCCTCGGTCTTGACGATCTTCTTGAACTTCGTGACCAGCTTCTTCAGGTCCGCGGCCTCGAGGTCGGTGTCGACCGTGACCTTCTTGGCGGCCTTGGCGGCCTCAAGCGCGTCCTCGAAGAGCTCGCCCTCGACGCCGAGCACGGTCTTGCCGAACATCTGGATGAGGCGGCGGTAGGAGTCCCACGCGAAGCGGTCGTCGCCGGACTGCTTGGCCAGGCCCGTCACCGACTTGTCGGAGAGCCCGATGTTCAGGACGGTGTCCATCATGCCGGGCATCGAGAACTTGGCGCCCGAGCGGACCGAGACGAGCAGCGGGTCGTTGGCCTGACCCAGCTTCTTGCCCATGGTCTTCTCGAGGGCGTCGAGGTGTGCACTCACCTCGTCGCGCAGCTCGACCGGCTCCTCACCACTGGCGAGGTACGTCTTGCAGGCCTCGGTGGTGATGGTGAAGCCCGGGGGGACGGGCAGCCCGAGGTTGGTCATCTCGGCGAGGTTCGCGCCCTTCCCGCCGAGAAGGTCCTTGAGGTCCCTGTTGCCCTCGGTGAAGTCATAGACGAACTTCACGGCCGCATCGCTCTGCGCTACGTGGGGATCTTTGTTTTCCGACACGGGTCTCGACTCCTCGAGGACTCGGTGGCTGCCCTGACGGCGAGGAACATACCCAGATCGAAGGCACCTGGGTACGTCCACTTGTGCGTCATACGGCTGTAACCACCCGTCCGCCAGTAGATCGAAAGTAACTCGGCGGTAGCCAACGGACCGACACTGCGTTCAACTCTTGAACGATCAACCCCCGCAGAACCAGGGATTTGCTCAGATGAGCAGAGAAATCTCAGATGTGAGTTCACCCTTTGAATGATCGAGCATTGGCACTGAGTGCCACCCCTTGGAGAAGTGGATTCGCTCAAGATCCGCTCATCTGAGCGCAACCCCTATCAGGGGTGGCGAGAATCACGCTGTCCGGAGGCCCCTGATGTCAGCATCCGGACCCCGATCCGGACGGTCGCGCGGCCGTCATACGCCGAGCGCGGCGAGCCGCTCCTCGGCCCGCCCCGGCGCGTACAGGTGCTCCACCACCAGCGCACCCGCCCCGACCAGGCCCGCACGCTCACCGAGCCGCGAGGTGACGATCTCCAGATGAGCGGTGGAGCGCGGCAGGGCCCGCTGATAGAGGAGTTCGCGTACGCCGGTGAGGAAGGGAGTTCCGGCCAGATCTCCGGCGATCATCAGAACCCCGGGGTTGAGCAGCGTGACGACGGTGGCGAGCACCTCGCCCACCCGGCGCCCCGCATCCCGTGCGAGCCCGACGGCCTCCGGGTGCCCGGCGTCCAGGAGCGCGCGCACATCTGAGCCGGACGCCGCGGGGACGCCCGCCGCGGTCAGCTGCTCGGCGACCGCGCGCCCGCTGGCCACGGCGGCCAGACATCCGTAGGACCCGCATTTGCACAGGGCGGCGGCACCCCGTGTCCCGTCCATGACCCGTATGTGGCCGATGTCCCCGGCGCCGCCGTCGATGCCCCGGTACACCGCGCCGCCGACGACGACGCCCGCGCCGATGCCGGTGGAGACCTTGACCAGGGCGAAGGCCGAGCACTCCCGGTAGGAGGCGCGCTGTTCTCCGTACGCCATGAGGTTGGCGTCGTTGTCGACGAGCACCGGGAGATCGGCGGGGCCGCTCGTGTGCTCGGCGAAGGCGCGGCTCAGGCGGCCTCTTATGTCGTACCCGTCCCAGCCCGGCATGATCGGCGGCTGGACGACGCGGCCCGTCTCGCTGTCGACGGGGCCCGGCACGGCGAGCCCGATGCCGCACACCGTGCCCGGGGCCCGCCCCGCCTTGCGCAGCAGCTCGGCGAAGCGGGCGCCGAGCTCACCCAAGACCGCGTCCGGGCCCTCCTCGATCGACAGCGGGCCCGCGTGCTCGGCGACCATCTCGCCGGTGAGGCTCAGCAGGGCGGTGCGGGCGTGCCGGGTCTCCAGGTCGGCGGCGAGCACCACGGCGTGGGCGTCGTCGAACTCCAGGCGGAGCGCGGGGCGCCCCCCGAGCGGTGACCCCCCAGGACCGCCCGCCCCCTCGCGCAGCCAGCCCGCCCGGAAGAGCCGGTCGAGGCGCTGGCCGACGGTGGCGCGGGAGAGTCCGGTGACCTGCTGGAGGGCGCCGCGTGTGGTGGCACGGCCGCTGCGCACCAGGTCGAGCAGGTCACCGGCGCCGGCGTGCGGTCCGCCCATGCGCCCTCCCGCAGCCTGCCCCATGTGCCCTCCCACCGACTGCCCCGCACGATCCTCACGAACCGATCCGTCCGGCATCCACTCTCCCCTTGCGCTCATCAACTCCACGTTACATATTGAGTTTTGCGTGTTAAGTAGACGTAACCCTATGGTGGATAACACCAAACTGACAGGGCGTCGAGCCCCTCGGGGAGATCCGCGTGGACCGCATGAACGTGGGCACAGCCCAGCTGACCGCCCGCCCCGTCACGCCGCCGTCGCTGCGCGAACGGGCCGCCGAAGTCCTCTGGGCCAACTGGACGGGCACGTCGACCGTCCCCTCCCGTGATCTGTATCCGCACCAGTGGTCCTGGGACTCCGCGTTCATCGCCATCGGGCTTCGCCATCTCTCCCCCTTACGGGCCCAGTTGGAGCTGGAGACGCTGCTGTGCGCCCAGTGGGGCGACGGCCGCGTACCGCACATCGTGTTCAACCCCGCCGTCCCCCTGGACGCCTACTTTCCCAGCCCCGACTTCTGGCGCTCCACGACGGCAGGCCGCACGGCAGGGGCGCCCGGTGCCGTGCACACCTCCGGCATCGTGCAGCCGCCGGTGCACGCGCTCTCCGCCTGGCTGGTGCACCGGGCCGACCCGGGCCTCTCCCGGGCCCGTTCCTTCCTGGCCCGCGTGCACCCGCGCCTCGCCGCCTGGCACGGCTATCTGCTCGGCAGCAGGGACGCGGGGGGCGCGGGGCTCGCCTCCGTCGTCCACCCCTGGGAACAGGGCATGGACAACAGCCCTTGCTGGGACGCCCCGTTGAGCCGGGTGGCCCCCGCGGACCCGGCCGCCTACCGGCGCGCGGACCTGGATCACGGGGCCGCGGAGGACCGGCCCACCGATCTCGACTACGGCAGATATGTGCGCCTGGCCGCCGACTACCGAGATGGCCGGTACGCGGACGGGGCGGGCGCATTCGCCGTCGAGGACCCGTCGTTCAACGCGCTGCTCATCTCATCCGAGTACGCACTGGCCCGTATCGAGGCCGAGTTGGGCCTGCCGGATGCGCCTGAAGAGCGCGCAGCCCGTGCCGACGCCCTGACCGGGGTCCTCGTGGAGCGGCTCTGGGACGCGGCGCAAGGCATGTTCTTCTGCCGCGACCAGCTCTCCGGGCAGCTGGTGCCGGAGCGCGGGGTCGGCGGTCTTGTCCCGCTGATCCTGCCCGCGCTGCCGCGTCCCGTGGCCGCCGCGCTCGTCCGCACCACGCACGGACCGCACTTCGGGCTCGGCGGCGCGGCCCGCCTCGTGCCGAGCTACGACCTCACCGGGAGCGCCTTCGACCCCCGTCGGTACTGGCGCGGGCCCGCGTGGTTCAACACCAACTGGCTGCTGGAGCGGGGACTTCGGCTGCACGGCGAGCGGGCGCGGGCGGACGGCTTGCGGCGCGCGTTGCTCGAAGTGGCCGGGGAGTCCGGGTTCGCCGAGTACGTGGACCCGTACACGGGGCGGGGCTGCGGTGCGCGCGGCTTCGGCTGGAGCGCCGCGCTCGCCCTGGACCTGCTGCTCGACGATCCCGCCGGGCGCGACGAGGGAGAGCTTCGAGGATGGACGAGGGAGGGGTTTGGGGATGACTGAGGGACATCAACTGCTCGTGCGGGGCGGTACGTTCGCCACCATCGGCGCAAGCGGCGACATCAGCGGCGTGCGAGGCAGCGGCACGGCTCCGGACGGGCTCTTCGTCCGTGACGCCCGGCATCTGAGCCGCTGGCAGCTCACGGTCGACGGGGCCGTCCCGGAGATCCTCACGCCGGTGTCGCAGGCCGACGCGGAGGCGGGCGCCGGGCGCTGCGTCCTGGTGCCGCGCGGCGGGCGCCAGGAGCCTCCCGCGTACACCGTCTTCCGTGAACAGGCCGTCACCGACGGTACGTTCGTCGAGCGCCTTCGGGTCACCAGCAATCGCGGGGTGCCGACGACCGTGCAGGTCGCGCTGACCGTCGACGCCGACTTCACCGACCAGTTCGAGCTGCGGGCCGACCACCGTACGTACGCGAAGACCGGCGCCGTCAGGTCGCGGCGGGTGATCGGCGGCGGCGACGAAGGGCCGATCCTGGGCATCGAGTTCGGCTACCGGCGGCGCGAGTGGCGCTCCTGTACGACGGTGACCGCCGAGCCCGCGCCGGACGCGGTCGAGGAGACCGGCACCGGTGCGCGGCGCCTCGTCTGGTCCCTCGACCTCGAAGCGCACGGCACGGCAGAGGTGGCACTGCGTGCCGCGGCGCGTCCGCACGACGCGCCGGAGCCGGAGGTGCCGGGCTCCCCCTCGGAGGCGGTGCGCCAACTCGCCGCCTCCGAGGCGGACTTCACATCCGGGGTGACGCTCCCCGGCGCCTGGCCGGAGCTTGCGGCCGCGTGCCGCCGTGGCCTCGCCGACCTCGCCGCGCTCCAGGTCCCCGCGTCGGGCCCGGACGGCGAGGCCCTGCGCGTCCCTGCGGCGGGCGTCCCCTGGTTCCTCACGCTGCTCGGCCGTGACGCCCTCCTGACCTCCCTCTTCGCGCTCCCCTATGTGCCGCGCCTGGCCGCGGCGACGCTGCCCGCGCTCGCCGCGACGCAGGCGACGGAGTCCACCGAGGGCACGGTCGCCCAGCCGGGCAAGATCGTGCACGAGGTGCGGCACGGGGAGCTCGCCCACTTCGGGCAGGTTCCGTACGGGCGCTACTACGGCTCGGTCGACGCGACCCCGCTCTTCCTCGTGCTGCTCGGCGCGTACACGGAACAGTCCGGCGACACCGCCTTGGCCCGCCGCCTGGAGCCGCACGCACGGGCCGCCGTCGGCTGGATCCTGGACCACGGCGGGCTCACCTCGCGCGGCTATCTCGTCTACCGCGCGGACGAGGGCGGCCTCGCCAACCAGAACTGGAAGGACTCCCCCGGCGCGATCTGCTCCGCCGACGGGAGCCGCGCCACGGGCCCGGTGATGGCGGCGGGCGCGCAGGGATACGCGTACGACGCCCTTGGCCGCACCGCCTGGCTGGCCCGCACCGTCTGGGACGACAAGGTGTACGCCGATCTGCTCACGCAGGCGGCCGCCGATCTGCGGGACCGCTTCCAGCGGGACTTCTGGATGCCGGGTCAGGGCTTCCCCGCGCTGGCCCTGGACGGCGACGGCAACCAGGTCGACGCGCTCGCGTCGGACGCGGGCCATCTGCTCTGGTCCGGCCTCCTGGACAAGGAGTACGGGGAGGCGGTCGGGCGCCGCCTCCTCGAACCGGACTTCTTCTCGGGCTGGGGCGTACGGACACTGGCTGCGGGCCAGGCGGCGTACCACCCGCTGTCGTACCACCGTGGTTCGGTGTGGCCGCACGACAACGCGCTGATCGCGCTCGGCCTCGCGCGCTACGGCCTGCACGACGAGGCGCGCGCGGTGGCACGCGCTCTCGTGGCGGCGGCGTCGACGGGCGGGGACCGGCTCCCGGAGGTCCTCGCGGGGTACGGGCGCGAGGCGTATCCGGGTCCTGTGCCGTACCCGCACGCCTGCGTACGGGAGTCCCGTTCGGCGGCGGCGCCGCTCGCGCTGCTCACCGCGGTGGGCGGGGCGTAGCGCTCCGCTGGAAGACCGGTACCAAATCCGCGGGCCGCATGTGGCTGGTCGCGCAGTTCCCCGCGCCCCTTCGGGGCACGGAACCTAGCCGCGCGGGAGCTCCTTGCCCAGGTGGGCCAGTGGGGAGAAGGCCATGTACAGCGGGGACAGCGCGAGGGCGACCGCGGTCATCAGGAGGCCTGTGCGCAGTCCCCACTCGCCCGCGAGCAGGCCGCCGAGCAGCGAGCCGAGCGGGGTCAGACCCATGCCGACGAAGTTGATCGTCGCGACGACCGCCGAGGACACGAGCACCATGCCGTGGCCGAACCTTCCCGGCAGCCGTGCGGCGAGGAGCGAGCCGACGACCGCGCCGGGACCCGTCGCCGCCAGGGCGAGGCCGACTTCGGCGCCCGACAGGTGCAACCCGCGCGGCAGGAAGAGCAGATAGACGGTCATCACGGCGGCGAAGGAGAACTGGAAGAGGGCGGATGCGATGCCCACCGCCCACAACGAGCCGTCACCGACGACCAGTTGGAGCCCTTCGCGGATCTGCCGCCAGATGCGAGGGGGCCGCTCGGCCTGCCGGCCCTCCCGGCCCTCCCGGTCCGGCATCGGCTCATGGCGGCGGATCCGCCGGATCGAGAGGAAGGACAGCAGGAAGAAGAACGCGCCCGCCACCGCGGCGACCGGTGCCGAAAGGAGCGTCACCAGCGCACCGCCGAGCGCCGGACCGCCGATCCGCGCGGCGGATCTGCTGCCCTCAAGTGCGCTGTTGCCCAGCATCAGTTGATCGCGTCGTACGAGCCGTACGAGAGAGGCCTGGTAGGCCACATCGAAGAACACGCCGAGCGCACCGACGACGAAGGCGACGACGAGCAGCGCCGGAACGCCGAGCACGCCGAAGAGGTACGCGACGGGAAGCGCGGCCAGGGCGACGGCGCGGGCGAGGTCCGCGGACACCATCACCGTGCGGGACCGTCGGCGGTCCACCCATGCGCCCGCGAGGAGCGAGAGCAGCAGGATCGGCGCCTGTTCGACGGCGCGCAGGACACCGAGCTGTCCCGGGCCCGCGTCCAGGGCGAGGACGGCGATGAGCGGCAGGATCACCTGGCCGGACTGTTCACCGAGCTGGGAGGCGGTCTGGCCCGCCCAGAGGCGGCGGAAATCACGGTCGCGCCACAGGCTGGAGATGTATGCCGACGAGGGCGTGGTGAAGGGATCGGACGGCAACGAGGGCCCCTTGAGGTGCTGATGGCGGCGCGCCCGTGGCCCGGTGCGCGCGGGCGCACGGGGCGGGACGGGGCGTGGAAAGGTTCGCCGTGCCGCAGCTCAAGGGCAGCACGCGATGACAGGTCGGTCGTGGCCTACGAAGTCAACGCGCGCTCGGGTGACCGGGCATCTCAGCTCCTGGGAGGGTCGGTTGCCGGGGCCAGGCTAAGGGATTCTGCCGTGCGGTACCACGGCCCGTCAGCGGCACGGGGCTGTGACATGTGCGGCTCCGCCGCGTGGGCTCGACCAGCCACGGACGGCCCGCAGATTCCGCACAGGTCTTCCAGCGGAGCGTCTGGCCGCCGATCGACCGGCCCGGCAGGGATTTACGCGGCGGCCTCCGGCTCCGGAAGCGCCATCAGCTCCCGCCGGTAACTCCCCGCAAGTGCCGCCGCCTTGGGCCCGCCGAGTGCGGCGATGCCGATCAGCCGCTCGTCCCGGTAGTAGCCGTAGAGCACATCGCTGTCGTACGACTCCGGGTCTCCCTTGAGGAGTTGGGACCGTTCGGCGAGCCCCGGCTGGCCGAACGACTGGATGCGCATCGCGAACTGGTCGCTCCAGAACGACGGCAGCGGCGCGAACGGCCCCAGGCCGTGCTCCCCGCCGGTGAGCCCCGCGACCAGGACGCGGGCCGCGTGCTTCGCGCTGTCGGAGGGGATCGACCAGTGCTCCACGCGCCGCGCGACCGGCCCGTACCGGGGGTTGGGGAAGCGCGCCACGTCCCCGACGGCCACCGCGTGCGGCAGGCCGCCGATGCGCAGATGCTCGTCGCAGAGGATGCCGTCGCCGAGGTCGATCCCCTCGGTGGCACCCAGCCACTCCGCGTTGGGCAGTGATCCGACGGCCTCGACCAGGACGTCGGCGACGCACGCCGTCCCGTCGTCCAACACCACGTACCCTTCCGCTAGTTCGGCGACCAGGCGGCCCATGCGGAAGCACACCCCGTGCGCCTCGTGCCGCCGCCGCAGTACGCGTGCCAGGCCCTCGCCGAGCGCCAGGATCATCGGCTCGGCCTCCGGCGCGACGACCGTCACCTCGCAGCCGGCCCTGCGGGCGGTGGCGGCCACCTCGCAGCCGATGAAACCGGAGCCGATCACCAACACCCGTACCCCTTCGTCGAGTTCGGTCCGCAGCCCCGCCGAGTCCTCCAGGGTGCGCACGACATGCCGGGGCGGTCCCCCGGTCAGTGGGAGCCTGCGTGGCCGCACCCCCGTGGCGGCCACCAGACCCTCGTACGCATGCGTCGCACCGTCGGCCAGGGTGAGTGTGCGCGCGGCCAGATCGGCGGAGACGACCGCCGTGCCGAGCCGCCACTCGACGTCCTGGACGCTGGGGCGGTGACGCAGCGCCGTGACGGTCGCGGGGGCATCCCCCGCGAGGACCTCTTTGGACAACGGAGGCCGGTTGTACGGGAGATGGGGCTCGGCCCCGTACACGGTGATCGCCCCCTGCCAGCCCGCCGCGCGCAGTTGTTCCGCCGCGCGCAGGCCGCCGAGCGACGCGCCGACGACGGCGATTTGGGCCGGGGCCACGGCGGGTCAGCCCTCGACCCGGATGGCCTGCAGCGGGCAGACGTCGGCGGCGTCCTCGGCGTCGGCGCGCAGCGAGTCGTCGGGCGTGGCGACGTAGGAGAGACGGCCGTCGTCGTCGAGCGTGAAGACGTCCGGCGCGGCGAAGACGCACTGCCCGTGGTCCTGGCAGACGTTCATGTCGACAGTGATCCTGAGCATCTCAACTCCCTTCTGTACGTGCCTCTGTACGTGGATGGATCAGCGTGGGTGGATCAGCGGCGCGGCGGCCGGACACCCCGGAACTCCCAGTCGCCGCCGAAGGCCGTCGAGACGACCTCCTCGGACTCGGTGGGCTGGGCGCCGACGTCGGAGCGGATCGCCGTCGGCCCGGTGACGATGCGGTTCATGAGCCTGCCGAGGCCTTCGGCCTCCACCTCGACGACGTCGCCCGGCGCGACGGGCCGGGAGTTGGCGGGGGTTCCGGACAGGAGCACGTCGCCGGGCTCCAGCGTGATCGTGCGGGCGATGTCGGCGACGAGATAGTGCATGTCCCACTCCATCTCGTCCGTCGAACCGTCCTGCACGAGCCACCCGTTGACGTATGTCCGCAGGTATTTGCCGTGGAAGTCCCAGCCGGTGACGAGTCCGGGGCCGAGCGGGCAGAGCGTGTCGGAGCCCTTGACGCGGAGCATCGAGCCGGCGTCGGTGTCGCGGAAGTCGTGCAGGCCGTAGTCGTTGGCGACGGTGTATCCGGCGATGTACGCGCCCGCGTCGGCGGGGGCGACGTTGCGGCACGTACGGCCGATGACGATGCCGATCTCGCCCTCGTAGTTGAGGTACTTGCAGCCGTCGGGGCGGACCACCGCACCACCGTGGGAGTTGAGGGCGGAGATGGGCTTGTGGAAGAAGGTGGGAGCGGGTGGAAGCCCGATCCCGAACTCCTCGACTCTGCTGCGGTGGTTGAGGTGCACGGCGATGACCTTGGAGGGGCGCACGGGAGGCAGGTGGTGCGCCTCGGCCGCCTTGACGCGGCGGCCGTCGGCGGCGACCAGTTCATCACCGTCGCGCACGACCTGGACGGCGGCTCCGTCGAGGAGGATCCGGCGGTACTCGGTGGTGATGGTGGTGGTGTTGGTGTTGTCCGTCATGCGCTGACCTCGGCCTCCGTGTCAGGGACGGCACTCTGCGTGTCCCGTGCGGCGGTCCAGCCCCCGGCGGGGCGGTCGAACCACAAGTGCATCTGTCCGGTGCCGACCGAGTTCTCGTACGCGCTGTAGGCGCGCCCGGCGGCGGAGCACCGCTCTTCTCCGAGAGCACCGATCATCATCAGGTAGTGGCCGAAGCGCGCCTCGGGCTTGTGGGTGAGGAACTCCGGCATCGTGCGCAGGACTTGCGCGTGGTCGCCGCGCTCCAGCCATGCGATGCGCAGCTCGTCGGCGGTCCGCGCCTCGGGCGTACGGATGTGGCTGAGCCCGCTCGACTCGTGGGCGCGCAGCTGTCGCAGCGGCCAGAAGGTGTGCGAGAGAGCCCCGGAGGCGATGAGGAGCACCTTGCGGCCCGGCAGCGCGGCGATACCGTCGGCGAGCGCGCGGCCGAGCCGCAGATGATCCTCGGTGTCTCCGGTCTGACAGACCCCGATCGAGACCCATTTCCTGGCGGGGAGGCCTTCGCCCAGGTACTTCCAGAGATTGATGGTGGCGTAGTACACGGGCAGGTACGGGTCGTCGATCGGGGTGATCCAGGTGCCGTGCCGCTCGGCGAACTCGGCGACGGAGTAGGCGAGTTCGGGGTCTCCGGGATAGTCGTACGGCATGCGGCTCATGCCGCGCGGCAGTTCCTCGGAGGTGTAGAGCCCGGCACGCCGGTGCTGTGCCGAGACGACGAACTCGACGGTGGTCGCCCAGTGCGAGTCGAGCACCACGACGGTGTCGTACGCGAGCGTCTCGAAGACCTCTTCGCGCAGCCTCCGCAGGCCGGGGACGAGGCTGATCTCGCGGCCTTCGTTGAGCTCTTTACGGGTCTCCTCGGGGAGCACGATGGTCGGCACGTGGGCGAGCAGGCCCGCCCCGACGATCTCACCCATGCTGTCGCCAGCCCTTCGGTGCGGTGACGGTGTTCTTCAGGTCGCAGTAGAAGTCGAAGGACCAGTCGCCGCCCTCGCGCCCGATGCCGGACCGGCGGGAGCCGCCGAAGGGTGCGGAGAGGTCGCGTACGAAGAAGCAGTTGACCCAGACCGTTCCGGCGACGAGCCGTGCGGCGACCCGGTCGGCGCGGTCGTGGTCGCCGGTGGCGAGGGTGGCGGCGAGGCCGAAGCGGGTGCCGTTGGCGAGGCGCACGGCCGTGTCCTCGTCGCCGTCGGGGAAGGTCTGGAGAGTGAGGACGGGCCCGAAGACCTCTTCCTGGACGATCTCGGAGTCCTGGGCGACGTCGGTGAGCAGGGTGGGCAGGTAGTAGCTCCCGCCGAGCCGCCCGCTCAGTGCCTCGTTGCGGCCGCCGCCGACGACGGCTTTGGCGCCCGCGTCCAGGGCGCGCCGCACGAATCCGTCGACGCGCTCGATGTGCCGGGGCTCGATATTGGGCCCGAGATCAGTGCTCTCGTCGCGCGGATCTCCCTGGGTCAACTTCGTTACCCGGTCAAGAAAGAGACCGAGGAAGGCATCGCGTACGGATTCCTCGACCAGGATGCGTGTGGCGGCCAGGCAGACCTGTCCCGCGTTGTCGAACTGCTCGACGGCGAGCTCGGCGGCCAGCTCCAGATCGGCGTCGGCGAAGACGAGCAGCGGCGATTTGCCGCCGAGTTCGAAGCTGCACGGCACGAGGTGCGCGGCGGCCGTCTCGGCGATGCGCCGCGCGGTGGGCACGGACCCGGTGAAGCTGATCCGGCGCACGTCCGGGTCGGCGACCAGGGGCTCGCCCGCCTCCGCGCCGTACCCCTGCACGACATTGAAGACCCCGGCCGGAAGACCGGCCTCGTGCGCGATGTCCGCGAGGAGCGAGGCGGTCAGCGGGGTCCACTCGGCGGGCTTGAGCACGACGGTGTTCCCGGCGGCGAGCGCGGGCGCGACCTTCCAACTGGCCAGCATCAACGGGGCGTTCCACGGCGTGATGAGGACGGCGGGGCCCGCCGGATCCCAGCTCACGTGATTGACGTGCCCCCTGGTGTCGAAGTCGTCGTGGGCGAGGGCGAGCAGGCGGTCGGCGAAGTAGCGGAGGTTGTGGGCGACGCGGGGCATGACGCCGCGGCGGTGCGAGCGCAGCAGGGCGCCGTTGTCGGTGGTCTCGACGATCGCGAGGTCCTCGATGCGGGCCTCGACCCCGTCGGCGACGGCGTGCAGGAGCCGGGCCCGTTCGGCGGGCGGGGTGGCGGCCCAGCCGGGAAAGGCGGCGCGGGCGGCGGCCACGGCGGCCCGCGCCTCGGCGGCGCCGCCGCGGGCGATCTCGGCGAGCGGCGCACCGTCGATCGGCGATCGGTCGGTGAAGGTGGCGGCGGAGGCGACGCGTTCGCCGCCGATCCAGTGGCGGGTGTCGACGGGAACGCCTGCGACGGTCGCGAGGGGCGTGACGGTCGCGGTGTGCGGGGTGCGCGGGGCGTACGGGGTGCGCGGGGCGTCGGCCGGTGGTCCGGGAGCGGGGGGAGCCATGGCATCCTCCAGTTCGCCAGTTCGTTTGAACCCAAACAACATTATGAGTGCGGGGTCGCCCGGGTCAACCCCTCGATGGGGGCGCAGTGTTGGACTACCGTTTGAGACCAAACGACACCACCCCGCGTGTGGCGGCGCACCCAGCCGAGTACGCCGCCACAGACGCCCCACAGACCCCTCCGCGCACGCCACGCACCACGTAACCACGTACCCCCACACCAACACCCCCGGAGGCCCCCATGCCGGACGACGCCCTGTCCACCAGCAGCCACCAGGACTGGATGCGGCGGGCCGACGCGCTCATCCCCGTCCTGCCCACCCGGCACCGCGTCGCGGGCGCCGAAGCGGACGGTTCGGGCGGCGCGTTCCCCGTCGTCTCACCCCGCGACGGCCGCACCCTCGCCCTGGTCGCCGACGCGGGCGAGAAGGAGGTGGACCTCGCGGTCGCCGCCGCCCGCCGGGCCTTCGACACCGGACCGTGGCCGCGCCTCTCCCCCGCCGACCGGGGCCGGACCCTGCTGCGGATCGCCGCTCTCATCGAAGAGCACCGCTCCACTCTCGCCCTCACGGTCACCCTGGAGAACGGCAAACCGATCTCCGAGTCGTACGCGATCGAACTGCGCGCCCTGGCGAACACCTTCCGCTGGTACGGCCAGCTCGCCGACAAGCTGACCGACACATCCCCGCACACGGACCCCGACGCCCTCGCGCTCGTCACACGGGAACCCTCCGGCGTGGTCGGCGCGGTGGTCCCCTGGAACTTCCCGCTCACGCTCGCGGCCTGGAAGGTGGCCCCGGCGCTCGCGGCGGGCTGCACGGTGGTCCTCAAACCCTCCGAACTCACGCCCCTGTCCGCCCTGTTGCTCGGCAGGATCGCCGACGAAGCGGGCCTGCCGCCCGGCGCCCTGAACGTCGTCGCGGGCGACGGGCCGACCGCGGGCCGCGCGCTCGGCCGCCACCCGGACGTGGACGTCGTCGCGTTCACCGGCTCCACGGCGGTGGGCCGCCACTTCCTCCACTACGCGGCCGACTCCAACCTCAAGCGGGTCTGGCTGGAGCTGGGCGGCAAGTCTCCCAACATCGTCCTGCCCGACGCCCCCGACCTGGCTGCGGCAGCGGCCACCGCGGCCTGGGGCATCTTCTTCAACCAGGGCGAGATGTGCACGGCGCCCTCGCGGCTCCTTGTGCACGAGTCGGTGGCGGAGGAGGTGACGGCGGCGGTCGTCGAGCGGGCCGGGACGCTGCGGGTCGGCGATCCCCTGGACCCGGCAACGGAGATGGGGGCGCTGGCCGGGACGGCGCGAGTGGAGTCCGTACTGCAGCACGTACGCCGGGGCGCGGAGGCCGGCGCCCGGCTGCGCGCCGGGGGCACCCGGCTCGAAGTCGTCCCCGGCGGCAGCTACTTCTCCCCCACCGTCTTCGACCAGGTCACCCCGCGGATGCCCCTGGCCCGCGAGGAGATCTTCGGCCCGGTCCTCGCCGTCCTCACTTTCGGCTCGCTGGACGAGGCGATCGCGCTCGCCAACGACACCCAGTACGGGCTCGCGGCCGGACTCTGGACCTCGGACCTGTCGACGGCACACACCGTGGCGCGCCGGCTGCGGGCGGGCACGGTGTGGGTCAACTGCTACGAGGAGGGCGATGTGACGGTGCCGTTCGGCGGCTACAAGCAGTCGGGGAACGGGCGTGACAAGTCGCTGCACGCGCTGGAGAAGTACACGGAGCTGAAGACGACGTGGATCCAGCTTTGATGCACCGTGGCGCGCCGGGCGACCTGAGCCCCGCTGAAGCGCGCCGGGCGACCCGAGCCCCACTAAGGAGCACCGGGCGGCCTGAACCCCCGCTGAGGAGCGCCGGGCCACCTGCCCCGCGCCGCCCCCGGCGGATCACTCCTTGGCCCGCCGCCCACTCCTGCGCGGCGCAGGCTCGGCCCCATCCAGCAACTCGACCCTCCGCTCCTCCCCCTTCTCCTCCGTCTGCACAACAATCTTCCGCAGCAGATCCGCCAGCGTCCGGCACTCCGCGTCCGTCAGCCCCTCGGTGACGAACACCTCTTCCCCGTTGAAGGCGGGGAACACCTTCTCCATCAGCCGCTCCCCCTCCCCGGTGAGCCGCAGCAGTGCGAGCCGCCCGTCGTCCGGGTGGCCCCGCCGCTCAAGCAGCCCCCGCCCGGCCAGCGTCCGAGCGACCCCGGTCAGTGTCCCCTTGGAGATCCCGGCCTCCTCCGCGACGTGACGGGTCTCCATCTCCCCCCAGATCCAGACCACATACAGCACCACGAACGACGTCCACGTCAGCTCGGCGCCCCGCAGCACGGAGTTCTCGAAGTGCTGGCGAACGGCCGCCGCCGCGCGGTAGATGTTCGAGACGGCGGCCATCTGCTCGTACTTGACGGGCGTGCCACCGAGCTTGGCCCGGACCGCCTTCTCGGTCTCGCGGATGGAGCGGTAGCCCGTCACGTGCGTGTCCCCTCGTTCTCGTGTGCCCGGCCGTCGTTCGTGTGGTTCCGGCCGGCGGGCCCAGTCTCCCAAGACCTTGCCGGGGCGCATACGCGTCCGTACCATCAGCGCCACTCGAATTTCGTACGGGCTCAAACGATAACGCGTTTCCGGCGGAAACGCCCTCCCCTCCCCGGAGTCCCGGTATGACCATCGATCAGCACGGCGTGCCGTCCCCCGCGCCGCCCCTCTCCTCCGCGACCGCACCCCGCCGCCGCCCCATCGGCGTGACCGGCATCGTCTTCTTCGTCGTCGCGGCATCGGCCCCGCTCACCGTGGCCGCGGGTGGCATACCGCAGTCCCTCGGCGTCACGGGGATCCTCGGCATACCGTTCCTCTACCTCCTCATCGGCGTCGTCCTCGCGCTCTTCAGCGCGGGATACGCGGCGATGAGCCGCCACATCACGGGGGCCGGGGCGTTCTACGCGTACACCGCGCAGGGACTCGGCCGCACCGCCGGTGTAGGTGCGGCGTTCGTCGCGCTGCTCGCGTACAACGCCATGCAGATCGGCATCGCGGGCCTCTTCGGCGCGACGACGGCGCAGTTCATCGAGTCCAAGACAGGTGCGGTCATCCCCTGGTGGGCGCTGGTCCTCGCGTGCACGGCGGTCGTCGGGGCGCTCGGGTACCGGCGCGTGGACCTGGGCGTAAAGGTGCTCGCCGTACTGCTCGTGCTCGAGTTCGGCACCGTACTCGTCTTCGACATCGGGCAGTTCGCCGACGCCCCCGATGGCATCTCGACCACGCCCCTCACCTGGGGCGCCGCCACCGACGGCTCGCTCGGGGTCGCGCTGTGCTGCGTGTTCGCCGCGTACATGGGCTTCGAGTCGGCGGCGCTCTACAGCGAGGAGTGCCGAGATCCGCGCCGGACGGTGGCGCGCGCGACGTACATCGCGGTCGGCCTCATCGGTGTCTTCTACGCGGTCACGGCGTGGGCGATGATCAGCGGCGCGGGCACGGGGCAGGCGACGAAGGTCGCGGCCGAACAGGGGCCGGAGATGCTGTTCTTCCTCTCCGACCGGAGCGACGGCCTGGGCACCACCTTCTCCGACTTCGCCCAGCTCTTCCTCATCACCAGCCTGCTGGCCGCGCTCCTCTCCTTCCACAACGCCGTTGCCCGGTACGTCCGTTCGCTCGGACGCGAGGGTGTGCTGCCGCGCGGGCTCGGCGCGCTGCATCCGCGACATGGGTCGCCGCACCGGGGCTCGCTGCTCCAGACGACACTCACCGTCATCGTCATCGGGGTCTTCGCGCTGGCGGGGCGCGACCCGGTGGCGGACGTCTTCACCTGGCTCACCAACCTCAGCGCGCTGGGCGTGATCCTGCTCCTGCTCGCCACGTCGGCCGCGGTGGTCGGCTACTTCGCCCGCCGCCGCGAGGTGAGCGAGCCACTGTGGCACCGACTGATCGCCCCGGTCCTGTCGGGCGTCGCGCTCACCGTCATCTTCTGGCTCGCGATCACCAACTTCAGTGTGCAGCTGGGGGTTTCACCCGACAACCCGCTGCGGTGGATCCTGCCGTGCCTGATTCTCATCGCGGCAGCGGCGGGGATCGCGTGGGGTCTGTGGCTGCGGAAGTTCCGCCGAAGGACGTACGAGGGGATCGGGGCGGCGGCCCCTGCCGGGGAGTAGCACTGCGCCTCGCCTACAACGCCCTCTCCAGCAACGTACCGCCGTTCCAAGTCACCCCCACCTGCCGGTAGTAGGCCCCGATCGGCTCCTCGACGGCGAGGGCGGACAGCTCCTCCGTCGGCGCGTCGAAGAGGTCGAGCTCCGCGTCGCCCGCCCACGCCTGCCCGCCCTCGAAGGACGCGGCACCGGACGCGACAAGTTCGTCCAGGGCGAGCCCTTTGCCGTCGATGGCGGGGAGTTGGCGGTGGTGGGCCATGGGGTGGGCGTTGACGAAGCCGTTCGTCTCCGAGGGTTCGCGCAGGGTCACCACGGCCTGGGCGATGCGCCGGTCGGCGGCGGCGAGCGTGGCCCCGAAGGCGGCACCGGCCGCGATGCGGGGGGCGGGGCCGTAGGGGTGCGGCCGGGTCATGTGGATGGACCCGAGCTTCTTCGGGTACCCCTGGTGGATCCCCCTGGCGACGGCGAAGTCCTTGTCGACCCAGATGAAGACGCAGCGTGAGTACGTACGTCCGCGATATCCGCAGCGCACGACGGCGAAGCACTCCTTGTACTGGGCCCGGACCGGATCGAGCAGCTCCGCCCCCGTATCCCCGCAGGACTGCCAGTCGGCCCAGATGAGAGCGACGGCACCGGGATCCTCGGGCGCCAACTCCAGGGATTCGGGGAGGAGTTCACGGACCCTTGCCGGGTTGGTCCGATACTCGACGGTGAGGAGGTCGCCCGAGTAGTGCCAGGGCGGTGCGGGGATGAGCGAGGCCCGCCCCGTCGCGGTCCTGGGCGGAAAGAATCCTTGAACTCCGGCCATGGAAAGGCTCCTTGGGCATCCAGGAGTGCAGTTATTTGGACCCGTACGATATGCCTTCCCGGCCCCTCTGTCACGAGCGGCCACCCCCGCCACCCCTCCCTGCTCCGGGGGCACAATTCCCCGCCGCCCCCTTGCCCCGGACCCCACCGACTCCCTATCGTTTGATCTCAAACGACAGCCGCGCGAAAGGCTGGACCACGGGTGAGTGAAGCAACCGCAACACCCCGCAACCAAGCCGCAGGGAACCCCCAAGTCGCCGAAACGGTAGACGCACTCCGCGCCCAGGGCACCGACATCGTCCGCGTCATCTACCCCGACCTCATCGGCGCGGACCGGGGCCGCGACATCCTCGTGAGCCAGCTGCCCGGCGCCTGCGGCCACGGACTCTCCTTCTGCCGCGCCGTCTACCACACCACCCCCCGCGGCGACGTCGTCCCCGTGGCGGGCGGGCTCGATGCCGGGCTTCCCGACGTTTCCGTACGGCCCGATCTGCGCACCCTGCACACTCTCCCCTGGGAGCCCGGCGTCGCCTGGTGTCTCGGGGACACCTTCGATCCCGCCACCGGTGAGCCCACCCCCGAGTCACCGCGCGCCCTGCTGCGGCGCGTGCTCGACCGCGCCGCCGAGCACCCCACCGGCCCCCTCACCCCCGTCGTCGGCCCCGAGCTGGAGTACTTCCTCTGCGACGCCGACCCCACCACCGCATCCGGCTGGTCGGTGTACGGCGGCGCCACCGGGAACGTATACAGCGCGGGACGGCGCGGCGACCCGGACGGTCATCTGCTGCGCACCCTGCGGCAGTTGGCCGAGCTCGGCATCGGCGCGATCGCGGGCAACCACGAATTCGACGGCGGGCAGTTCGAGATCAACCTGGACCACTCCGAGGCCCTGGACGCCGCCGACCGCGCCTTCCGCTTCAAGGCCGCCGTCAAGGAGACGGCCCGCCGCGAGGGACGCCTCGCGACCTTCATGGCCAAGCCGTTCAACGCGCTCGGCGGCTCCGGCTTCCATCTGCACATCTCGTTGGTCGATGCCGCGGGACGCAATGTCTTCGCGGACGCGGATGCCCCCGACGGTCTTTCGGCGACCGCGCGGCACGCCGTCGCCGGACTCCTGGCGCACGCGCCCGCCCTCAGCGCCCTGCTCAACCCGACGATCAACTCGTACAAACGCTTCGGACCCGACACCCTGGCCCCCTGGCTGATCGACTGGGGCCTGGACAACCGCAGCGCGATGCTCCGGATTCCACCTGAGAGGGGGTCAGGGACCCGGCTCGAACTGCGACTTGGCGATGCGTCCGCCAATCCCTACCTCGGCATCGCGGGCGCCGTGGCCGCCCTCCTGCTCGGCATCCGCGACAAGCAGGAGCCGCCCGCACCGCTGGAGGGCTACGGCTACCAGGAGGACTCCGCGCCCCGCCTCCCCGGCACCCTCGGCGCGGCACTCGACGCCCTGGAGGCCGACGAGGCACTCACCCGGCTGCTCGGCGACGGCTTCACCGGCGCCTTCCTCACGTACAAGCGCAACGAGATCGAACGCTTCCAACAGCACATCACCGACTGGGAGTTCACGGAGTACGCCTTCCTCATCTGAATCCGCATCCGCATCCGCATCCGCATCCGCATCCGATGAATCCGACCGCACCCGCCTCCCCCTGCCCCCAGTAGGAGTACGTCCCATGAGTACGGTCACGAGCGCCCCGCCCCTGCCCCTCTCCGACGTCGACCTCGCCGACAACGACCGGTTCACCGATGCCACCCTGCCCTGGCGGATGTTCGACACGCTGCGCCGCGAGGACCCCGTCCACTGGCAGCCCGAGCCCCCGCCCAACTCCGGCTTCTGGGCGGTCACCCGGCACGCGGACATCGTGCGCGTCGACCGTGACCCGGAGACCTTCACCTCCGAGCGGTTCACCAACCTCGAAGAGGTCGACGAGGACTTCATCGCGCTGCGCCGCTCCCTCCTGGAGACCGACGGGCTTCGCCACCGCGCGCTGCGGCTGATCCTGCAGAAGCAGTTCACCGCGCGAGCCGTCGCGACGTACGAGACGTTCCTGCGCGGCCTCACCGCCCGCACCCTGGACGCCGCGCTGCCCAAGGGCACCTTCGACTTCGTCAAGGAGGTCTCGGCCGACTTCCCGATCAACGTCCTCGCGCGGATGCTCGACGTCCCCGAGGAGGACACACAGCAGCTCATCGACTGGGGCAACCGCATCATCGGCAACACCGACCCGGACTACGCCGACGTACTCCTGGAGAGCGCGGAGAGCGAGCGCTACCGCAATCTGCCGTTCCGCTCCCCCGCCGCGCTCGAAGTCTTCGCGTACGGAAGGGAGTTGGCGGCGAAACGGCGCGGCGGCGACGGGACGGACCTGGTGAGCACGCTGGTCAACAACTCGCCCAAGGACGGCGTACCGCTCTCCGCCACCGACTTCGACAACTACTTCCTGCTGCTCGTCGTGGCAGGGAACGAGACGACGCGACACGCGATCTCGCACTCCATGCTCGCGCTGATCAACCACCCGGACGAGCGCGCCAAACTCACCGCCGACCCCTCCCTCATCCCGGGCGGCGTCGAGGAGTGCCTGCGCTGGGCCTCGCCCGTCTACCACTTCCGGCGCACGGCGACCCGTGACGTCGAACTGGGCGGCAAGCTGATCAGGGAGGGCGACAAGGTGGTGCTGTGGTTCGCCTCGGGGAATCGCGACGCGGACGTCTTCCCGGATCCGTACCGCTTCGACGTCACCCGCGAGAACATCGACCACGTGACCTTCGGCAAGGGCAGCCCGCACTTCTGCCTGGGCAACTCCCTTGCCCGCCTGGAGATGCGGGTCATGTTCGAGGAGCTGCTGCCGAGGTTGGCGGACATCCGCGTCGCCGGTGAGGTGCGGCGGGTGCGGTCGAACTTCGTGAACGGGATCAAGGAGCTGCCGGTGACGGTGACTCTGGCGTGAGCGTGAGCGTGGGGTGAGCGTGAGCCTGAGGGTCAGCCGCCCGACGTGTCCAGCTCGGCGTCCTCGCTGATGCCCGCGCAGTCGTAGGGGTCCTTCAGCCAGCCGTCCGGCAGGACGACGCGGTTGTTGCCCGACGTACGCCCGCGCGGCCCGTCGGCGCCGACCGGCCACGGCTGGTCCAGGTCCAACTCGCCGAGCCCGTCCTCCAGTTCGGCGAGCGAGGACGTGATCGCGAGGCGCTTACGCATCTCGGAGCCGACCGCGAAGCCCTTCAGATACCAGGCCACATGCTTGCGGAAGTCGATGACGCCGCGCGCCTCGTCGCCGATCCACTCGCCGAGGAGGGTCGCGTGCCGCAGCATGACCTTCGAGACCTCGCGCAGGTCCGGGGCCTTGGGCGCGCCCGTCCCCTCGAAGGCGGCGACGAGATCACCGAAGAGCCAGGGGCGGCCGAGGCAGCCACGCCCCACCACGACACCGTCGCAGCCGGTCTTCTTCATCATCCGCACCGCGTCGGCGGCGGACCAGATGTCGCCGTTGCCGAGCACCGGGATCTCGGGGACGTGCTCCTTGAGGCGGGCGATGGCGTCCCAGTCGGCGGTCCCGCCATAGTGCTGTGCGGCGGTGCGGCCGTGCAGCGCGATGGCGGTGACGCCCTCCTCGACGGCGATACGGCCGGCGTCGAGGAAGGTGATGTGCTCGTCGTTGATGCCCTTGCGCATCTTCATGGTGACGGGGATGTCACCCGCGCCGCTGACCGCTTCCTTCAGGATCGCCCGCAGCAGAGGCCGCTTGTACGGCAGCGCGGAGCCGCCGCCCTTGCGGGTGACCTTGGGGACGGGGCAGCCGAAGTTCAGGTCGATGTGATCGGCCAGGTCCTCCTCCGCGATCATGCGGACGGCCTTGCCGACGGTCGCCGGGTCCACCCCGTACAGCTGGATGGACCGCGGCTTCTCGGTCTCATCGAAGTGGATCAGCTGCATGGTCTTCTCATTGCGCTCGACCAGCGCCCGCGTCGTGATCATCTCGCTGACGAAGAGCCCCTTGCCGCCGGAAAACTCCCTGCACAGCGTCCGGAACGGCGCGTTCGTGATGCCCGCCATGGGGGCGAGCACGACGGGCGGCCGCACGGCGTGCGGGCCAATCGACAGCGGCTGCGGCGGCTGGGACATCGGGGATCTCTCCGGGACATACGGATGATGGAATGGAGCGGGGGCAAGCATCCATTGTCCCTCACCTCACGCACCGCCTGCCCTCACTCCCCGGGCAGCTCCCCGGACAGCTCCCCGGACAGCTCCGCGAGCCGCTCGAGTCGCTCGTCCGTCTCGTCGTCGGCCGGGACGTACGCGATCAGACGGTGCGCCTGCATCAGCGGGGCCATCCACAGCATGCGGTGCTCAAGGCGCAGCAGCCCGACCTGAGGGTGCTGGTAGCGCTTGACGTGCGGGGACATCGTCGCCACCTCGTGTCGCTCCCACAGCTCGCGGAACTCGGCGGACGCCGCGAGCAGCCGGTCGCGCAGCTCCTTCCAGGCAGGCTCGGCGCCGTGCTCGGCCATGGCCGCCCGGAACTTGGCGGTCAGGTCGGGCAGCATCTCCTCCCGGTCGAGGAAGGTCTCGCGCCAGCTCTCGCTGGTGGCAAGGAGCCACAGGCAGTTGCGGTCCCGCGGCTCCATCGCATCGAAGTCGCCGAAGACGTGTGTCCAGGAACGGTTGTGGGCGAGGACGTCGTAGCGGCCGTTCTGCACGACGGCGGGGTAGGGGACGATGCGGTGCATCAGCCGCCGGACCGGCGCCGAGAGCGCGGTGCACTCCGCCTCGGGGCGCGGGTCGACGACACCCGCGAGCGCGAAGAGGTGGGCGCGCTCGCTCGGGTCCATCAGGAGCGCGCGGGCGATCGCGTCGACGACCTGCGCCGACACTCTGATGGGCCGCGCCTGTTCCAGCCACGTGTACCAGGTGACGCCCACTGAGGAGAGCTGTGCGACCTCCTCGCGGCGCAGCCCCGGCGTGCGGCGGCGCGATCCGCGGGGCAGGCCCGTCTGCTCGGGTGTGACGCGCTCGCGGCGGCTGCGGAGGAAGGCCGCGAGTTCCTGACGGCGGATGATGGCGGCGGAATCGGGACCGGGGTCGAGGGCGCGGGCGCGGGCGCGGGCGCGGTCGGAGTGGTGGCCGGTGGCGTCCGGCACTGCGGTAACGGTCACCATTCAAGGCTGCCCCATACCGCAGCCTGCTTCCAGGTGCGCTTGGTACCAGGATAAGGAGACTCTGGTACCCCTCTGAGGACCGGATCATCGTCGTACCCGTGACTCTCGCACCCCATGACACCCACGGCCGTACGTCTCCCACCGCCGGGACATCCGTCTCCGCGCCGACCGCCCTCACCCCCCTCGGCCTGATCACGGTCCTGCTCGGCGCCTCCCTCTCCAGCATCGACTTCTTCATCGTCAACGTCGCCCTGCCCAGCATCGAGCGCGACCTGCACGCGTCCCCCGCCACCTTGGAGATGGTCGTCGCCGGCTACGCGGTCGCGTACGCCGTGCTGCTCGTCCTCGGCGGGCGGCTCGGTGACGCCTACGGGCGCAGGAAGCTCTTTCTGTGGGGCGTGGCCGCCTTCGGCGTGACGTCGCTGGCCTGCGGGCTCGCACCCGGGGCGTGGTGGCTGGTGGGGGCTCGCGTCGCACAGGGGGCGGCCTCCGCGCTGATGCTGCCGCAGGTCCTCGCCACCATCCACGCGACGACACGGGGCGAGCGGCGGGCCAGGGCCGTCGCGATGTACGGCTCGGTGAGCGGGCTCGCCGTGGTGCTCGGGCAGGTCATCGGCGGGGTCCTGGTGGCCGCCGACGTGGCGGGCACGGGCTGGCGCATGGCCTTCCTGGTGAACGTGCCGGTCGCGGTGGCCGCCCTCGTGTGCGCGGTGCGCGCCGTGCCGGACAGCCGCGCGGAGCAGCCACGGCGCAGCGACGTCGGCGGCACGGTCCTGTTCGGTGCCTCACTCACCGCCCTGCTGCTTCCCCTGTCCGAGGGGCGGGCCGCGGGCTGGCCCCTGTGGTCGGTCGCGCTGCTCGCCGCGGCGCCCCTGCTCGCCGCCGCGTTCGCGTACGTGGAGCGGCGCGCCGAACGCACCGGCGGCAGCCCTCTGCTGCCCCCGTCGCTGCTGCGCGAACCCGGCGTACGCAAGGGGCTCGTCCTGGGTGTGCCGATCTTCGTCGGCTTCAGCGGCTGGCTGTTCGTGACCGCGGTGACCCTGCAGCAGGGTCTGCACTACAGCGCTCTGAAGGCCGGTCTGACGCTGGTCCCCATGGGCATCACACAGTTCGCGACGTCCATGCTGGCGCCACGGCTCGTGGCACGGCTCGGCAGCCGCGCGATGACGGCATGCGCGCTGGTACACGGTGCGGGCCTGGTGGTCCTCGCGCTGACGGTGCTTTCGACGCCGTGGTCCGGAGTGAGCCCGCTCGCCCTCGCTCCCGGCCTCGCCCTGTGCGGCCTCGGCCAGGGCGTCCAACTCGCCCTGTACTACCGCATCGTGCTCGCCGCGGTCCCTGCCGCTCGGGCGGGCGCGGGCAGTGGGCTCGCGGCGACGGTGCAGCAGGCCTGCCTGGCTGTCGGCGTCGCGACGCTCGGCTCGCTCTTCCTGGCCCTGGTGCCGGACCTCGGGATGCGGAACGCGTTCGCGATCGTCCTCACGGCTCAGTTGGCGGGGCTGATCGGCCTGGCCCTGCTGAGCTTGCGGCTGCCCCGGCGGCTGGGTTGAGGGGACGGGCGCGTACGGGCCCGGGGGTCGCGTGTGGCGCCCAGTGGTGGGGAGCCGCACACGCGCCACCCCGCCCCCCCTCCTCCGAGATACCGTCGAACCCATGCCCCAGCAAGAGCTCACGCACCGCCGGCGCATGCTCGTCCTCGCGATCTGCTGCATGAGCCTGCTGATCGTCAGTCTCGACAACACCGTCCTGAACGTGGCCCTGCCTTCCATGGCGCGGGAGTTCGACACCGAGATCTCCGGCATGCAGTGGACGATCGACGCGTACACCCTGGTCCTCGCCGCGCTGCTGATGCTTGCGGGCTCGACGGCGGACCGGGCGGGGCGCCGCCGGATCTTCAAGGCGGGCCTGGTGATCTTCACCATCGCCTCGGTCCTCTGCTCGCTCGCCCCCAACCTCGAATCCCTCGTGGCGTTCCGCATGATCCAGGCGGTCGGCGGCAGGGGGGTACCCCCTGGTCCTTAAGACCTTGGGGGAGCTGAACCCGGTCGCGATGTCGATCATCACGAACACCTTCACGGAGCCCCGTGAGCGGGCCCGCGCCATCGGCGTCTGGGGCGGCGTGGTCGGCATCTCCATGGCGGCGGGCCCGATCGTCGGCGGACTCCTCGTCGACTCCGTCGGCTGGCGCTCGATCTTCTGGATCAATCTGCCGGTGGGCCTCGCGGCCCTGCTCCTCACCATGCGGTACGTCCCCGAGTCCCGCGCCCCCAGGCCCCGCCGCGCGGACCCCGTGGGGCAGCTCCTGGTGATCGTCCTGCTCGGCGCTCTGACGTACGCGATCATCGAGGCGCCGACGGCGGGCCTGACGTCGCCGCTGATCATCGGCTTCGCGGGCGCCGCGCTGCTCGCCCTGCTCGGCCTCCTCGGCTACGAACCCCGCCGCGCCGACCCCCTCATCGACCTGCGCTTCTTCCGCTCGGCACCCTTCAGCGGGGCGACAGTGATCGCGGTCTCCGCCTTCGCGGCGCTGGGCGGCTTCCTCTTCCTCTCCACGCTCTACCTCCAGAACGTCCGCGGCCTGACCGCCCTGCACGCGGGCGTATGGATGCTGCCGATGGCGGCGATGACGCTGATCTGCGCCCCGCTTTCGGGCCGCCTGGTGGGCAGCCACGGCCCACGGCTGCCGCTCCTGGTGGCGGGGGTCGCCATGACGGCTTCGGGCGTGTTGTTCGCCGCCTTCGACGCGGAGACCACGAACGCGACGCTCTTCCTCGGATACGTCCTCTTCGGCCTGGGCTTCGGCTTCGTGAACGCGCCGATCACCAACACCGCCGTCTCCGGGATGCCCCGCGCCCAGGCGGGCGTCGCCGCGGCCGTCGCCTCCACCAGCCGCCAGATCGGCCAGACGCTGGGCGTCGCGGTGATCGGCGCGGTCCTGGCATCGGGGGTGGGGAGTTCGTCGTACGCCGCGGTCTTCACGGAGGCGAGCCGCCCCGCCTGGTGGATCATCGCGGGCTGCGGCCTCGCGGTCCTCCTCCTCGGCGCGCTGACGAGTGGCAGGTGGGCGCGGGAGACGGCGCGCAGGACGGCGGAGCGTCTCGACGCCGGGCCGGAGGACTCGGATGGATCGGAGGGCTCGGAGGGCCTGCCCCGCACTACGCTCGCGCCGTGACTAGGACTTGGGATCCCACAGCGCCGGGCGTGCTGCGACTCCCCTCGGGCCGGCTCGTCCGCGGCCGAGGCCTGAGGCATCCGCTCCCCGAGGGGCCGACCCCCGACTTCGCGCTCTACCTACTGGCCAAGGAGCCGCCTGCCGTCACCTGGGAGGCCCGGTGGGTGCGGTGGCCCGACTTCCGGTTGCCCGCCGACCACGCGGATGCGACGACGGCCCTGCGCAAGGCGTGGGAGCGGGCGGAGGAAGAGCGGGTCGAGGTCGCGTGCGGTGGCGGGCAGGGACGTACGGGGACGGCGCTGGCGTGCATGGCGGTACTGGACGGGGTGCCGGGCGGGGAGGCCGTGGCGTACGTGAGGGAGCACTATGCGCGGCGGGCGGTGGAGACGCCGTGGCAGCGGCGGTTTGTGGCGCGCTTCGGCTGACGCTCCCGTCCGACACGGAGCGCGTCGGTGAACTCATCAGCCATGAACTCCCTGCGGGTTCCCCGGCCGGCCGGGCGCAGACCTGGCTCAACCGGAGGGCGTGACCGAGGACCACACGCCGAACCATTGCTCGGCACGCTCTGCATCGCGCCGATCGAGCGTGATCATGCCGATCATCGCTCCGTCGAGGTCGATCAGCTCGATGAACGTCGCACGGTCCCGGGCCTCCCTGAATGACAGATGACAGATATTGAAATCTGTCATCTGTCATGGCATCGTAGAGGCATGCGCACTCTCACTCTCGGAACCACCGGCCCCCACACCTCCACCCTCGGCCTCGGCGCCATGGGCATGTCCGCCCTGTACGGCGAAGCCGACCGCGCGGAGTCCATCGCGACCATCCACGCCGCCCTCGAAGCGGGCGTCACCCTCATCGACACCGGCGACTTCTACGCCATGGGTCACAACGAAATGCTGATCGGCGAAGCCCTGCGCACCGCGCCCGCCGCGCGCCGCGAACAGGCCCTCACCAGCGTCAAGTTCGGTGCCGTCCGAGACCCGGACGGCGGCTGGTCCGGCTACGACGGACGCCCCGCCTCCGTCAAGAACTTCGCCGCGTACTCCCTCCAGCGGCTCGGCGTCGATCACATCGACGTCTACCGCATCGCCCGCATCGACCCCGACGTACCGGTCGAGGAGACCATCGGCGCGATCGCCGAGCTCGTCGAGAAGGGGTACGTCCGCCACATCGGCCTCTCGGAGGTCGGCGCCGACACCATTCGCCGCGCCGCCGCCACTGCCCCCATCTCCGACCTGCAGATCGAGTACTCGCTCATCTCACGCGGCATCGAGGACCAGATCCTGCCGACCGTCAGCGAGCTCGGCATCGGCGTCACCGCCTACGGAGTCCTCTCCCGCGGCCTGATCTCCGGCCACTTCACCCGCGACCGGCAGCTGGCCGCGAACGACTTCCGCGCCATGAGCCCCCGCTTCCAGGGCGAGAACCTGGACCGCAACCTCGACCTCGTCGACGCCCTGCGCAAGATCGCCGAGCAGAAGGGCGTGAGCGTCGCCCAGACGGCCATCGCCTGGGTGCTCGCCCAGGGCCCCCGGCATGACGCGGCCATCGTCCCGCTGGTCGGCGCCCGCCGCCGCGACCGCCTGACCGAGGCGCTCGGCGCACTCGACGTGACGCTGGACGCGGCCGACCTCGCCGCGATCGAGCAGGCCGTCCCCGCCGACGCCGCCGCGGGCGCGCGGTACCCGGAGGCACAGATGGCACACCTCGACAGCGAGCGCTGATCGACTCCGGGTACGGTCGATGTCATGGCAACCGGCACCCTGACCCCCGAGCGCATCCTCGAAGCGACCGAGGACATGCTGCGCCGCCACGGCGCGGCAAAGGCCACGGTCGTGGACGTGGCCCGCGCCCTGGGGGTCAGCCATGGCACGGTGTACCGCCACTTCCGTACGAAGGCGGCCCTGCGGGAGGCGGTCACCAAGCGGTGGCTGGACCGGACGTCCGACTCCCTGTCCGGAATCGTCACCGGCACCGAGCCCCCCGAGGCGAAGCTCCGCGCCTGGCTCATGGGCCTGTTCGAGGCCAAGCAGCACAAGGCGGGCGACGACCCCGAACTGTTCGCCACGTACACGGTGTTGACCGGCGAGAACAGCGCGGTGGTGGACCGCCACATCGCCGACCTGACGGGCCAACTGGCCACAATCATCCAAGAGGGCGCCACCCAGGGCACGTTCGAAACTCCGGACCCCGCATCCACGGCCCGCGCAGTCTTCGACGCCACCAACCGCTTCCACGACCCGGCCTACGCCCCCCAGTGGTCAAGCCCGGAAATAGACGCGGCCTTCACTGCCGTACTGGACCTGGTACTGCGCGGCTTGCGTCCCTAGGGCCGCGCCCTGGCCCTGCAGGACACCACCACCACGAAGGGCCATGCCGTCTGGGCGGTGGTCAGGACGCGTTCAGCCACGCCGGCGGTGCCCTGGCTATGCAGTTCGATCAGGAACCACGCCGCGCCGGCTCCCATCAGCAGGCACACCGCGAGCGACAGCGCGGGCCGTAGTCCCCAGGGGGCGGCTCCGTCGCGGTCGGACGCCAGGACCGGCCACAGCGCCATGAGCGCGAAGCCGACGGCGACGACCCAGCCGTGCACCAGCGAACCCCCGCTCTCCGGAACCGGGGCCAGGCCCATCCCCATCACGGCCACCCCGCCGCAGCCCAGCGCCACCCTCCCGGCAGGTGCGGCCGGGCGCAGTCCCCAAGCGGTGACGAGGTGACAGATCCCCAGGACGAGCAGCGCCCCGGTCAGCACCCACCGTCCGGAAGCTCCGTCGGCCGCCATGACGCTGATGGTCTCCGTGACCGGGTCGTAGCCGGGCCCGTGCAGTACCGCCGCGACCGACCAGCCACCGACCAGCAGAAGAGGCGCGCACCCGGACGAGAGCACGGCCCACCAAGGTACGAACCTCATCAAGCCACCATAAGCACCCAAATCACCCATCGGTGCCCATGCTGGCGGCCCGGCCAGGACGCGGCGTCGTCGTGGCCGGTCACTAGCTAGGGGGGGGAGACGCCCCCTAGCACCGCAACAGACTCAAGGCACCGACGGATCCACCGTCGCCTGATGCTCCTCGGCGAGGTGTTCCTCCGCCTTGAGCCACGGCAGGAACTGCACCCGCTTTTCCCAGCCGCACGTGTCGCAGCTCAACTGGCGCTGAACGCCTGCCTTTTGCACGTGCACGACGTGTTCGCGCCCGTGCTGGTCCCATCTGCTGACCTTGCTCGTGGTCATCGAAGGCATGGCGAACAGTGTGCAGCAGAAGCCCCCGGTTCCGTACCCGGAACCGGGGGCTTCCTTCAAGCTTCACTCAGCGGACGCCGAAGCGAGGTCAGGCGTCAGCAGCCCACCAGGCGCGAAGCAAGGTAGCCCTCGATCTGGTCCAGCGAAACCCGCTCCTGCTTCATCGAGTCGCGCTCGCGCACCGTGACCGCGTTGTCGTCCAGGGTGTCGAAGTCGACCGTCACGCAGTACGGCGTGCCGATCTCGTCCTGGCGGCGGTAGCGGCGGCCGATGGCGCCCGCGTCGTCGAACTCGATGTTCCAGTTCTGGCGCAGCGCCGTCGCCAGGCCCTTGGCCTTGGGCGAAAGCTCCGGGTTCCTCGAAAGAGGGAGAACCGCTACCTTCACCGGGGCGATGCGGTGGTCGAAGCGCATGACCGTGCGCTTCTCCAGCTTGCCCTTGGCGTTCGGCGCCTCGTCCTCGATGTAGGAGTCGAGCAGGAAGGCGAGCATGGTGCGGCCCACGCCCGCCGCCGGCTCGATGACGTACGGAGTCCAGCGCTCGCCGGCCTCCTGGTCGAAGTAGGACAGGTCCTGGCCCGACGCCTTGGAGTGCGCGGAGAGGTCGTAGTCCGTGCGGTTGGCGACGCCCTCCAGCTCGCCCCACTCGCTGCCGCCGAAGCGGAAGCGGTACTCGATGTCAGCGGTGCGCTTGGAGTAGTGGGAGAGCTTCTCGGCCGGGTGCTCGTACCAGCGCATGTTCTCCTCGCGCAGGCCCAGGCCGGTGTACCAGTTCCAGCGCTGCTCCATCCAGTACTCCTGCCACTTCTCGTCCTCGCCCGGCTTGACGAAGAACTCCATCTCCATCTGCTCGAACTCGCGGGTGCGGAAGATGAAGTTGCCGGGCGTGATCTCGTTGCGGAAGGACTTGCCCATCTGGGCGATGCCGAACGGCGGCTTCTTGCGCGAAGTCTGCTGGACCTGGGCGAAGTTGGTGAAGATGCCCTGCGCGGTCTCGGGGCGCAGGTAGGCGACGGAGCCGCTGTCCTGGGTGGGGCCGAGGTGCGTGGCGAGCATGCCCGAGAACTGCTTGGGCTCGGTGAACTGGCCCTTCGTACCGCAGTTGGGGCAGTTGATGTCGGCGAGGCCATTCTCCGGGACGCGGCCGTGCTTGGCCTCGTACGCCTCTTCCAAGTGGTCGGCGCGGTGGCGCTTGTGACAGGAGAGGCATTCGGTGAGCGGGTCGGAGAACGTCGCGACGTGGCCGGAGGCCTGCCAGACCTCGCTGGCCAGGATCACCGACGAGTCGATACCGACGACGTCCTCGCGCGAAGTGACCATGTAGCGCCACCACTGGCGCTTGAGGTTCTCCTTGAGCTCGACGCCGAGCGGCCCGTAATCCCAGGCGGCGCGCTGGCCGCCGTAGATCTCACTGCACGGGTAAACAAAGCCACGGCGCTTGCTCAGGCTGACGATGCTGTCGATCTTGTCGGCGGCCACGGTGCTCTCTTCATTACGACGGTGGGCGAAGCGAATGCTTCAGGTTACCGGCGGCCTTACCCCCCTAATCAAATCGGTTCCCGAGTAGAGCCCGCAGCGCCCGCTAGTTGACAATCGTTTCCAGATTTGTTGAAAATGAGTGTCATGAACGTACGCCGCCTCATACCCACCGCCGCCATCGCCTCCGCCACGGTCCTCGGCCTCACGGCCCTCTCCGCCTGCTCGTCCTCCAACGCCGCGGACAAGGACGGCGACGGCAAGCTGAATGTGATCGCGTCGTTCTACCCCATGCAGTTCCTGGCCCAGGAGATCGGCGGCGACCACGTCTCCGTGGAGACCCTGACCAAGCCGGGCGTCGAGCCGCACGACCTGGAGCTCAGCCCGAAGCAGACCGCCTCCCTGGGCGAAGCGGACTTCATCCTCTACCTCAAGGGCATCCAGCCCGCCGTCGACGACGCCATAGGCCAGTCCGGCGTGAAGAACACCGTGGACGCCGCGACCCTCACCAAGCTGGAGAAGCACGGCACCGAGGTCGGCCACGACCACGGCCACGAGGGCGAAGAGCACGCCGACGAGCACGGCGACGAGCACTCCGAAGAGGGCGAAGCCGGCGCCGACCCGCACATCTGGCTCGACCCGGTGAAGTACGCCGAGGTCGCCGAGGGCGTCGGCAAGGCCATGGAGAAGGCCGACCCGGACCACGCGGCGGCGTACAAGAAGAACACCAAGGACCTGGTCAAGAAGCTGGACGGCCTGAACACGAAGTTCGAGGACGGCCTGAAGAACACCAAGACCAAGACCTTCATCACCACGCACTCCGCCTTCGGCTACCTCGCCGAGCGCTACGGCCTCGACCAGGAGGGCATCGCCGGCCTCGACCCCGAGTCGGACCCGAGCCCCGCCCGCATCAAGGAGCTCCAGGGCATCGCCAAGGAGGACGACGTCTCCACGGTGTTCTTCGAGACCCTCGCCAGCGATGACACCGCCGAGACCCTCGCGAAGGACACCGGCCTCAAGACGGACGTCCTGGACCCGCTGGAGGGAATCACGGGCAAGTCCAAGGGCGATGACTACGTAGAGGTCATGGAGTCCAACCTCACCGCGCTCGAGAAGGCTCTCGGCGCGAAGTGACCGCACGGCAGTCAGCAGCATCGGAGGCACACGTCATGGAAGCCGCGGGATCCACGTCCGGAGCGGACACCCCGCCCGTCATATCCGTGCGGGCGGCCACGGCCACCCTCGGCGCGCGCCCCGTGCTGCGCGGCATCGACCTCGCCGTCGAGCGCGGTGAGGTCGTCGCCCTGCTCGGCGCGAACGGCTCGGGCAAGTCCACCGCCGTGCGCTCGGTCATCGGCCAGGTCCCGCTCACGGGCGGCGGCATCAGCCTCTTCGGTACGCCCCTGAAGCGCTTCCGGCAGTGGTCGCGCATCGGCTACGTCCCGCAGCGCACCACGGCCGCCAGCGGCGTCCCGGCGACGATACGCGAGGTCGTATCGGCCGGGCGTCTCTCGCGTACGAAGCTGGCGAAGCTGGGGTGGACGACCAAGGCGGACCGTGCGGCGGTCGACCGGGCCATCGAGCTCGTCGGGCTCGCCGACCGCGCCAAGGACTCCGTGAGCGCGCTCTCCGGCGGCCAGCACCAGCGGGTCCTGATCGCCCGCGCGCTGGCCTCCGAGCCCGAGCTGCTGATCATGGACGAGCCGATGGCGGGCGTCGACCTGGCAAGCCAGGAGATACTCGCCACGACGCTGCGCGAGCAGGTCGCGGCGGGCACGACGGTCCTGCTTGTCCTGCACGAGCTCGGCCCGCTGGAGCCCCTGATCGACCGCGCGGTCGTGCTGCGCGACGGCTGTGTGACGCACGACGGCCCGCCCCCGAAGGCGGTCGGCCAGCACGCCCTGCCCGGCCACGACCACGTACATCCGCACTCGGCCGACGAGCGCGAGCCGATCCGCACGGGACTGCTGACCTGATCATGGAAATCCTCGAGACCGCATTCATGCAGCGGGCGCTGATCGCCGCCGTCCTGGTCGGCATCACGGCCCCCGCCATCGGCATCTACCTCGTCCAGCGCCGCCAGGCCCTGATGGGCGACGGCATCGGCCACATCGCCATGACGGGCGTCGGCCTCGGCTTCCTGCTCAACTCCAGCCCCGTGTGGATGGCGACGCTGATCGCCGTCGTCGGCGCGGTGACGATGGAGCTGATCAGGGCGTACGGGAAGACGCGCGGCGACATCGCGCTCGCGATGCTCTTCTACGGCGGCATGGCGGGCGGTGTTCTGCTGATCAACCTCTCGGACACCGGCTCCAACGCGAACCTCTCCTCGTACCTGTTCGGCTCGCTCTCGACGGTCTCCGACTCCGACATCACGGCGATCTGCCTGCTCGCGGCCTTTGTGGTCCTGATCACGGTCGGGCTGCGCAAGCAGCTGTTCGCGGTGAGCCAGGACGAGGAGTTCGCGCGGGTGACGGGGCTGCCGGTGCGCGCGCTGAACCTCCTCGTCGCGGTCACGGCGGCGGTGACGGTGACGGTCGCGATGCGCGTCGTGGGCCTGCTTCTGGTGAGCGCGCTGATGGTGGTGCCGGTCGCGGCGGCGCAGCAGATCACCCGCTCCTTCAAGGTGACGTTCGTCCTGTCGGTGGTCATCGGCACGGCCGTCACGCTGTCCGGCACGGTCACGTCGTACTACGAGGACGTGCCGCCCGGAGCGACGATCGTCCTGATGGCGATCGGCGTCTTCGTGGTCCTCACCGCCCTCGCGACCCCGCTCGCGAGGCGCCGGGCCCGGACCCTGGCGACGGCCGAGGCCGCGACCTGCACGGCGGAGGTCCCCGACCCCCGGCGCTCGGCGGGCAAGGCCACCGTCTGAGAGCGAGCTGGCACAATGGCCCCACGGGATACGACAGATGTGCGGGCGATCGTGCGAGTTTTCAGTTGAGGAGGCACCTGTGACAACAGCTGCGGGACCCCCGGTACGAGGCCGGTCCACCAGGCAGCGTGCCGCGGTGGCGGCGGCCCTGGGCGAGGTGGACGAGTTCCGCAGTGCGCAGGACCTGCACGACATGCTCAAGCACAAGGGCGATTCGGTGGGCCTGACGACGGTCTACCGGACGCTCCAGTCCCTCGCCGACGCCGGCGAGGTCGACGTGCTGCGCACCGACGAGGGCGAGTCGGTCTACCGCCGCTGCTCCACCGGCGACCACCACCATCACCTGGTGTGCCGGGTCTGCGGCAAGGCGGTCGAGGTCGAGGGCCCGGCCGTCGAGAAGTGGGCCGAGCAGATCGCGTCCGAGCACGGGTACGTGAACGTGGCGCACACGGTCGAAATCTTCGGTACGTGCGCAGAGTGCGCGAGCGCGAAGAAGTAGCCGTACGAAGAAGTAGCCGTACGAAGAGGGGCCCGCACCGTCAGCACGACGGTGCGGGCCCCTCGCACATACAGGGATGCCTAACTCTCGGCGATCTGCTGCTCGTTCGGGATCGCCCCACCGAAGCGGCGGTCCCGCGAGGCGTATTCGAGGCAGGCGCGCCACAGGTCGCGCCGGTCGAAGTCCGGCCACAGCACGTCCTGGAAGACCATCTCGGCGTAAGCGCTCTGCCACAGCAGATAGTTGGAGGTGCGCTGCTCGCCGCTGGGCCGCAGGAACAGGTCGACGTCCGGCATGTCCGGGTAGTACAGATACTTGGCGAAGGTCTTCTCGCTGACCTTCGACGGGTCGAGCCGCCCCGCCTTCACGTCCTCGGCGAGGGCCTGCGCGGCATCGGCGATCTCGGCCCGCCCCCCATAATTCATGCAGAAATAAAGAGTGAGCTTGTCGTTGCCCTTGGTCTGCTCCTGGGAGATCTCCAGCTCCCTGGCGACCGACTTCCACAGCTTGGGCATACGGCCCACCCAGCGCACCCGGATGCCGAGCTCGTCGAGCTGGTCGCGGGTCTTGCGGATGAAGTCGCGGTTGAAGTTCATCAGGAACTTCACCTCGTCCGGGGACCGCTTCCAGTTCTCGGTGGAGAAGGCGTACAGCGAGATCGCCCCGACGCCCATCTCGATGCCGCCCTGCAGCACGTCGAGGACGCGCTCGGCGCCGACCTTGTGCCCCTCGGTGCGCGGAAGCCCGCGCTCCTTCGCCCACCGGCCATTCCCATCCATGACGATGGCGACATGCTTCGGCACCAACTCGCCGGGGATCTTCGGCGGCTTGACACCCGTGGGGTGCGGCTCGGGGGTCTTGTACTCACGGCGGGACCGCCCGAGGATTCCGCGTCGTGACACTGCCATGGGGGGCTCTCTCCTAGCTAGCTTCAGTTCTTCTCTACGTACCGCAGTGAACGCAGTCCGCGCTCCAAGTGCCAATGCAGATAGGCGGAAACAAGTCCGCTGCCCTCCCTGGCGTGCCGTGCCTCACACGCGTCCGCCGTGTCCCAGTCGCCGGTGAGCAGCGCGCCGAGCAGCGTGAGCGCCTCCGCCGACGGCACGACGCTGCCGGGCACCCGGCAGTCGACGCAAATCGAGCCGCCCGCCGCGACCGAGAAGAAGCGGTTGGGTCCCGGCATGCCGCACTTCGCGCAGTCCGTGAAGCTCGGCGCATAGCCGTTCACGGCGAGGGAGCGCAGCAGGAACGCGTCGAGGATGAGATGCGGCTCGTGTTCACCGCGGGCCAGAGTCCGCAGCCCGCCCACGAGCAGCAGATACTGCTGCACGGCGGGCTCACCTTCATGATCGGTGAACCGCTCGGCGGTCTCCAGCATCGCCGTCCCGGCGGTGTACCGCGCATAGTCGGTCACGATCCCGCCACCGTACGGAGCGATGGTCTCACTCTGTGTGCACAACGGAAGCCCGCGCCCGATGAGTTCACTGCCGCGCGCGAAGAACTGCACATCGACATGGGAGAACGGTTCGAGCCGCGCCCCGAACTTGGACTTGGTCCGCCGCACCCCACGGGCAACGGCCCGCACACGTCCGTGACCGCGCGTGAGCAGCGTGATGATGCGGTCTGCTTCACCCAGCTTCTGGGTGCGCAGCACGATGCCGTCATCACGGAACAGACTCATGGGTTCATTCTCGCGTACGTCACCGGGGCGGCGGCCCCGGGTTCCCCACCCGGGTTTCGGTTCGCCGCGTATGCCGCCTACCTCCTCCGGTGGACCGGTAGCGTACGAAGACCCGCCCCACCCGCCCGAGCAGGATCCCACGGAGGCGATTTCCGAGATCCGCCGCATCCGGGAGACGGCGGAAGCGGAGACCGGTCTGTGAGCGACTGGGCTTGGGACTACAACCCGAGCGCAGCCCTGCGCGTGTACGGCCGCAAGCTGCCTACTGACGGCTGATCGCGCGCGTAACGCCCGCCGCGATCGTCGTCGCCAGGGTCCAGCCCATGACGATCAGGGCGTACGAGAGCGACTGGTACGCCCCTTGTGCGGCGTACGCCTGTTCCTGGCCGAAGCCGACGATGGGGAGCAGCAGGTCGAGGGTGTAGAAGACGGGGTCGAATTCGGGGGCCTCGTCCGGCTTCAGGGCGCGCGGGTGGTGTACCGCGTACGTCACAGAGCCGATGAGCAGCAGCGAGAGCAGCCACAGGGCCGCGCGTCCGGGCCGGAAGCCGTAGCCGACGGTGAAGTCCTGGAGGTACCCCCAGGCCCTGGCCCACCAGGAGAGCGTCCCGCGGTGGCGGCGCAGTTTGGCGAGCTGGACGGTGCGGGCGGCCGCGTCGTCGCCGATGCCCCGGTACGCGGCGGTGAGTTGCTCGTAGGCATGCGGGACATATCCCTCGGTGTCCCGCTCCAGGACCTCCAGGCGCCGCTCGGCGGGTTCGTTCGGGCCGAGCCTGGTGTAGGTGAGGCCGTCGAGGCGGACCTGGTCCGGCCAGATCTCCGGGGCGATGTGGAGCAGGCCGAGCTGAGCGCCGCGCAACGCGACTGCGCCCTCTATGCGGGCGGCCTTGTCCAGCCAGAGAGTGCCGCCGGTCAGACCGCTGGCCCGCAGGGCTGTCCCGCCCGGGTTGGACAGGTGCGCGGAGTCGAAGTCGAGGTGACCCGGTATCCGGGCGCCCGGCATGTTGATCCGGCCGCGTGCCGTGAGCCGCACGGCGTGCAGATCCGCCCCGCCACTGAGGTTCGACGCGTGCAGGGCCGTGCCGCCCGGGTTGTCGAGGACCGCGTCGTCGAAGGTGATGCTCCCGGCGACGACGGCGCCCGCGAGGCGGACGAGGCCGTGGGCGGTGAAGCCCCCTGCCTGGAGGTCGTCGTCGATCGTGGCGCGGTGGAGCGCGAGGACCGGCTCGGAGAGGTCCACGCCCTCCTCCCCCAGTACCGCCCGGTCGAAGAAGACCGGCCCCGCGATCCTCGCGCCGCCGAGCCGGACAGGACCCCGGACCCGGCACCCGCTCATCCGCAGCGAGCCGTCGACGCGCAGCGCGACGGCGTGCAGGCCCGGCAGCACGGACCGCCCCAGGTACAGCTGCCGGAACTGCGCCCCGTACAGGTCGAGCGTGTCGTCGAAGTAGCAGGACCACAGGTGGACGGGCGCCGCGACGTCCGCGTACTGGAGGTCGAGGCGCCCGCTGATCCGCGCCCCGGTGACCCGGAGCACCGGGGTCTGCCCCTCCCTGCGCGGCCCGTCGAGCAGCAGCTCGCTGAGCACCTCGGCCCGCAGGGTCCGTTCGGGTCCCCAGCCCGCCCCGGATTCGGGGTCGTCCTGAGGCGACGGTCTGAAGTCGACGGTACGGCCCCGCGGATACGCCTCCCACACGCGTGCCTCGGCGGCGGTCAGCTCACTGATCTCCATCGGCGCGACGATGGCGCGGGGCGGGGACGGGTGTCAACTTGCCGGTTCCGAAGGGTTGTTGGGCCCCTAGTCCTGACCAATCCGCCCCCACCTGACAAAATGCCCGCATGAAGAGTGACCTGTTTTCCAGCGAGCACATGGTGCAGCCGTCCGCCGTTCCGGGGATGACCCAGCAGAACGCCAAGTCGATCAAGTACACGGTGAACGGCGAGATGCACGCGCGACAGGGCGCGATGATCGCCTACCGCGGCAGTCTGCAGTTCGAGCGCAAGGGCCAGGGCGTGGGCGGGATGCTCAAGCGGGCCGTCACGGGGGAAGGGCTGCCGCTCATGGCCGTGCGCGGCCAGGGTGAGGCGTGGTTCGCGCAGGAGGCGCAGAACTGCTTCATCGTCGACATCGAGCCGGGCGACGCCCTCACCGTCAACGGCCGCAACGTCCTGTGCTTCGACGCGACACTCTCGTACGAGATCAAGACGGTGAAGGGCGCCGGCGTCACCGGCGGCGGGCTGTTCAACAGTGTCTTCACGGGAGCGGGGCGGCTCGGGCTCGTCTGTGAGGGCAACCCGCTCGTCATCCCCGTCTCGCCGCAGCAGCCCGTCTACGTGGACACGGACGCGGTGGTCGGCTGGACCGCAGGACTCGACACCTCGCTGCACCGCTCGCAGTCGATCGGCTCGATGATCAGGGGTGGTTCGGGTGAAGCAGTGCAGCTGATGCTGCGGGGTGAGGGGTACGTCATCGTGCGGCCCAGCGAGGCGACCCCGGCGAAGCCGCAACAACACTAGCGGCCGGGCCGTGGCCTGTCCGGGTTGCTGATCGCTTCCCAGGGGGCCAGGTTCCACGGGCTCGTACGGTTCGCCGGGTCCAGGAGGGCCTTGAGGTGCTCGTCGGAGGCGGACTGCGGGGCCGGGAAGTTCTCATCCCTGGTGCCCCGGAGGTTGTTGCGCCAGACCTGCCTGCCCTGGAGGTAGTGGTCGGCGTACTCGTTCCAGGAGCCGTACGTCCCCGCGACCGCGGGCACGATGTCCTTGAGCAGGCGCCAGGTGTCGACCTCGGTGAGCATCCCGCAGGCGAAGCCCCTGCGGGAGATGTCGACGTACAGGCCGACATCCCACGCCAGGGGCGCGAACCCGAGGACCCGCTGGAACTGCGCCCGGTAGCCGAAGCGCGCCAGACGTCCGAGGCGGCCGATCAGCTGCTCGGGCGTGGTGATCTCCCACTGCTCCGCCAGCCACCGCTCCGCCTTGGCGTCATCGATGCGGGTGAACGGATACAGCGTCGTCCGCGAGGCGTCCTTGTCCCGGCTGACCGGCGCGCTCAGCGACACCATCCAGAGCTGGTGCATGGTGAGCCGCGCCGGGTACTTGGACTCGGTCTTCGGCCTGCTCCACTTCCTCCATATCGCCATGCGCCCGCACCCTACGTCACGGCACTTCGCCCCGGCTTCGGGCATTCGCATACGCCGTCGCGGCACGGAGGCGTTCGGATGTGGTGGCGGTGCGCAGCGCGTCGGGGGCGCAGTCCCATTCCCGGCCGCCGCCGAAGGGGCGCAGCTGGATGTAGGGGCCTTCGTGGCCCATGACTCTGCCGACCTGGCCGGTGCGGGTGTCCACGGCGTACGTACCGATGGGGAGCGCGTTGGCGTTCATGGCGCAACCCCCAGAGCCGCGGTCAGGCGGGCCGCCGTCTCGACGCGACAGCCGCCCAATTCGATGAGTGGGCAGGGCGCCTCGCGGGCCAAAGATGTGGGGTCGATGCGCAATGAGGGCAAAGTAATTCCCGCTCGCGCGAGTGCGGCGCGCAATTCCTTCATCGTTTCCTCCGCCTCTTCGACACAGACCGGCGCGTGTGTCTTGTTCTCAGCCATCGGGTGGTTCCCCTTTGCTGTCGGATCTCACTCTTCGCATCCCTACGGTGACTGAATCCGCCTACAATCGGCAGGAGTCTGTCTCCTACAACTGCGGGGCAGGGACTGGGGGTTGGCCATGGCCAATGGTTCGAGGCAGGCGGCTTGGGAGTTCTTCGGAGCGGAGCTGAAGCGGCGTCGCGAGGACGCGGGACTTACGCAGTCGGCGCTGGGGGTACGGGTTTTCGTATCCGGCGGATACATCGGCCAATTCGAACAGGCAATTCGTAAGCCACAGTTGGATGTTGCGGAGAGGATCGACGAGGTCCTGCAAACCGATGGCTTTTTCGAGCGGATGTGCCGGAAGCTGATCGATGACAGGCGGTACGCGGATTACTTTGCGGCCGTCGTGGAGTTGGAGGCGCTGGCGACGAGGATCTGCGAGTTCGCGCCCACGCTGATTCCGGGGTTGCTGCAGACCGCCGAGTACGCCCGTGCCGTGACCTTGGCGGCCAACCCGTTCGTCACGGACGAGTACGTGGACGAGAAGGTGACCGCCCGGCTGGAGCGGGCGAGCGTGCTCAAGGACGCTACAAGGCCCGAGTATTGGGTGGTGCTGCACGAGAACGCGCTGTACATCCCGGTGGGCGGACCGGCTGCCATGGCGGAGCAACTGGAGCACGTCGCGGGGCTGATGCGTGAGCGGCAGGCGTTGGTGATGCTGCTTCCGTACGAGGCGGGGGCGCACGCCAACATGACCGGGGACCTGAGGCTCATGGAGTTCGACGACGCTCCCCCAACCGCCTATACAGAGACGGCGTTTTCGGGAACCCTCGTCGACGAACCGGCGGTGGTGGTGCGGGCACAGCACGCATACGATCTACTCAGGGCCGCCGCACTGTCGCCGAAGGCGTCCCTCGCCTTGATCGCATCGGCGGCGGAGGACTACAGACGATGCGCGAGTACGACCTGAGCAACGCACGCTGGCACAAGAGCAGCTACAGCAACGGCGAAGGCGGCAACTGCGTCGAGGTAGCCGACGGAGTCCCCGGCGTCGTCCCCGTCCGGGACAGCAAGAACCCCCAGGGCCCCGCCCTGTTCATCCACCCCGAAGCCTGGTCCGCGTTTGTCGCGGGCCAGCGAGCGGGATGACTCCCAGGCCCCTGGAGGTGAGTGGGGCATGCCCAGCCCTCCCCGTGAGGAACGGCTCTCGGCCGCGTTCGTCGAGCTCGCCGACACGCTCGTACGCGACTTCGATGTCATCGGGTTCTTACACACCCTCGCCGAGCACTGTGTGGATCTCCTTGACGTGTCCGCGGCCGGGGTGCTGCTGAGCACGCCTACCGGCCAGGTGGTGGATGCCGCCGCTTCCGACGAGCGGATCCGCGTCCTGGAGATGAACAGCATCGAGTGGGACGAGGGACCGTGCCGGGACTGCGTACTCGGCGGTCAGCAGGTTCCGGACGTGCCGCTTGACACCGAGGCGGCCCGCAAGCGGTGGCCCCGATTCGCGCCGTGCGCCGTGGAGTTGGGGCTGACGTCGGTGGTCGCCGCTCCGTTACGGCTGCACGACCAGGTGATCGGGGCGCTGAACCTGTTCCGCAGCGAGCCGGGTCCGCTGGACGCGCCCCAGTTACGGCTGGGTCAGGCGCTTGCGGACACCGCCACCATCGGTGTGCTGCAACAGCGGGCGGTGAGCGAGCAGATGGTAGTGAGCGCACAGCTGCAGTCGGCCCTGGACAGCCGGATCGTGATCGAGCAGGCCAAGGGGTATCTCGCGCACCGCCGCCGGACCGGGGTGGAGGAGGCGTTCACGGTGATGCGGCAGTACGCGCGCAGTCACAACGCGCGGCTGACCGACGTCGCCCGGCAGGTCCTGGAGGGCACGGCCGACCCCGTGTTACTGAACCCCGGACGGTGAGAGGTGAGGGCGGTGCCGATGCGCGCGATGGCGTCGTATCTGCGGGCACTGCACACGCACTCGGGTCCGGGGCTTGCCCCGCTGCCGCTGAAGGCGTGCTCCGAGGCGCTGGGCCTGGACGGTCTCGCGCTGCTGCTTGCCCGCGAGGGCAGCACCCCGGAGCTGGTGCAGTCCTTCGGTGAACGCACCGGTGCGCTGGAGGATCTGCAATTCACCCAGGGGCACGGGCCGAGCCGGGACGCCGCCGCCGACGGCGCGCTGCTCCTGATGCCCGATCTGGGCGATGCGACGGGCTTCGCGGCCGTGCGCTGGCCCGGACTGCCGTACGCCGTCGAGGAGTTGGGCGTAGCGGCCGTGTTCGCGTTCCCGCTGCGGATCGGGGTGATCGCGCTGGGGGCGCTGACCGGGCACCGCACCACGCCGGGGCCGCTCGGCACCGATCAGCTCGCGGGCGCGTTCGCGCTGGCGGACACCCTCTCCCAGGTCGTCATCACGCTCAGCGCCCGTCCACTCCCCTCCTCCGGTCTGCTCCTGGACGAAACCTGCCTGCACTTCGCGGAGGTCCACCAGGCGACCGGCATGCTTGCCGCGCAGCTGAAGATCCCCTGCGCGCAGGCGCTGATCCGCCTGCGCGCCTACGCCTACAGCCACAACCGCCGTCTCCTTTCGTGCGCCCGTGACGTGATCCAGTACCGGTTGGACCTGGACGACAAGGGCGCATAGTCGCGATGTCAGGGCTTGCGCGCCCGGAAGCGCAGGCCGCCGCTCTCCGGGTGGCGGTCCACGAGCGGCTCCGTGAATCCGGCGGCCGTCAGGCGCGCGGGGAGGTCGGCCGGGGCCACGGTGTTCATCGTGTCGCGGAAGTGCAGCAGCCGGAAGCGGAGGCTGGGCTGGCTGTCGCTGCCCGCGAAGACGCCGCCGGGCCGCAGCACGCGGAACGCCTCGGCGAAGATGCGGTCCTGGAGTGCGTCGGTGGGCACGTGGTGCAGCATCGTGAAGCAGACGACGGAGGAGTAGGTGTCGTCAGGGAGCGGCATGTCGGAGCCGTCCGCGTGCAGGATGCGGGCCCGGTCGCCCCACTCCCGCTCAAGGAGCCGTGCCGTGTCGCCGTCGATCTCGACGGCGGTGAGGCGGGGCACTTGGTCGACGAGTACGCGCAGATTGGCCCCGTACCCCGGACCGATCTCCAGTACGTCATCGCCGAGTTCGACGTCTTCGAGGGCCCAGGGAAGGAGGCGGTCCTTCACGGCCTGGGCCCATTCCTGGGAACTGCACAGCTTGCGGTGTGCTCGGTTCATCGGCATACGACGACGCTAGGTCCGGGCCCGAGGTGTCCGCGACGGGCTAGGCTGCCGTCCCATGTCGCAGACCGGACACGGGACCGAGCACTCCCACCGAGCGCTGACGGCGATCTTCGTCGGCGACTTCACGATGCCCCGCGGCCTGACGTACCCGACACACCACCATCCGCAGCATCAACTCGCCTGGTCGGCACGGGGATTGCTCCGCATCAGAACTGCGACCGGCTCCTGGCTGCTGCCACCCACGCTCGCGCTGTGGATCCCGGCGGGGCTGCCGCACGCGACAGAGGCGGCGGGCGACACGGTGATGCGCTGCCCGTACATCGAACCGGCGAGCTGCCCCGCGGCGGCGTCGTGGACGGAGCCGACGGTACTTGCGGCGGGCCCGCTGCTGCGCGCCCTGATCGACCACTTGCTCCGCACGGATCTGGACGTGGCCGCACGGGCGCGCGCGGAGCGGGTCCTGCTCGACGTACTCCACCCCGTCCCCGTGACGAGCATCTCCGTGACGGAGCCGAAGGACCCACGGGCGAGGGAGGTGGCAACAGCCCTGGCCACCGACCCATCCGACAGCCGCTCCCTGGAGGCATGGGGCCGGACGGTCGGCGCGAGCGCCCGGACGCTCGCCCGTGCCTTCTCGTCCGACACGGGCCTGACGTTCGGCCAGTGGCGGGAGCGCCTGCGCATGCAGGCGGCGATGCCCTTGCTGGCGGACGGCATGACGATCGAAGCGGTGGCGGCGCGGGTCGGCTATGCGTCGGCGAGCTCGTTCGTGGCGGCGTTCCACCGGATCGTGGGTCTGACGCCGCGCCAGTATTTCCCGGTGCGGCAGGAGGGTGGCCGGGGCTAGCGTTCGCGCATGCCCGAACTCCAGCGCCTCCGCCACGACCACGCCCCGGCCCTGCTCGCCTTCGAGCAGGAGAACCGCGCGTACTTCGCCAAGTCGATCCCCGACCGCGGCGACGCCTACTTCACTGATTTCGAGACCCGCCACGCATCCCTCCTCGCCGAACAGGCAGCCGGGGTCTGCCACTTCCACGTACTGGTGGGAGACGGCGGCGAGATCCTCGGCCGGGTCAACCTGATCGACGTGACACCGGACGGCGAGGCGGAGCTGGGCTACCGCATGGCGGAGAGCGCGGCGGGCCGGGGCCTGGCGACGCGCGCGGTACGCCAGGTGTGTGTGCGGGCGGCCGAGGAGTACGGCCTGCGAAAACTGCGGGCGGAAACGACTCTCGACAACCCCGGCTCGCAGACAGTACTGACGCGCACGGGCTTCATGGCGACAGGCGAACCGGACGTGGAGCTGGACGGCCGCCCGGGCATCCGCTACGTACGCCAACTCCCGTAGAGGACCTGTCCGCGCCCCATGTCGCGATATAACGTTAGTCCTCAACGGCGGACGGAAGGAAAGCATGTCGGGAGAGACCTCGCCCACCGGAAAGCACTCCGGCGACGGCTCGTCGCCCGAACTGCGGGCCTCTCATGCGGACCGGGACCGCGTGGTGGACGTACTGCGCATCGCGGCGGGCGACGGCCTGCTGACCGCGGCCGAACTGGACGAACGCCTGGAGACCGCCCTGTCGGCCCGAACCATCGGCGAACTGACCACGCTCACCGCCGACTTGCCCGGCGCGGCTGCAGCAGAGGCCAAGGACGTGGTCCGGATCCAGCAGGTCCACAGCGGCGCGATCGAGCGCGTGGGCCGCTGGGTGGTGCCGCGGAAGCTGGAGCTCTCGGTGTACTGGTGCGACGTGACACTCGACTTCACCGAGGCCGTGATCACGCACGACACCCTGCGGATCGAGATGGAATCGGCAGGGAAGACGCTGACCCTGATCACGAGGCCGGGCATCGTGATCGACGCGGACGACCTGCAACTCGTCTTCAGCAAAATCAAGTACCGCAAGGCCCCGCCGTCTCCCGACGTGCCGGTCGCGCTGCGAGTACAACTGGCCGGCACCAAGACCCACGGCCGAGTGGTCGTAAAGCCCCGCCGCCGGACGTTCGGCCAGTGGCTGACCAGAAGGTGAGTACTGGGTACTGAGCCTTTCTCGGCAGCTACGAGGGTGCGCGCAGGAATGGCCTGATGGTGCGGACGAGTTCCTCGGGATGATCCCACTGCGGCGTGTGTGCGCCCGGGGTCTGCACTACCTCGACCCCGAGTCGGGCGGCGAGCCAGGCGGCGGCTTCGCGGAAGAAATCCGGTGATTCCTGGCCGACCAAGACCTGGGCAGGGGCGGTGATGCCGGCGAGCGTCGCATCGTCAGGGCGGTAGGACTCGAACGTCCCCATCTCGAAGCCGAAAAGGGTCTCCCCGTTCGAGGCCATCCTGTGGCGCAGGTCCGGGTCCAGGCGATCCCAGTTGTCGTCGCCCGCAGCGAATCGGATGAAGTGCTCGACGGCTGCCTGAGGCCCCCCAGCGGCCATCCCCGCTTCGACGACCGGCCCCACGACGGCCTGGGCCTCGCCCGGGTTCTCCAGGACTGAGAAAAGCGTGATCTCGTGCAGCAGGGCGCCGCGGACGACACCGGGGTGGCGGATGAGCAGGTCGAGGGCGGTGATCGCCCCGTAGCTGTTGCCGAACACGGCGGCGGGAGCGAGCGCGAGCGCGGTGAGAAGTGCCGCGGCGTCGTCGGCCTGCTCACGTACGGAGGTGGCCTCCCACCCGCTGGGGCGGGGGCTGCGGGAGTTGCCGCGCCGGTCGTAGGTGACCACGGTGAATTCGTCGGCGAGCAAGTCCGCGACGCGGTCGAAGTGTCCGGCATCGCCGGTCGCGCCGGAGATGAACAGCACCGATGGGCCATCGCCCCGAAGCTCGTAGTAGATGTCTGTCCCGTTCACGGCAATCGACGGCATAGCGACTTCCTCAGCTAGACGGGGAACTAGACGAGGGCCTTCGCGCCTCTGCGGGATACTGCTGGTCCTGCTAGCTGTGCGCGTCGGACGCGGCGCGCGGTGTCGCCTGCGGGTGGGCGCGTCGAGCGGCCAAATGGCGGTCGCCGGCTGTCCGCTCGCGTTCGTATCGGACAGGCCCTAGCGCGGTCCGGTACGGAAGTTGAGGGCGATGAGCAGCCCGCAGGTGAGGGCCGCGAGTGCCGCCATGCCCGTGAGGATCACGGGTGGGGAAAGCGCGCCGGCGCCGGACAGGAGCGTGACCGCGTACGGGGTGAACATGCCGACGTACGCCGCCGTCCAGAAGTACGCGGTGATGCGGGCCAGGCGCCGGGGCGGGGCGATGGCCGTGACCTCGGTGAGACCGTGGGTGAGGGCCAGGCCGTATCCCGCGCCGAGTATCGCCGCGGCCGCGAGGGCGAGAAGCTGCTGGTCGGCCTTCACCGCCGGTACGGCCAGGGCGAGGCCCGCGGTGATGGCCGTCAGCGCGGCCACCGCCGTGGCCAGACGGTGCCTCGCCGCCAGGAGGCGGGCCGCCGGCTGGATCAGCAGACCGGCGCCGGGGACGACGGCGGTGGCCACGCCGGTGTAGACGAGGCTGCCGTGGACCAGGGCGGGGAGCGTGACGAAGCCGGTCGCGGGGGCGGCGAAGATCCAGGGGGCCAGGGGGAGAACGGCCCGCCGGAAGTGCTTTCCGGGGCGAGTGCCGTCGTCCGTCGGGCTCGGCACGGCGGGGACGGCGGGGCGGCGCGGAACGGCGGGGCGACTCAGACCGGCCGGGCTGCTCAGACCGGCGGGGCGGCTCAGACCAGCCGGGCTGCTTGGACCGGCCGGGCTGCTCATACCGGCGGGGCGGCGCGGAACGGCAGGCCGGCTCAGACCAGCCGGGCGGCTCAGACCAGGCGGGCTGCTTGGACCGGCCAGGCGGATCAGACCGGCGGGAACGGTCTCCGGGGACCGTCGCGCCGCCAGACCGGCGCCCGCCGCCAGCAGCATGTGGGGCAGATACGCCGTGATCAGCGGATGCGGTGCCCACTCCGCGATCAGCGCCGCCGCGAGGCCACCCGACGCGAAGCCCGCCGACACGAAGAGGCCCGCCCGGCGGGAGGCCGTGGACGCGGGGCCGCCCTCGGCAACGTACGGCGGAGAAGAGAGTTCCTTGATCCACGCGCTGCCCGCCGCGAGCAACGCGCCCGCACTGACGCCCGTCAGAAAGCGACCCGGCGGCACCCACGCGGTGGCCCCCGCGCCCAGCATCAGCAAGCCGGTGGAAACGAGGTTCAGGGCCAGCGCGGTCAGGGCGACCGGGCGGCGGCCGATGCGGTCCGCCAGCGGTCCGCCGACCAGGAGGCCGGGGATGAGGCCGATGACGTACAGGGCGAAGAGGCCGGTCACCGCCGACTCGGAGAAGCCGAGCTCGGAGCGGTAGGCGCCGAGGAGGGCGGAGAACTGGTTGGCGCTCCAGCCGGAGGCCATCATGATCCAGCCCGTCCGGAGCCCATGGCTCGGGGCGGGCGCGGGTGGCTGTTCCATCGGGGCGAGACGCGTGGCGGTGGTGCTCATGAGGCCCAGTTCTATGGCTGCCAGGCGCCCGCCCGCCGCCTGCGTTCACGATTCGTAAATGCCGCGCGGCCACCCACCATCACCCCGTTTACGCTGGTCCGCATGGCCTCCGCACCCCTCGACCTGCGACTCCTTTCGTCGTTCCTGGCGGTGGTCGAAGAGGGTCACTTCGGGCAGGCCGCAAGGCGCCTCTTCCTCTCCCCGCCGGCCGTGACGCAGCACGTCCGCCGCCTGGAGACGGAACTCGGCACGCGGCTGCTCGACCGCACGGGCAGCCCCGTGGTCCCCACCCCGGCGGGCACCCGCCTGGCCGGGCACGCGCGCGTGCTGCTCGCCGCGTCGAACGCGGCGCTCGACGACATGGCCGAGGCGACAACGCCCCCTGCCGGGCGGCCGCTGCGGGTCGGCATCATGGGCCACGGCTCGGCGGAGCTGACCCCTGCGTCGATCAACGCGTTCCGCCGCGCACGCCCCGAAGTGGCCGTCGAAATCCGCCAGTTGGACTTCACCGAACACGTCACGGCCCTGACGGAGGACCGTGTGGACGTGGCCTTCGTCCGCCCGGGCCCCGACGACGAACGGATCACGGCCGACGTCCTGACGACCGAGCAGCGCATCGTGGTCGTTCCGGAGGGCTCCGCCCTGGCCGACGCCCGCCTGACCGGCGCGACGGTGGCCGACATCGCCGACCTCCCGTTCTTCCGCGTCCCCGGCCACACTCCGCGCACGTTCACGGACTACCTCTACTTCGACGACGAGGCCAGGCGCCGCAGCACGGCGTACGCGGTGACCCCGCAGGAGGTCCTGACCGGGGTGATCACCGGCACGGCGGCGGGCTCGGGCCTCAAGTCCTTCGCCCGCTACTACGCCTGGCCGGGCGCGGTCTTCGTACCGATCCTGGACGCCCCATGGGTGAGCAGCTACCTGGCGGTACGCGCGAACGACAACAACCCGGAAGTCCGCATCTTCCGCGCCCTGACGATCGCCCTGTCCCACGACCCGACGTTGACGGCAGCCATTCGGGGTCCGTCACGTCCATCATCGGACGTTGCGTAGTCGTTCAAGGCTGATGAGGAACCTGCTGACATGCTGCACGATCTCGCGGGCGCGAAGGCGTACATGGACACCCGTGAAGGGGATGAGGGCTAAGCCGTCGAGGACGCGGCGCCTCACCCCACCCCCCTGGACTCCTGCCCCGCCCGCGCCTCGATCCCCCGGAAGTGGTCCGCCATCGCTCGCTGGGCCCGGGGTACGTCCCGGGCCCGTAGTGCCGTCACTATGTCCCGGTGCCTGCTCACCGTCAGCTCCGGTGCGGGGTCGTTCGACCAGCCCCGGACGCCTGCCACTCGATGGAAGACGTTCCAGAACGCGGTCAGGAGCTGGGGCACCAGTTCGTTGCCCAGGGAGCGGTACAGGGTTTCGTGGAACTCTCGGTCCAGGTCCGGGAAGGCGACCCCCTGCTCTGCCGCCTCCTCCATCTTTCCTACCAGCGCCTCCAGTTCGCACAGTTCGCCGTCCGTCAGGAGAACCGCGACCCGGCGTATCAGGCCCTCCTCCAAGACCTCTCGGAGTTGGAGGATTTCCGCCAGCGCGTGGGTGTCGTCCGCCAGTTGGACCAGGGTTCGGAATGTCAGGCCGTCCGCCAGAGGGGTCAGTGACGCCTGGCCCACGTATGTGCCGTAGCCGTGTCTGATCTCCACTATGTCCAGGGCCTGGAGCGCCTTCAGCGCCTCCCGTACCGAGTTCCTGCTGACACCGAGGGCCTCCATCAGTTCGGCCTCGGTGGGCAGCGACGCGCCCGGGCGAAGTCTCCGATCGAGGATCAACTGCATGACGGCGCGCTGGACTTGACTGCCCACGCGCCGTTCGCGGACTGGCTCCTGAGGCATGCGGCACATCGTAGGCACGGATGACATCCCACGTCCCACCTCTGGACAGAGATCATCGGCGCGGAGCCCGAAACCGCCCGGAATCCGATCCGTGCGCGATCTCTTGACCGGCCATCGCGGCGCTCTTATGGTCGCCACGCCACCACGACGTAGGACGTGGGATCTCTCAAGGAGCAAGGGGAGACACAGTGAGCGACCAGAAGACCAGCATCGGCTCCACCGGACCCGCACCCGACCGCCGCTCCTTCCTCAAGTACACCGGTGCCCTTGGCGCTGCCGCGGCCATCACCACCACGCTCTCCGCCTGTTCGTCGGGGCCCGAGTCCACCAATGAGGCGGGCGGGGGCGGCGGCAAGGGCGGGGGTTCCACGCTCACCGCCGTCATCGGGTATGGAAACGACGGCAGTTGGGACCCGACCCAGACCGCGTCCGCGTTCGCGATGGCCGGCAACGAGCACATCTACGAGGGTCTCCTCGGCACCGACCCCATCACCCGCGAGCCGTACGCCGCGCTCGCCACCGAGGTCCCCACCGACCCCAAGGCGACCACCTGGAAGTTCACCCTGCGCGCGGGCGCCAAGTGGCACGACGGGAAGCCCGTCACCGCCGACGACGTGGTTTTCGTCTTCGACCGGATCCTCGACCCGAAGACGCAGACCCTCGCCAAGGGCTTCTTCGAAAGCTGGCTCAAGGGCGTCAAGAAGGTTGATGCGACCACCGTCGAGATGACGCTGAAATTCCCCTTCCCCGACGGCATCGCCCGGCTCTCCCTCGCCAAGATCATGCCCAAGCACGTCTTCTCCAAGCCCGGCGCCTGGGACGAGGCGACCAAGGGCAAGGCCGTGGGCTCGGGACCGTACAAGCAGGCCTCGCACGCCCCGAAGTCCAACACCACCTTCGAGGCCTTCGACGACTACAACGGACCCCGCAAGGCCGCCTTCAAGAAGATGAACTGGCTGACCATCGTGGACGCCGCACCCCGCGTCGCGAAGATCTCCGGCGGCAGCGCGGACTCGGAGATCGCGGACAACATCCCGTATGCCAACATCACGCAGTTGGAGAAGGGCGGGCTCACCGTCGAGGGCGGGGCAGGGATGAACAACCTGTTCCTGATGTTCAATACCGCCCACAAGCCCTTCGACGACGTGCGTGTGCGACAGGCTCTGCACTATGCCATCGACACCGAGAAGATGATCGAGGTCGCCCTCAAGGGGCATGGAAAGGCGTCGACTTCGTTCCTCAACGAGTCCAATCCCGCCTACCGGCCCGCCAAGACCGTGTACGCGTACGACCCGAAGAAGGCGAAGCAGCTTCTGGAGGACGCCGGGGTCAAGGATCTCACCGTCAATCTGATGGCTGTGAACGTCAGTTGGATCGTCGACTGCCTTCCGACCATCAAGGCCTCGTGGGACGCCATCGGTGTGAAGACCACGCTCGATCCGCAGGAGACCACCGCCGTCTTCACCAAGATGGATCAGAAGAAGGACTATCAGGTCGTTGCCGCCGCATCGAATCCCAATCAGTTCGGGATCGACGCCGATCTGATCATGCATTACAACTACGGGCCCGAGAACCTGTGGATGGGCTACGCCCGCTGGGCCGGCAACTCCACCGCCAAGAAGCTCTTCAAGGACATGGACCAGGCCACGCGCGAGCCCGACGCGACAAAGAAGAAGGCCATGGTGCAGGACTACATCGACATCGTCGCCGAGCAGGCCGTGATCTATCCGGTCGTCCACAACGAGCTGATGACCGCCTGGGACCCGAAGAAGCTCACCGGCATCAAGGCCCAGCCCTACCCCGGCATCAATCTCCTCCAGGCCAAGTGGGCCAACTAGCCCCGCCTGTCGGCCCGTAAGACCGTTGGGAGTCGTACGAACGTGACCGCGATCGTCAGAATCCTGGCCCGCCGCATCGCCCTGCTCGTCCCGCTGCTGCTCGGCATCATCCTGTTCGTCTTCCTCGTGATGCGGTTCTCGGACATCGATCCGGCCTCGGCGTTCTTCCAGGGCGCCAATCCGACCCAGGAGCAACTGCATCAGTTCCGCGAGGAGAACGGTCTCCTCGATCCGCTGCCGGTGCGCTACGTCGCCTTCGTGGGCGACCTGGCCCAGGGCGACATGGGCATCAGCGTGCTCACCCGCTCACCGGTGGTGGACCAGGTCACCACCGCTCTTCCGCTCACCGTGCAGCTGACCTTCATGGGTCTCGGCATCGCCGTCGTCATCTCGCTGCTGCTCGGCGTGACCGCCGCGATCTACCGTGACCGGCTGCCGGACCAGCTGATCCGCGTCGTCTCGCTGACCGGTGTGGCGGCGCCCGGCTTCTGGCTCGCGCTGCTCATGATCCAGTACTTGGCGGTGGAGGCGGGGTGGTTCCCTACCGGCGGATACGTCAACCCCGGTGACTCACTGAGCGGTTGGCTGAAGACCATGACGCTGCCCGCCTTCGCGCTCTCCCTGCCCGTGGCCGCCGGGCTCACCCGCATCATCCGTACTGCGGTGGTCGAGGAGCTCGACAAGGACTACGTACGGACGGCGATCGGGAGTGGCCTGCCACCCGTCGTGGTCGTCGGACGCAACGTACTGCGCAACGCCCTCATCAATCCGCTGACCGTGCTCGGCCTGCGCGTCGGCTATCTGCTCGGCGGCGCGGTCGTCATCGAGACGATCTTCTCGCTGCCGGGGATGGGGAAGCTGATGATCGACGCCGTGAAGAACGGTGACCCGGCCGTCGTGCAGGGCGTCGTCATCACGACCGCCGTGGGGTTCGTGGTCGTGAATCTCGTCCTTGACATCCTCCACTTGCTCGTCAATCCGCGCCTGAGGGGGGCCGCTTGATGATCACGTCGCGCAAGGCACTGGCCGAGCGGCTCTCCCGGCCCGGCATCCGGCTCACCTCTCTGCGCCGCCTGCCTCTCCTCTCCCGGGTCGCGGTCGGCGTCGTAGGCATCGTCGTGCTCGTCGCGCTCTTCGCACCGCTGCTCGCCCCGCACGACCCGCTCGACCAGCAGCCGCAGGTCGACGGCACGGGACATCCGTCCGGCGGCCACTGGATGGGGCAGGACAGCCTGGGCCGGGACATCCTCAGCAGGCTGATGTACGGGGCGCGTTGGTCCCTGGCGATCGGTCTCGGGGCGACGCTCCTCGCCCTGATCGTCGGCGCGGTGCTCGGCGCGATCGCGGCGACCTCGCGCAAGGCCGTCGACGAGACGCTCATGCGGTGCCTGGATGTGGTGATGGCGTTCCCGGGGATCGCGCTCGCCGCCGTGCTCGTCGCGGTCTTCGGAGGCGGCATCCTCGTCCTGATCTGCGCCATCGCGTTCCTGTTCACGCCACCCATCGCACGGGTCGTACGCGCGAATGTGATGGATCAGTACGGGGAGGACTACGTCGTCGCCGAGCGCATCGTCGGCGCCCGCACCCCGCACATCCTCATCAAGCACGTCGCCATCAACTGCGCCGCGCCCATCCTGGTGTTCTGCACGGTGCAGGTCGCCGAGGCCATCGTCTTCGAGGCCTCGCTGTCCTTCATCGGCGCGGGCGTACGGCCCCCGGACCCGTCCTGGGGCAGCGTCATCGCCGACGGCAAGAACATGGTGCTGCTCGGCGGCTGGTGGGCGACGGTCTTCCCCGGCCTCCTCATGCTGATCACGGTCCTCGCCCTGAACATCCTCTCCGAGGGCGTCTCGGATGCCTGGGCGGCGCCCGCGACCCGCGACGTGCCGGGCGCGGCCCGCAAGGAGGATCGCCTCGAAGCACCCGAGCCGGGCAGCGGCAAGGTCCTTGAGCTGCCGGGCCTGACGGAGGCGGCCCGGCGGCTGCGCTCACGCGCACGCCCTCTGCCGGAGGGGACACCGGTCCTGACGGTCTCCGATCTCGCGATCGGCTTCGACGCCCGCCACGGTGGGGTGGACATCGTCGACGGCATCAGCTTCCACGTACGACCCGGCGAAGTCCTCGGCCTGGTGGGCGAGTCGGGCTGCGGCAAGTCGCTCACCGCGCTGACCGTGATGGGCCTGGAGCCGAAGGGCGCCCGCATCGGCGGCCAAGTCACCTTCAACGGCGAGCAGTTGATCGGTATGCCGATGCGCGCCCGCAGGCGGCTGCTCGGCCACGACATGGCGATGATCTACCAGGACGCCCTGTCGTCCCTGAACCCCGCGATGACGGTCCGCGCCCAGCTCAAACAGGTCGTACGAAGGGGCGGCCGCCGCACATCGGTCGAACTCCTCGAACTGGTCGGCCTGGACCCGGACCGCACCCTGCGCAGCTATCCGCACGAACTGTCGGGCGGCCAGCGCCAACGCGTACTCATCGCCATGGCGCTCTCCCGCGACCCGAAGCTGATCGTCGCGGACGAACCGACGACGGCCCTGGACGTCACGGTCCAGGCCCAGGTGATCCAGCTCCTCCTGCGGCTGCGCGAGGAGCTGGGCTTCGCGCTGATCCTCGTCTCGCACGACCTGGCGCTCGTCGCCGACGTCACCGACCGGGTCGTCGTGATGTACGGCGGGCAGATCGTCGAGACGGGCGTGACGGCTGACCTCGTCGAGTCGCCGTCCCACCACTACACGCGCGGCCTGCTCGGCTCGGTGCTCTCCCTGGAGTCGGCGGCCCAGCGCCTCACCCAGATCAAGGGCGTCGTCCCGTCGCCCGCCGACTTCCCCGCGGGGTGCAGGTTCGCCGACCGGTGCCCGCTCGCCAGTGAGGTGTGCCGCACGACGGCGCCCGAACTCCTGGGCGGGGCACGGCATTCCATCGCCTGCCACCATCCGGCCGTCGAACCGCCCCGGCTGCCGGAACCCAGGGGAAGCGAGGCCCTGAATTGAACCCGACCGACGCATCCCCCGACTCCCCTCACTCCCTCGAATCCCCTGACTCCCTGATCTCTCTCTCCGGCGCGCACGTCGTGCACCGGGCCCGCTCCGGCGGCCTGCTCTCCCGGGACCGCGTGTACGCCCTGACCGGCGCGGATCTCTCCATCGCACCCGGCGAGACCGTGGGCGTCGTCGGCGAGTCGGGCTGCGGCAAGTCGACCCTGGCGAAGGTGCTCGTGGGGGTGCAGCGCCCCACGGCCGGCACGGTGTCCTTCCGCGGCCGCGACCTGTGGACGATGAAGCCCGCAGAGCGGCGCGCCGCGATCGGCCGGAACACCGGCATGATCTTCCAGGACCCGTCCACGGCACTGAACCGCAGACTGCCGGTGCGGCAGATCCTCCGGGACCCCTTGGACGTACACAGGCAGGGCACTCCCGCCCAACGCGACGAACGCGTCCGGGAGTTGATGTCACTCGTCGGCCTCCCCAAGGTTCTGGCGGACGGCCTCCCGGGCCAGTTGTCGGGCGGACAGCGCCAACGCGTGGCGATCGCCCGCGCCCTGGCGCTTGAACCGGAACTGGTGGTCGCGGACGAGCCGACGAGCGCGCTCGACGTCTCCGTACGCGCCCAGATCCTCAACCTCCTCCTCGACCTGAAGGAGCGCCTCGGCCTGGCCCTGGTGTTCGTCTCGCACGACATCCAGACGGTGCGGCGGATGAGCGACCGGGTGATCACCATGTACCTGGGCAGAATCGTGGAGGAATCCCCGGCCGAGGAGATCCTGGACCGGGCCAGGCACCCGTACACACGGGCGCTCTTCTCCGCGACCCCCGGCCTGCTCGACCCCATCGACCCGATCCCGCTGGTCGGGCCTGTCCCGTCGGCCACCCGGCCGCCGAGCGGTTGCCCGTTCCGTACGAGGTGCTGGAAGGCGGACGAGATCTGCGCCGCCGCCATGCCGGACTTCGCGGCGACGGAGGGGTCCGGGCACCGCTACCGATGCCACCATCCCGTGCGGGACGGCCAGTCCACGCACGAACTCGTCATCCAGTCCGCCGCCACGGACACAGCATCAAGGGAGCCTCAATGACCATTCCCACCCCACTCACCGGTGTCATCCCGCCCGTCTGTACTCCACTGACACCGGACCGTGAGGTGGATACGTCGTCGCTGGTGAGGCTCGTCGACCATCTGGTCGACGGGGGCGTCGACGGACTCTTCGTGCTCGGCTCCACGTCGGAGGTGGCGTTTCTTACGGACGGGCAGCGCAGGAAGGTCATCGACACGGTGGTGGGCCATGTCGGGGGTCAACTCCCCGTCCTGGCAGGGGTGATCGACACGGCGACGCCCCGCGTCCTCGACCACGTCCGTTCGGTGACCGATGCGGGGGCGGACGCGGTGGTGGTGACCGCGCCGTTCTACACGCGCACCCACCCGGCGGAGATCGCCCGCCACTTCCGGCTGATCGCCGCAGGATCGACGGTGCCGGTCTTCGCGTACGACTTGCCCGTCGCCGTCCATTCCAAGCTGGGCGCGGAGCTGGTACTCGACCTGGCGGCGGAGGGGGTCCTCGCCGGTCTGAAGGACTCCAGCGGGGACGAGGGGAGCTTCCGTGAGGTTGTCCTGGGGGCGCGGGGGCGGGGGGACGTGAGCGGGTTCAGTGTGCTGACGGGGTCGGAGACGACGGTGGACGCGGCGCTGTCGATGGGGGCGGACGGGGTGGTGCCGGGGCTCGGCAATGTCGACCCCGAGGGGTATGCGCGGCTCTATCGATACTGCCGGGAGGGGGAGTGGGTGTTGGCGCGGGCCGAGCAGGAGCGGCTGTGCGGGCTGTTCGGGATGGTGCGGGTGGGGGACCCCGCCCGGATGGGCGGGTCGTCCTCCGCGCTCGGGGCGTTCAAGGCGGCGCTGCAGTTGCGGGGCGTGATCGCGTGCGCGGCGACCGCGGAGCCGCAGGTGCCGTTGGACTCCGGGGAGGTTGAGCGGGTGGGGAAGTTTCTGGCGGGGGCGGGGTTGCTGTAGCCGGGGACGAGGTGGCCGTCCATCACCGGCTCCGCCGAGTTCGTCCTCACCCCGCTGACGCCCCACCCGGCCGCACAAGCCCCGACTCATAAGCCACAATCACCAACTGCGCCCGATCCCGCGCCCCCAACTTCCCCATGATCCGGCTCACATGCGTCTTCGCCGTCAGCGGCGACAACCCCAACGCCTCCGCGATCTCCGTGTTGTTCAGGCCCCGCGCCACCAGCGAAAGCACCTCCCGCTCCCGCTCGGAGAGGCCCTCGGGCCCGCCCGCGGCAAGCCCCGCCGGAGCCGACGGCGCCCGCAGCACGCGGGCGATAAGGCGGGACGTCGGGCCCGGCGACAGCAGGGACTCCCCCGCCGCCACCGTCCGGATCGCCTCAAGGAGTTCCGCCGGCTTCGTGTCCTTGACCAGGAAGCCCGACGCCCCCGCCCGCAGCGCGTCGACGACGTGCTCATCGGTGTCGTACGTCGTCAGCATCAGCACCTTCACACCCGCCAGGTCCTCGTCCTTGGCCAGCAGGCGCGTCGCCTCGATGCCGTCCAGGTCCGGCATGCGGATGTCCATGACGATGAGATCGGCCCGCTCGGAGCGGGCCAGATCGACCGCCGCACGCCCCGTCTCCGCCTGCCCGACCACCTCCATGTCCGGCGCCGACTCCACGAGCAGCGCGAACGCCGCCCGTACGAGCGTCTGATCGTCGGCGAGCAGCACACGGATCGTCATCGGAGGCCTCCCACGGGCACCAGGGGCAGTACGGCGTCCACCATGAAACCGCCCTCGTCCCGAGGCCCCGCCTCCAGGGTGCCGCCCACGCTGCGGGCCCGCTCGCGCATGCCGACGAGGCCGAAGCCCGGCGTGTGGTCCGGATCGCGTACGGCACGCCCGTCATCCGTGACCGTCACCTTCAGCGCCGCGTCCTCGGTGCGTACGCCGACCCGGATGGTGAGGCCGGGGCCGCCGTGCCGTACGGCGTTGGTGAGGGCCTCCTGGACGATGCGGTACGCGGCTGCGCCCACGGCGGGCGGTGCGTCCGCCGGAGTCTCGCGTACCGAGAGGTCGACCTCCGCGCCGGAGATCCGGGCGGCCGCGGCCAGATCGGTGAGACCGTCGAGACCCGGCAGCGGCCCGCGCTGCTCGTCGGGGTCCGACCTCAACACCTCAAGGGTGGCCCGGAGTTCACCGCGGGCGGACCGGCAGGTCTCCGCGATGTCGTCAAGAGCCTTGGCGACCGCCTTGCGGTCGAGCCGCTCCGGATCGGCGGCCAGGACGTGCGCCGCGACGGAGGTCTGGACGCCGACCAGGGTGATGCTGTGCGCAAGGAGATCGTGCAGATCGCGGGCGACCCGCAGCCGCTCCTCGGCGACGCGCCGCCGCGCCTCTTCCTCGCGTGTACGTTCCGCACGCTCGGCACGTTCCACGACGGAGGCGACATACTGCCGATGGATCCGCACGTACACCCCGAGGAGCAGCACGGCCACGATCCAGCCGGAGATCCGCAGTACTTCCGTGACCTGGTACGGGGCGACGCTCGCGTTGATGGCGAGGGGTACGCCGACGACGGTGAGGCCGGTGAGCAGGGCGCGGCGGGGGCGGCCGGTGGCCGCGACGGTGTAGAGGGCCAGCATCTCCACCGGGACGGCGGCGATGTCGGTGAACTCGGCGGTGTGGTACGGCACTACGAAGGCGGCGACGGCGAGCAGCACCAGCTGAGGGCTGCGCCGCCGCCACACGATGGGGATGTTGGCGGCCATGAGGAGGGCCCACCCGATGGCGTCCGGGCGATGCTCGTCCCGCACGAACGCGGCGAGGAGAGCGGCGAGCAGGGTGACCGCCGCCGCAAGGACGGCGTCGTCCCGCAGGGCCCTGCGGCTGCCGGGGGCCGCGCCGCTGAACGGCAGGATCCCCGCACCGTCGAACCCCTGCGCCGCGTACCGCTCCCCTGAACCGTCCTGAACCTGCGGGCTTTCCACCACCGCTCCATCCTCTCGTACGCCGCTTTCCCCGTGGGGGTTCCTCTGCCCGGAAGCCGGACGGGCTGGAGTCCATCCAGCCCGCCCGGCCCTTTTCCAGGGGCTACGACACCGGAACCGGGGGTGTGTCCGTCTCCTTCGCCACCGCCGAGGGACGCGACAACGCTCCGGGCCACCAGACCTTCCGGCCCAGGGCGACACTCGCGCTCGTCACCAGGTACGTCCGCACGAGGAACGTGTCCAGGAGCACTCCGACCGCGATCACGAACCCCAGCTCGACCAGCTGCACCAGCGGCATGCTGGTGAGCACCGCGAACGTGGCGGCCAGTACGAGCCCGGCCGATGCGATGACCCCGCCCGTCGTGCGCAGCGCGGTCAGGGCGGCGTCGCCCGGCTCCGCCCCGGCCAGGGACTCCTCGCGCATGCGGTGCATCAGGAAGATGCCGTAGTCGACGCCGAGGGCGACGAGGAAGACGAAGGAGAGCAGACCCAGACCGGGATCCGTGCCCTCCAGGCCGAGGAGCGGTTCGAAGACGAGTCCTGCGATGCCGAGCGACGCGCCCCAGACCGCGACCACCGCGGCGAGCAGCAGCAGCGGCGCGACGAGGCTCCGCAGCAGCGCCACGAGGATCAGCAGGACCGCGGCGAGCACCAGCGGCACGACGATGTTCCGGTCACGGGCGTTCGTGTCCTTCAGGTCGATCTGCTGGGCGCTCGCCCCACCGACGTACGAGGAATCCAGATCCGACCGCAGCGTTTCGATGGTCGCGGTCTCGCCCGCCGACTGCGGTGCGGACGATGCGATGACGGAGATCTCCGTCCAGCCCTTCGCGGTACGTCCCTTGGCCGCGCTGTCCACGCCCTTCGTGTCCTGGATCCGGGTGAGCGCGGCGCCCGCGTCCTCGGTGGGCGTCATCACGGTGATCGGCTGACTGCCCAGATCGGGGTAGGCCTTGGCGAGCGTCTCCATGGCGGAGACGGAGTCGGGCGTCTTGGTGAAGGAGTCCTCCTGCTTCAGGGCTCCGGGCAGGTTCAGCGCGCCAAGCGCGAGCGCGCCGAGAAGCACCGCGCCACCGGCGAGGACCGTCAGCGGCCTGCGCCCCGCCGAGCTGCCCATCGCGGAGAAGAGGCTGCGGCGCTGCTTGGGCGTGCTGCCGAACGCGGGAATCAGCGGCCAGAACACCCGGCGGCCGAGGAGGACGAGGATCGCGGGCAGCAGCGTCAGCATCGAGGCGAGCGCGCACAGCACACCCACCGTGCCGAGCGGGCCCATGCCCCGGCTGCTGTTGAGGTCCGCGGCGAGCAGGCAGAGCAGGCCTGCCGCGACCGTGCCGGACGAGGCGAGCACGGCGGGGCCGCAGCCACGCAGGGCGGCCACCATCGCGTCGTAGGGACGCTCGATGCGGCGCAGTTCCTCCCGGTAGCGGGCGACGAGCAGCAATGCGTAGTCGGTGCCCGCGCCGAAGACGAGGATCGTCATCACGCCCGAGCTCTGGCCGGTGACGGCGGTGCCGAACCATTCGTGCAGTCCGTACGCGATGGCCATCGCGAGGTAGTCCGCGAGGCCGGCGACGGCGAGCGGAACCAGCCACAGGAAGGGGCTGCGGTAGATGAGGATCAGGAGGAGCGCGACCACGCCTGCCGTGGTGTAGAGCAGCGGGCCGCCCAGCGAGTCGTAGACCTTGCCCGCGTCGGTGCCGAACGCCCCGTCGCCGCCCACCTCGACGCTCAACCCGCCCTGGCCTTCGGCGACTTCGCGGACGTCCTCGACGAGCGCGTCCCGCTTCTTCTCGTCCTGGCCGGGCTCGGTGCTCGCCACCGGGTACATCAGCGTGGTGCCGTCCTTGGACGGTACGGCGCGGGGCTCGGAGGTCAGTTTATGGGCGCCCTGGATCTCGGCGACCTGGTCCGCCGCGGTCTTGCGGTCGGCGGCGGTCAGACCGCTGTCGCGGTGGTAGACGAGCACCATCTCGGTGGCCTCGCCGCCGGGCAACTGGTCTTCCAGTTCAGCCACTTGGGTGGAGTCGGCGCTTGCGGGGAGGTAGTCGACGACGCGGTCCTGCTGGGTGTCGGCCAGCTTCGCCGCGAAGGGCGCGGCGAGCGCGATGACACCGATCCACAGCACGAGGAACACCCAGGGCACGGCTCGTCGCCGTCGAGCGGTGGTCTGTTCGGCCCGCATGACAGGCCTCCTTCCGGCAGGTTGGCAGGTTCAGCGCCAACCCTCCCGGAATCAGGGGGCCAATCCGTCGGGCCGGAGGGCGAGTTGGGGCGTACACCCCAGGGAGTCAAGGGGAGATAAATACTCCCGGGGGAGTACTGCGCTACGACTGCGTAGTCCGCGCCGCCACCAGAAGTCGGGTCACCTCGTCGGCGCCGATGGTCAGCGCCCCGCCCGTCGTGCCGAGCACCTCGCGCTCGGCGGGGGTGTAAGGCCCGTCGGCGAGGGCGATCCGCGCTCCCTGCAGGAGCAGCGACTCGCGTCCCGCGGGGGCGAGGTGCGGGGCCAGCGGGCCGAGCGCTTCGTGCAGCTCTATGGCCAGACCCGGCACATAGTCCGGCACCGTGGCCCGCCCGGTGTCGGCGGCGAGCGCCTCGACGAGCGCGACGAGCTGTTCCTCGCAGCAGTCGTCGTATCCGGCGGCGCGCAGCGTCGCGACGGCCGCGTCGAGCGTCGTGCGCGACGAGGTGCCGCCGGCGGAGAGGACTGCGAGGACGACCGTGTGCACGGCGTCGCGCACCATCGCGGAGAGCCGGGTGGTCGTGGGATGGCCGAGAACATCCGTACCGAAGTGGTCCTGGCAGGCGGCGCATTCGACGATGGGGCCCGTGGTGCCGCGGGGCAGGACGGGCACGCCGAGGAAGACGAAGCGGCGCCGCCCTGTACGCCGCTGGTAGTTGCGGTCGCCACCGCAGCCGGGGCAGAAGAACTCGCCGTCCCCGACGGTGGTCCAGGCCGTATGCACACCGATCACGCGCCTGCGCAGCGCCCGCGCGCGGGACACGGGCCTGCCGAAGATGCGGGATTCCCGGCCGTTTCGTCCCCGATCTGGCAGCACCACGCACCTCCGTAACGCCCCGGCAACATTGCCTGGTTGGGCGTGATGTTAGCCACATTGTTGATGTGGCGTCAGCACCCTGTGCGAGAGATGGCCGGTAGACGCCGCCGGACGGGCTCACATTGTGAGCCCGTCCGGCGAGGGGAGCGCCCCGAAGGGGCGCGGGGAACTGCGCGACCAGCCACGGCAAAGCCGCAGCCGAAGAGCAGGAGTGCGACTAACGCGCCGCGCGGTTCACCGCGGAGACCGCCGCCTTCAGCGACGCCCGCGTGGTGTTCGCATCGATGCCGATACCCCACAGCACCTTGTCCCCGATGGCGACCTCAATGTACGAGGCGGCGACGGCGGACGCCCCCTCGCTCATCGTGTGCTCCTGGTAGTCAAGCAGGCGTACGTCGATGCCGATGCCCTGCAGCGCCTGGAAGAAGGCCGAGATCGGGCCGTTGCCGGTGCCGGTCAGGACCGTGTCGGCGCCGTCGACCGTGGCCTCCACGGTGAGGGTGTCCGTGCCGTCCTTGTCGGTGGTCGTCTGGCCGTTCTTGACCTGGATGCGGCCCCACGGGTTCTGCGGGTTGGGCAGGTACTCGTCCTGGAAGATGCCCCAGATCGCGTCCGGCGTGACCTCGCCGCCCTCGGTGTCCGTCTTCGTCTGGATGATCTTCGAGAACTCGACCTGCATGCGGCGCGGCAGGTCCAGCTTGTGGTCGTTCTGCAGGACGTAGGCGATACCGCCCTTGCCGGACTGCGAGTTGACGCGGATGACGGCCTCGTAGGAGCGGCCGACGTCCTTGGGGTCGATGGGCAGGTACGGCACGGCCCACTCGATGTCATCGACCGTCTTGCCCTGCTGCTCGGCCCGGACCGCCATGGCCTCGAAGCCCTTCTTGATGGCGTCCTGGTGGGAGCCGGAGAAGGCGGTGTAGACGAGGTCGCCCGCGTACGGGTGACGGGGGTGGACCTCCATCTGGTTGCAGTACTCGGCGGTGCGGCGGATCTCGTCGATGTCGGAGAAGTCGATCTGCGGGTCGACGCCCTGCGAGAACAGGTTCATGCCCAGGGTGACCAGGTCGACGTTGCCGGTGCGCTCGCCCTGCCCGAACAGGCAGCCCTCGATGCGGTCGGCACCGGCCATGATGGCCAGCTCCGCGGCGGCGACGGCGGTGCCGCGGTCGTTGTGCGGGTGCACGGACAGGCAGACGTGCTCGCGCCGGGTCAGGTTGCGGGACATCCACTCGAAGCGGTCCGCGTGCGTCGACGGGGTCGAACGCTCCACCGTGGCGGGCAGGTTGAGGATGATCTCGCGGCCCGGACCCGGCTGCCAGACGTCGCAGACGGCCTCGCAGACCTCCAGGGCGAAGTCCAGCTCGGTGTCCGTGAAGATCTCGGGGCTGTACTGGTAGCCGAAGACCGTCTCGGGGCCAAGCAGCTTCTCGGCGTACTCCATGACCAGCCGCGTGCCGTCGACGGCGATCTGCTTGACCGCATCCTTCGAGCCACGGAAGACGACCTCGCGCCAGACGGGTGCGGTCGCGTTGTACAGGTGGACGGTGGCGCGCTTGGCGCCGACCAGCGACTCGACGGTGCGGGAGATCAGCTCTTCGCGGGCCTGCGTCAGGACGGAGATCGTGACGTCGTCCGGGATCGCGCCGTCCTCGATGATCGAGCGTACGAAGTCGAAGTCCGTCTGCCCGGATGAGGGGAAGCCGACCTCGATCTCCTTGTAGCCCATACGGACCAGCAGATCGAACATCTCGCGCTTGCGGGCCGGGGACATCGGGTCGATCAGCGCCTGGTTGCCGTCGCGCAGATCCGTGGAGAGCCAGCGGGGGGCGACCGTGATCCGGTTCTGCGGCCACGTGCGGTCGGGGATGTCGACCTGCTCGTACTGGCCGTACTTGTGGATCGGCATGGACGTGGCGCGCTGGAAATTCGGCTTGATCGCCATAATGCGGGGCTCCTCGGGTGTGTCCTTAAGGACGGCCGACGGTCGCTTTCGCGAGCAACACCGAACTCCGCGGGGAGGGGGTCGGCCTCGACTACAGGCCCTCGCCGCGGCAGCTAAGGAGAAGCAGCCCGTAACGCATGATGCTCCGCAGCCTAGCCGAGCCGCGCTGTGTGCGCGGATGCGTATCAGTATGCGGGATCACCATCAGGTAACGGGGTAGAGGTGATCAATCCCTCTATTTCACTAATCATGGTTGCAGGTAGTGACAGCGGCATGACCCAGTGCCACATTGCGCCCATGACCGCCAATCCAGGCTTCGAGCCTGTCTTCTGCACCATCATTCCGCCCCACGTGCTCGACACTCTGGCCCAGAGTGACGACGCCTCGCTCGCCGGACCCGCCCGCCGCACCCTGGAGCGGGACGCCATCGAGCGCACCCACCGCCGGCTGACCACGGTCATCGGCGCCCCCTCCGTCACGCCGCCCAAGGAAGCGGCCGAAGGCAAGCCGCACCGCACGATCTACGACGCGAAGCACAAGACCGAGCTGCCGGGCCGCAAGGTCCGCGGCGAGGGCGACAAGCCCGGCAAGGACGCGACCGTCAACCGCGCGTACGCGGGCCTGGGCGCGACCTTCGAGCTGTATCTGAAGTCGTACGCCCGCAACTCCATCGACGGCAGCGGCCTGCCGATGAACGCGACGGTCCACTACGGCGAGAACTACGGGAACGCCTTCTGGAACGGCGAACAGATGGTCTTCGGCGACGGTGACGGCGAGATCTTCCTCGACTTCACCATTCCGGTGGACGTCATCGGCCACGAGCTGACGCACGGCGTCGTCCAGTACACGGCGAACCTCACGTACTTCGGCCAGCCGGGCGCGCTCAACGAGTCCATGGCGGACGTCTTCGGCTCGCTGATCAAGCAGTACACGCTCGGCCAGACCGCGGCCGAGGCCGACTGGCTGATCGGCGCCGGGCTGCTCGCGCCGCGCGTCACGGGCATGGCGCTGCGCTCCATGAAGGCGCCGGGTACGGCGTACGACGACGACGTGCTCGGCAAGGACCCGCAGCCCGCCGACATGGACCACTACGTCCGCACGGGCCGCGACAACGGCGGCGTGCACATCAACTCCGGCATCCCCAACCACGCCTTCTACCTGCTCGCCGAGGCCCTCGGCGGCCACGCGTGGGAGCGGGCAGGACAGATCTGGTACGCCGTCCTGACCGGCGGCGATCTTGCGCAGGACGCGTCCTTCGCGGACTTCGCGAAGCTGACGGTGGCCGCGGCCCGCGACAAGTTCGGCGAGGGCGAGGAGCACGGGGCCGTCCTGAAGGCGTGGTCCCAGGTCGGGGTGCCTACCAACTGACCGCCTCCTGGAGTAGACAGGACCCATGCGTATCCAGGTGAAGCGCACGGGAGGATTCGCGGGCATCGAGCGGCACGCCGAGATCGACACCTCGGGACTGCCCGATGCCCACGAGTGGCACGCCCTGGCCGAAGAGGCCGTGGCCGAGGGCCGGGGCACGCCACCCATAGGGGTGCCGGACGGTTTCAACTACCAGCTCACCGTCGACGGGCGCACGGTGTACTGCTCGGATCCCCGGCTGACGGAGCCGCAGCGGAAGCTGATCTCGCGCGTCCTGAAGGAGGGCTCGTAGCTTGTTCGCAGCACTCTCGTAGAACTTGAGAAGTGTTCATCTTTTCTCGTGTACGCCCATTGACTTCCGTACTGGGCGGTACGGAAGATCGCGCCCATGGCAGCGAGCGATGCGCGCGAACCGATACCTCAGTTCCCCCGCGACTTCCTGTGGGGGGTGTCCACATCGGCCCATCAGATCGAGGGCGCCGTCGACGAACGCGGCCCCTCGGTCTGGGACGCGTTCACGGCGGTGCCGGGCCGGGTGAAGGACGGCACGACGGCCGCCGTCGCCTGCGACCACTACCACCGCTACCGCGAGGACGTGGCGCTCATACGGGAGTTGGGCGTGGGTGCGTACCGCTTCTCGGTGTCGTGGCCGCGGGTGCTTCCGACGGGCGCGGGTGAGGTGAGCGCCGCGGGGCTCGACTTCTACGACCGCCTCGTCGACGAGCTGTGCGCGGCGGGGGTGCGCCCCGTCCCCACCCTCTTCCACTGGGACACCCCGCTGGCCGTGCAGGAGGCCGGCGGCTGGCTGCGGCGCGACACGGCCGAGCGGTTCGCCGATTACGCCGCCGTGGTGGCCGCCCGTATCGGCGACCGCGTCACGAAGTGGATCACCCTCAACGAGCCTGCGGAACACACCCTGTTGGGCCACGCCCTCGGCCAGCACGCCCCCGGCGAGCAGCTGCTCTTCGACGCGCTGCCGGTCGCCCACCACCAGCTCATCGCGCACGGCCTCGCGGTACGGGCGCTGCGCGCGGCGGGCGCGCACGACATAGGCATCGCCAACTCGCACGGCCCGACCTGGCCCGCATCGGCCGCCGACGAGGACACGGCGGCCGCGGACTTCTACGACGTACTCCTCAACCGCCTCTTCGCCGATCCGCTGCTCCTCGCCCAATACCCGGAGGGAATCGGCGAGTTGATGCCGTCGGACGACCTCGAAGCGGACCTGAAGGTCATCGCGGAGCCGATCGACTGGTACGGCATCAACTTCTATCAGCCGACGAAGGTGGGAGCGCCCCTGCCCGGCAGCACGGCCACCGAGTTCTCCGGACTCACGCTCCCGCCCGAACTCCCCTTCTCGCCGAGGGAGATCGAGGGATACCCGGTGACGGACTTCGGCTGGCCGGTGGTCCCGGACGCGCTCACGGAGCTGCTCACCGGCTTCCGCGACCGGTACGGCGACCGGCTCCCGCCTCTCGTCATCACCGAGAACGGCTGCTCGTACGAGGGTCTCGACGACCAGGAGCGCATCAGCTACCTGGACGGCCATCTGCGGGCGCTGCACAGGGCGTTGGAGGCCGGGGTGGATGTCCGCGGCTACTTCGTCTGGTCGCTGATGGACAACTTCGAGTGGGCCGAGGGCTACCGGCAGCGCTTCGGCCTCGTCCATGTCGACTTCGAGAACACAGCCACGCTGGAGCGCACCCCGAAGGCGTCGTACGGCTGGCTGCGCGATGCGCTGCGGGCGCAGCGACCATGACCGCCACCGCGCTGGCGGAGCCGGCGGAGCGGGTCGAACGGGGCTGGACCACTTCCCTGTCGGTCGCCAACGGGGCGATCTGGGTGGGCTGGTACGGCCCGTTGCAGATCCTGCTCGCCGTGCAGGCGGAGGACCTGGCCCCGGCGGGCACGTCGAAGGAGACGGTCCTCGCGTGGGTGACGGGCGTGGGCGCGGTGGTGTCCCTCGCCGCGAACCCGCTCTTCGGCGCGCTCTCGGACCGCACGACGTCCCGCTGGGGGAGGCGCACCCCGTGGATCGTGGCAGGCACGGCAGGCGGCGCGGTCTCCCTCCTCCTGGTCTCCGCGGCGGGCTCCGTCTGGACGATGGCGGCGGGCTGGTGCCTGGTCCAGCTCACCCTGAACGCCGCCTTCGCCGCGGTCACCGCCGCCGTCCCCGACCGGGTGCCGCGCCTTCAACGGGGCTCCGTGGGCGGCTGGTTGGGGGCGGCGCAGCTGCTCGGCGTGGTCGTCGGGACGGGCCTCGCGACGGTGGCGGGCGGGACGGTCGCGGGGTACGCGGCGTGCGCGGTGTTCACCGTGGCGGGCGTGCTGCCCTATGTCGTACGCCATCGGGACCTGCGCCTTGCGGCCGCCGACCGCCCGCCGTGGAACTGGCGGGGCTTCCTCGCGGGCTTCTGGCTGAGCCCGCGCCGCTACCCGGATCTCGGCTGGGCCTGGCTGACCCGCTTCCTGATCAACGTCAGCAACTCGGTGGTGCTGCTCTATCTCCTGTACTTCCTCCGCGACCGCCTGCACCGCTCCGACCCGGAGCAGGGCGTACTGATCCTGACGGCCGTGAACGGCGTGACGATGCTGGCCACGGTCGTGGTGGGCGGCGCCTGGTCGGACCGGGTGGGCCGCCGCAAACCGTTCGTGATCTGGTCGGGCTCCCTGATGGCGGTGGCGACGAGCCTCCTCGCGGTGTGGCAGACCTGGCCGGGCGCGATCGTCGCGGCGGCGGTGCTCGGCATCGGCTTCGGCGTCTTCACGTCGGTGGACTTCGCCCTGATGACGGACGTCCTGCCGAAGGCCCTGGACCGCGGCAAGGACCTCGGCGTCATCAACATCGCCAACTCCCTGCCCCAGGTGGCGGCCCCGGCGATCGCGGCCCCGATCGTGACGTATCTGGGCGGCTACCGGGTCCTGTACCTGGTGGCGGCGGCGGTGGGTCTTGCGGGGGCGCTGCTCGTCACGCGGATCAGAGGGGTGGAGTAGCAGTACCGCCGCCGCCCGCAAGGCCCGAGGTCACGGACGCCTCGGCCGCGCCCGCCTCGTCCCCGGCTGCGAAGGCGAAGTCGCGGAGCATTCCGTGGAGCACCTGGTCCGGGGTGAAGCCGCCCATGATGTAGCCGGCGCGGGCCAGTTCGGCGAGGCCGTGCATCTGGCTGAAGAGCTGGCGCACCAGCAGATCGGGGTCCGCGTCCGCGCGGAAGCGGCCCGCGTCCACGCAGCGGCGGATGGCGTCGCGCGGGGCCCTCAGCACGAACGTACCCATCCGGCGGTCGTCGTCGGAGAGTGCGAAGCCGGTGACCACCGAGCTGCCGAACATCACGGCGTAGACATCCGGTTCGGCGCGCGCGAACTCCTGGTAGACGCGGCAGAGTCCGGCGAGTTCGACGACGGGGTCGGCGCCCTGCTCGATGGCGGCGGCGCGGGCATGGAACCGCACGAAGCCCTCCCGGATGACCTCGCGCACCAGCTCGGGCATCGACCCGAAGTGGGTGTAGACGGCCATCGTCGAGGCCCCGACCGCCTTGACCAGGCGGCGGGCGCTGAGCGCGGCGGGGCCCTGCTCGGCGATGACGCGGGCGGCCTCGTCGAGGAGACGGCGCCGGACGTCGGCCGATTCCCGCGGCGTTTCCTGCTTTCCGGTTGACACGGGGAGCAGCATAACGCTGTTATAGCCATAACAGCGTTATGCGCATGGGGGACGGGACACGGAGCGCGGAAGGGGCTCGGGATGTTCGCACGGGGAATGCGGGGACGGCTGGTTCGGTTGCCGGAAGCAGCCGGGAACGACAGCGGGCTGACCGGGCCGCAGCGGGAGAACGGGGGTCCTCCGCTGCGGCTCGCGGTCATCGGCGACTCGCTCGCCGCGGGCGTGGGCGCGGCCAGCCACGACGAGGCGCTCAGCGGGCAGCTCGCCCGGACACTGACGGCGATGACGGGACGCACCGTCTCCTGGCGGGTGTCGGCGAAGGCCGGGGCGACGGTACCGGTGGTGCGGCGTGGCCTGCTGCCGGGCCTGACCGACCCGATGACCCGCTGGCGGCCCGACCTCGTCCTGGTGGCCGCGGGGTCGAACGACGCGCTGCGGATGCGCCGCCCGCGGGCGTTCCGCCACGACGTGGAGAGGCTGATCAGGGACGTACGACTGCGTCTCGGCGAGGACGTCCCGATGGTCTTCGCGGGCCTGCCCCCGATGAACCGCGTAGCCGCGCTGCCCCGCCCGGCGCGGGGCCCGCTGGACGTCTATGTCCGGCTCCTGGACCGCCAGTTGAGGACGGTGGCCCGCCGCACCCCGGCGGTCTTCCACCTGCCGACGGGCGGACCGCCGAAGATCGCGGGCGAGTGGTTCGCGGCCGACCGCCTGCACCCGTCGCCGGACGGCTACCGGGTGTGGGCGCGGGAACTGGCCGTGGGCCTTGCGACCCTGACGGAAGCGGGTCCGGCACCGGCCTGAGCGCTCCGCGAACGCGTCAGAAGCCCAGCTTCCGCAGCTGCCTCGGGTCCCGCTGCCAGTCCTTGGCCACCTTCACGTGCAGGTCCAGGAAGACGGGTGTGCCGAGGAGTGCCTCGATCTGCTTGCGGGACTTGATGCCGACGTCCTTGAGGCGCTTGCCCTTCGGGCCGATGATGATGCCCTTCTGGCTGGGGCGCTCGATGTAGACGAAGGCGTGGATGTCGAGCAGCGGCTTGTCGGCGGGGCGGTCCTCGCGCGGCAGCATCTCCTCCACCACGACGGCGATGGAATGCGGCAGCTCGTCCCGTACGCCCTCCAGCGCGGCCTCACGGATCAGCTCGGCGACCATGACCTGCTCGGGCTCGTCGGTGAGGTCGCCCTCGGGATAGAGCGCGGGGCCCTCGGGCAGGAGGGGGACGATCAGGTCGGCGAGGAGGTCGACCTGCTTCTCCCCGACGGCCGACACCGGCACGATCTCGGCCCACTCGAAGCCCAGCTCCTTGCCGAGCTGGTCGATGGCGATGAGCTGCTCGGCGAGGGTCTTGCTGTCGACCAGGTCGGTCTTCGTGACGATCGCGATCTTCGGCGTCTTCTTGATGGAAGCGAGTTCCTTGGCGATGAACCGGTCGCCGGGGCCGAGCTTCTCGTTCGCGGGCAGGCAGAAGCCGATGACGTCGACCTCGGCCCAGGTGGTGCGGACCACGTCGTTGAGGCGCTGGCCAAGGAGCGTGCGCGGCTTGTGCAGGCCGGGGGTGTCCACCAGGATCAGCTGCGCGTCGGGGCGGTGCACGATGCCGCGCACGGTGTGCCGCGTGGTCTGCGGCTGGTCGGCGGTGATCGCCACCTTCTTGCCGACCAGAGCGTTCGTGAGGGTGGACTTGCCCGCGTTGGGGCGGCCCACGAAGCAGGCGAAGCCGGCGCGGTGGTTGGCCGCGGACGGCTCGGATGACTGGGTACGAACGCTCATGGCGCCCATTGTCCCTGATCGACGGAGGCCCGCAGTACGCACGGGCCCCGCCGGCGGCGCGACAGCACCGCGGTGAGCTCCCGGAAACCCCCGCGCAACACGAAACACGGCGGAAACGCGTGGTTGCCCGTTCCGAAACGCGTGCCGGTGACGCTCTCCCCCATGACTTTTCTGGCCGCAGCACAAGGCCCCGACACAGGCGACACCGCCTGGCTGCTCGCGGCCACCGCACTCGTACTCCTCATGACCCCGGGCCTCGCGCTCTTCTACGGCGGCATGGTCCGCACGAAGAGCGTCCTGAACATGCTGCTCATGAGCTTCGTGTCGATCGCCCTGGTCACGGTCGTGTGGCTGGTCGCGGGCTACTCGCTCGCCTTCGGCGACGACGCGTTCGCGGGCCTGATCGGCGGCCTCGACCACCTGGGCATGGCGGGCATCGGCCCGGACACCCTCACCGGAACGGTCCCCACGTTCCTCTTCACGACCTTCCAGCTGACCTTCGCGATCCTCACCACCGCACTGATCAGCGGCGCGATCGCGGACCGCACCAAGTTCGCCGCGTGGCTGGTCTTCGTGCCTCTCTGGGCGCTGCTCGTATACGTTCCCGTGGCGCACTGGGTATGGGGCCCGGACGGCTGGATCTCCAACTCCCTCGGCGCCCTCGACTTCGCGGGCGGCCTGGTCGTCGAGATCGCGTCCGGCGCCTCCGGTCTGGCCCTCGTCCTGGTGATCGGCCCGCGCATCGGCTTCAAGAAGGACGCGATGCGCCCGCACAACCTGCCGATGGTCCTGATGGGCGCGGGCCTGCTCTGGTTCGGCTGGCTCGGCTTCAACGGCGGCTCGGCACTCGGCGCGAACGGCATCGCCGCGGCCGCCCTCCTCAACACGCTGCTCGCCGGCTGCACGGGCCTGCTCGGCTGGCTCTTCGTGGAGCAGCGGCGCGACGGCCACCCCACCACCTTCGGTGCGGCGTCCGGCGCGGTCGCGGGCCTGGTGGCGATCACCCCGTCGTGCGGGGTCGTCGGCATCCTGGGCGCAGCGATGATCGGCCTGGCGGCGGGCGTGGTCTGCTCGTACGCCGTCGCCTGGAAGTTCCGCTTCGACTACGACGACTCGCTGGACGTCGTCGGCGTCCACCTGGTCGGCGGCGTGATCGGCACGCTCCTGATCGGCCTGTTCGCGACGGCCACGATGACGGACGGCGCGGAGGGCCTCTTCTACGGCGGCGGGCTCGCCCAACTGGGCAAGCAGACGGTGGCGGTCCTCGCGGTGGCGGCGTACACCTTCGCCGTGACGTACAGCATCGGCAAGGCGATCGACAAGCTGATGGGCTTCCGTGCGAGCGCCGAGGACGAGTTGACGGGCCTCGACCAGACGCACCACGCGGAGACGGCCTACGATCACGGCGTCCTGGTCGGCCCCATGAAGGGCAGCACCGTCCCGCACCACCCGAAGGGAAACACCGTCGCATGAAGCTCGTGACCGCGGTCATCAAGCCGTTCCGCCTGGACGAGGTGAAGACGGCGCTGCAGGAACTGGGCGTGCTGGGCCTCACCGTCACCGAGGCGAGCGGGTACGGACGCCAGCGGGGTCACACGGAGGTGTACCGGGGCGCGGAGTACCAGGTGGACCTGGTGCCGAAGGTGCGGATCGAGGTCGTCGTCGACGACGTGGACGCCGAGGCGGTCATCGACGCGGTCGTGCGCGCGGCCCGCACCGGGAAGATCGGTGACGGGAAGGTGTGGGCGGTGCCGGTCGACTCCGTCGTACGGGTACGGACCGGTGAGCGGGGCCCGGACGCGGTGTGATTCCCGCCGGTGCGGGACCGGCGGCCACCCGCGCCGGGAGTGGAAAAGCACTGCGGCGGTGACAGTGGTGCGTCGTACTCTTGGCAGTGCAAGGCTGTCGAGCGGCCACCAAGCCCCGCATGAGGAGGATGAGCAGGCCCTAGAGCCGGCCCATGACTCAGACACCCACAGCTCGTACCCCTGCCCAGGGTCAGTCCCGAGCCCACTTCACCGTCCCGGCGAACCATCCCATGGTGACGGTGCTCGGCTCCGGAGACGCCCTGTTGCGCGTGATCGAGAAGGCCTTCCCGGCGGCCGACATCCATGTCCGGGGCAATGAGATCAGCGCCGTCGGTGACGCCCATGAAGTCGCCCTCATCCAGCGCCTGTTCGACGAGATGATGCTGGTGCTCCGCACCGGTCAGCCGATGACGGAGGACGCAGTGGAACGCTCGATCGCCATGCTCAGGGCGGACGAGGCAGGAGAGGGCGACGGCCAGGAGACCCCGGCCGAGGTCCTCACGCAGAACATCCTCTCGTCGCGGGGCCGCACCATCCGCCCCAAGACCCTCAACCAGAAGCGCTATGTCGACGCCATCGACAAGCACACCATCGTCTTCGGTATCGGCCCCGCGGGCACCGGCAAGACGTATCTCGCCATGGCCAAGGCGGTGCAGGCCCTGCAGTCCAAGCAGGTCAACCGCATCATCCTGACCCGCCCCGCCGTCGAGGCCGGCGAGCGGCTCGGCTTCCTGCCGGGCACGCTCTACGAGAAGATCGACCCGTATCTGCGCCCGCTCTACGACGCCCTGCACGACATGCTGGACCCGGACTCGATTCCTCGCCTGATGGCGGCGGGCACGATCGAGGTCGCCCCGCTGGCGTACATGCGAGGCCGCACGCTGAACGACGCGTTCATCATCCTCGACGAGGCGCAGAACACCAGCGCCGAGCAGATGAAGATGTTCCTGACCCGGCTCGGCTTCGACTCGAAGATCGTGATCACGGGCGACGTCACCCAGGTCGACCTGCCGGGCGGCACCAAGTCGGGTCTGCGCCAGGTCCAGCACATCCTGGAGGGCCTCGACGACGTGCACTTCTCGCGGCTCACCTCCAGCGATGTCGTACGGCACAAGCTGGTCGGCCGTATCGTCGACGCGTACGAGAAGTACGACGACAGCCAGCAGAAGCAGCAGCAGAGTCAGCAGCACAAGAAACACGGGAAGTAGCGGAAACCGCACCATGTCGATCGACGTCAACAACGAATCCGGGACCGAGGTCGATGAGCAGGCGATCCTCGACATCGCCCGCTACGCACTCGCGCGGATGCGCATCCACCCGCTCTCCGAGCTCTCGGTGATCGTCGTGGACGCCGACGCCATGGAGCAGCTGCACATCCAGTGGATGGACCTGCCGGGGCCGACGGACGTGATGTCGTTCCCGATGGACGAGCTGCGCCCGCCCGCCAAGGACGAGGAGGAGCCGCCGCAGGGCCTCCTCGGCGACATCGTGCTCTGCCCCGAGGTCGCGCTCAAGCAGGGCAAGGAAGCGGAGACGGAGCACTCCATGGACGAGGAGCTGCAGTTGCTCACCGTCCATGGGGTGCTGCACCTGCTCGGATACGACCATGAGGAGCCGGACGAGAAGGCGGAGATGTTCGGTCTCCAGGCGGCCATCGTCGACGGCTGGCGCGCCGAGCACGGCCTGACCGGGCCGTCTCCCGCGCCCACCGTCTCCTAGGGCCGCCGACGCCGTCATGAGTCCTCAACTGATCGCGGGCGCCGTCGCCCTGGTCGTCGTGGCCTGGCTCGCGGCCTGCGCCGAGGCGGGCATCGCCCGCGTCTCCAGCTTCCGCGCCGACGAGGCCGTCCGCTCCGGACGGCGCGGCAGCGCGAAGCTCGCGCAGGTCGCCGCCGACCCCACCCGCTATCTCAACGTGGCGCTGCTGGTGCGCGTCGCGTGCGAGATGGCCGCGGCGTCCCTGGTGACGTACGCCTGTCTGAAGGAGTTTGCCGAGACCTGGCAGGCGCTGGCCGTCGCCATCGCGGTGATGGTCCTCGTGTCGTATGTCGCCGTGGGGGTGTCGCCGCGCACCATCGGCCGCCAGCACCCGCTCAACACGGCGACGGCGGCCGCGTACGTCCTGCTGCCGCTGGCCCGCGTCATGGGCCCGATCCCGCCGCTCCTGATCCTCATCGGCAACGCGCTCACGCCCGGAAAGGGCTTCAGGCGCGGCCCGTTCGCCTCCGAGGCCGAGCTGCGGGCGATGGTCGACCTCGCCGAGAAGGAGTCCCTGATCGAGGACGACGAGCGCCGCATGGTGCACTCCGTCTTCGAGCTCGGAGACACGCTCGTACGCGAAGTCATGGTGCCCCGGACCGACTTGATCGCCATCGAGCGCTTCAAGACCATCCGGCAGGCGCTGACGCTCGCGCTGCGTTCCGGTTTCTCGCGGATCCCGGTGACGGGCGAGAGCGAGGACGACGTCGTCGGCATGGTGTATCTGAAGGACCTGGCCCGCAAGACGCACATCAACCGCGACGCGGAGAACGAACTGGTGTCGACGGCGATGCGCCCGGCGACCTTCGTGCCGGACACGAAGAACGCGGGTGATCTGCTGCGGGAGATGCAGCAGGAGCGCAATCACGTCGCCGTCGTCATCGACGAGTACGGCGGCACGGCGGGCATCGTCACCATCGAGGACATCCTCGAGGAGATCGTCGGCGAGATCACCGACGAGTACGACCGTGAACTGCCGCCGGTGGAGGCGCTCGCGGACGGCTGCTACCGCGTCACCGCGCGCCTCGACATCGGTGACCTCGGCGAGCTCTTCGGGCTCGACGAGTTCGACGACGAGGACGTCGAGACGGTCGGCGGCCTGCTCGCCAAGGCGCTCGGCCGGGTGCCGATCGCCGACGCGTCGTCGATCGTGCCGCTGCCGGACGGGCGGGAGCTGCGGCTCACCGCGGAGTCCGCGGCGGGGCGGCGGAACAAGATCGTGACGGTGCTTGTGGAGCCGGTCGTGCCGGGTGGCACGGGAGAGGGGACTTCGGGGTGACACCGCAGGAGCTGCGTGCGTTCTGTCTGTCGTTCAACGCGGCGGTGGAGGAATTTCCGTTCAACCCCGACACCTCGGTCTTCAAGGTGCTCGGCAAGATGTTCGCGCTCTCCCACCTCGACGGGCGGCCGCTCACGGTGAACCTGAAGTGCGAGCCCGACATGGCGGTCCAACTGCGGGCCGCGCACCCGGAGATCGTGCCGGGGTGGCACATGAACAAGCGGCACTGGAACACGGTGACGGTGGACGCGGAACTCCCGGACCAGTTGGTCCGGGAGCTCATCGAAGACTCGTACGACTTGGTGGTGGCGGGGCTGCCGAAGGCCGAGCGGCTTCGTCTCGACCGGCCTTAAGCGTTGCGCCGGGCGCGCAGGCCCGTCGCCACCAGGGCCGCCGTCACCAGTACCACGACCGCGTCGATCAGGAGCACCGTCCGCGTCCCCGCCAGAAGATCCGTGCCCGTGGTCGCGATGACCCCGAGGAGCGGGATGCCGACGGTGATGCCCACCTGCTGGGTGGAGGTGACCAGGCCCGTGGCCAGGCCCTGTTCCTCGTCCGGGACGCCCGATGTGACCGTCACGCCGTACGAGATGATCGCGCCCAGGTGGAACATGCTGGCGATCGAGACGCCCGCCGTGGCGAGCCAGACCGACCAGGTGCCTTCGTCGATGCCGAGCAGCGACGCGATGAACAGGCCCTGGCCGAGCAGCGAGACGACGAGGGTGCGGTGCGCCCCGAAGCGGCTGATGACCCTGGGCGCGTAGATCCCGGCGACCACGGAGAGCACGCCCTGCACGCCGAAGACGAGACCCGTCCGGAAGGCGGAGAGCTTCAGGACTTCCTGTAGGTAGAGCGTCAGGACGAAGATGACCGCCGACATCATCGAGAAGGTGACCAGACCGCCCAGGTTGCCCCACGCCACCGTCCGCCGCCGCAGCATCGGCAGGGAGACCAGCGGGGACGCGGCACGCGACTCGACGTAGCCGAAGGCCGCCAGCAGCAGCACGCCGCCGATGAGCGTGACGATGACGTCGGTGCCGCCGAAGCCGCGCTCGGCGGCCGTGGACAGGGCGTAGATCAGGGCGAGCAGACCGCCGGTGACGGTGACCGCGCCGGGGATGTCGAGGCGGGGGCGGTCAGGGGTGCGGGACTCGGGCAGCAGGCCGGGGGCCAGCGGCAGCACGATCAGCGCGAAGAGCGTCAGCAGGCCCATGGTGGAGCGCCAGCCGAGCGTGTCGGTGAGTACGCCGCCGAACACCATGCCGAGCGTGTAACCGAGCGAGAGCAGCATGCCGGAGATGCCGAGCGCCCGGTCACGCTGCGGACCCTCGGGGAAGGTCGTGGTCAGCAGGGACATGCCGGTCGGCACGATCGCCGCCGCGGCCACGCCCTGCAGCGCACGCCCGGCGAGGAACGACGCCGGGTCCCAGGCGAACGTCGCGAGCAGCGAGGCCAGGCCGAACAGGGCGAGCCCGCCCAGGAACAGCCTGCGCCGCCCGAACAGGTCGCCGGTGCGGCCGAACAGCAGCAGGAAGCCGCCGGACGGCAGGGCGAACGCGGTCACCGCCCACTGCAGCGCGGACTGGCTCATGCCGAGGTCGGCGCCGAGGACGGGCAGCGCCACGTTCAGCACGGAGAAGTCGAGCGCGACCATGAACTGGGCGGCGCAGAGCACGAAGAGGACGAGCTTGTCGCGGGTGGAGAGCTTGGGGGCCCGAGGCTGCCGCGGTGCCGCGTCGGCGGCTGGTGCGGAAGAGGGAGTGGAGGTGTCGATCGCCATGTCCATGAGCTTCCGGTGTCCGGAATAGCCGTGGGGAGCCGGAACTTATGCTGGTGGTCGGAACACCAGGCAGGGGGAGCTGCGGATGGCAGGGACGAGTGAGGCGGCGGCCACGCGGCCCCAGGACGAGTCCAAGGCACGGCGACTTGGCGAACTTCGCGAGTTCCTGATGAGCCGCCGGGCCCGGGTCAGCCCCGCGGAGGCGGGACTTCCGGACGGCGGGGCGCGACGGCGTACGCCGGGTCTTCGCCGTGAGGAGGTCGCCGTGCTCGCCGGGGTCGGCGCGTCCTGGTACCAGTGGCTGGAGCAGGGCCGCGACATCTCGGTGTCGCCGCAGGTCCTGGACTCCGTGGCGCGCGTCCTGAAGCTGTCGAGCGCCGAGCGGCGGCACCTGTACGTCCTCGCCGGGCTCAACCCGCCCGCGCCGGAGGTCGAGCAGGCCGACCGGGACATGTGCCACGGCATGCAGCGCCTGATCGACACATGGATGCCGTATCCGGCCCACATCATGGACCGCTACTACAACTGCGTCATGTACAACGAGGCGGCCGGGATGGTCTTCGGGATGCGCCCCGAGATCACCCAGAACTGCATCGTCGACTTCTTCACGGACCCCATCTACCGCTCACGGAGCGTGAGTTGGCAGGAGAACGCGGCGCGGGTCGTCGCGCAGTTCCGCGCGTCGTGCTCGGAGCACCCGGACGACGAGGGGTTCCAGGCGATCCTCGCCGAGCTGCGGGATTCGGCGGGCGATGAGTTCACGGAGCTGTGGGAGCGGCGGGACATCCAGCCCGCCGGGCAGGTCCACAAGGAGCTGACGCATCCGCTGGTGGGCTCGCTGCACGTCGAGTCGACGGCGCTGCGGGTGCCGGCCCGGCCCGATCTGACGATCGTGCTTCACACGCCGCTTGACGAGGCGGAGACGGCGGCGAAGCTGGAGTGGCTCGCGTCGCCGGAGGGGCGGCGGGGGTCCATGTTTCCGGTGGCGATGTAGCTCCGTATGCTCGGATCATGACCGAGAGCACCGCGCTTGGCGCTGAGGACCAAAAGATCGTTACGCTGGCGCGTTCGGCGCGGGCGCGCAATCAGGTGCCCGAGGGGGCCGCCGTGCGGGACGAGACGGGGCGTACGTACGTCGCCGGGACCGTCGCGCTTGCCTCCCTCGAGCTTTCCGCGCTGCGGACGGCGGTGGCCATGGCTGTCGCCTCCGGTGCGGAGTCCCTGGAGGCGGCGGCGGTCGTCTCCGGTGCCGAGGAGCTGCCGGCGGAGGACCTCGCCGCCGTGCGGGACCTCGGCGGGGCCGGGACGCCGGTGTTCCTGGCGGGGCCCGACGGGGAAGTCCGGGCGCAGCTCCAGGCCGGCTGACCTGCCGTTACGCCGAACGGAACCCGATCGTCGGCACCGCGCGCCGCAGCGGCCACGGACGGGTCACCTCCGGAATCAGGCCCTCCAGGAAGCCGTAGCGGTGCAGCGCCGCCGGGTCCTGGTCGTCGAGCTCCCGCACGGTGCGCCACCACGCTGCGACCTCCGCCCACCCGGGCGCCGACAGGGACCCGCCGAACTCCTGCACCGAGAGCGCCGCCGTGAGCCCCGCGAAGGCGAGCCGGTCGGCCAGCGGCCAGTCCGCGAGCGTCCCGGTCACAAAGCCCGCCACGAAAACGTCCCCGGCCCCCGTGGGGTCGAGCGCCTCGACCTCGATCGCCGGGACCTCGGCGGTCTCGCCGGTCCGCCCGTCCACCGCGTACGCCCCTTCGGCGCCCAGCGTCACCACGACGAGCGGAACGTGCTCGGTCAGTGCCCGCGCGGCCGCACGCGGGCACTGGGTCCTCGTGTACCGCATGGCCTCTTCCGCGTTCGGCAGGAACGCCTCGCAGTGCTCCAGGTCCGCGAGCCCCGCCAGGTCCCAGCGCCCGGTGTCGTCCCACCCCACGTCGGCGAAGATCCGCGTCCCCTTGCGGGCGGCCTGGGCGATCCACGGTGCGCGCGTGCCGGGCGTCAGGGCGGCGACGGCGGCACGCGCGCGTGGCGGGCAGTGCGGGGCGCCGCCGTCCGGGGAATCGGCGTCGGGCGGCGGCTCGTGGCCGTGGCTGACCATGGTCCGCTCACCCTCGTACGCCATGGACACGGTCACCGGGGAGTGCCAGCCCGGCACGGTGCGCGACGTGGCGAGGTCGATGCCCTCGCCCTGTTCGAGCGCGTCCCAGCAGTACTCCCCGTAGTGATCGTCCCCGAACGCCGCCGCGAGCGAGGTACGCAGGCCGAGCCGGGCGAGCGCGGTCGCCATATTGGCCACGCCACCGGGGCTCGACCCCATCCCCCGCGCCCAGGACTCGGTCCCGCGCACGGGCGCGGAGTCGAGCCCGGTGAAGATGATGTCGAGGAAGACCGTGCCGGTGAGGTAGACGTCGCATTCCGGATCACCGGCTCTGCGGGCTGCCTTGAGCGGGTCGACGCTGGGTTTGAGGGGTACGACCATGCAGGCAACGTAACCGACGGAGCTTTCGGCCACTCGGTGTGGCACGGCATGGAGTCGTCCATGCCGTGCCGTGCGCCTCGAGGGGCTAGGAGATTCCGAGCTCCGCCTCGACGAGATCAGCCGCGCGAGCCGCGCCGCCCTCGGCCCGTGCCTCGGCCTTCAGGCGGGCGAGCCGAAGCTCGACGTCGGGGTCGGATGTCAGGTCGAACAGCGCGGAACGCAGCGCATCCCCCGTCGCATCGGCGGTGTCGATCCTGCGGGCGACCCCCAGCTCCACGAGCCGGTCCGCATTCATTGGCTGCTCCGCCCCCTGAGGCACCGCGATCATCGGCACCCCCGCGAACAGCCCCTCCCCACAACTGCCCATGCCCGCATGCGTGACGAACGCGTCGGCCTGCTCCAGGATCGCCAACTGCGGCACCCACGACCGCACTTCGACATTCCCCGGCAGCTGCTTGAGCTGCGCCCCGACCTCCTCCTCGTAGCCGTCCCAGGCCACATAGGTGGGCGAAAGCTGCACGAACGGCCGCCGCTGCCCCTCGGCCAGCGCACGGGCGACGTACGCGCCGATGTCGTACAGATGGTGCCCGCGCGCCACCAGCTCGCGGATGATCTCGAGACTCCCCACGCTCAGTCGAACAAATACTCAGCGACCTCGGCGAGGTACCGCGCCCGCAGTGCCTCGTCCTCGGCGCTCCCGTCGAGGAAGGACGCCTCGAACGAGTTCCGCGCGAGCTCCCGCAGCCGCTCCTGGTCGAGCCCGAGCGCTTCCCGCACGGCGTGGAAGGTGTCGCCGACATAGCCGCCGAAGTACGCGGGGTCGTCGGAGTTGACCGTGCAGAGGAGCCCGGCGTCCATCATCCGCGCCAGCGGGTGCTCTTCGAGTACGTCGATGGCGCGCAGCCGGACGTTGGACAGCGGGCAGAGCGTGAGCGGCACCCGCTCCCGCACGAGGCGCTCCACGAGCTCCGGGTCCTCCATGCACCGCAGCCCGTGGTCGATGCGCTCGACGCCCAGGACGTCCAGGGCCTCGGTGATGTACGCGGGCGGCCCCTCCTCGCCCGCGTGCGCGACCCGGCGCAGACCGAGCGCGGCGGCCGCCTCGTACACCTCGCGGAACTTGGCGGGCGGATGCCCGACCTCGGCGGAGTCGAGCCCGATGCCGACGATCCGGTGGAGGTGGGGCTTGGCGGCGTCCAGCGTCTCCAGGGCGGAATCGGCGGACTGGTCCCTCAAGAAACACATGATGAGCCGGGTCGAGATGCCGTGCCGCTCCTCGCTGCGGTCCAGGGCGCGCCCGAGCCCCTCCATCACGGTGCCGATGCCGACGCCGCGCGCCATGTGTGCCTGCGGGTCGAAGAAGATCTCGGCGTGCCGTACGCCCTGCTGAGCGGCCCGCGCCAGATAGGCGTCGGCGAGCTCCTCGAAGTCCCGCTCGGTCCGCAGAACGGCCATCAACCCGTAGTACAGATCGAGAAAGGACTGCAGATCGTCGAAGAGATAGGCCTTGCGCAGCGCTTCGGTGTCCGCGAACGGCAGGGTGACGCCGTTGCGGGCGGCGAGGGCGAAGGCCAGATCGGGCTCGAGCGTTCCCTCGATGTGGAGGTGGAGTTCGGCTTTGGGAAGGGGCATGGCGGCGGCTCACTCAGGTGGTTCGTTTGGGCAGGGGTACACGCAACAGGTCCTGTGCGACGGTGAGTTCACCGTCGAACCCGGCCTCCCGGGCCTGCTGCTCGAAAACGCGGGAGTCGGGGTAGCGCTGACTGAAGTGGGTCAGTACGAGATGCCGGACACCGGACTCCATGGCGACACGGGTCGCCTGCCCCACGGTCAAGTGCCCATGATCGACGGCAAGTTGCTCGTCCTCGTTGAGGAAGGTCGACTCGATGACGAGCATGTCGCACCCTTCCGCGAGTGCGTGGACGCCGTCACACAGCCGGGTGTCCATGACGAAGGCGAAGCGCTGTCCCCGCCGCACGGTGCTCACTTCGTCGAGCGCGACGCCCCGCAGCTCCCCTTCCCGCTGCAGCAGGCCCACATCCGGCCCGGCGATCCCCCGCGCGGCGAGCAGCTCGGGCCGCATCCGCCGCCCGTCGGGCTCGGCGATGCGATAGCCGAAGGACTCGACAGGGTGCGAGAGCCTGACCGCGTCGAGCGCGAACGACGAAGAGACGGCCAACTGGCCGTTGCCGTCGACGGGTTGCTCGATCAGCGGGACCGTCTCGCGGTAGGCGGTGGCATACCGCAGCCGGTCGAAGAAGTGCTGCCCCGAGCGCGGGAAATGCACGGTCACGTCATGCGGGACCCGGTCCAGATTTATCCGCTGGATGACGCCCGGCAGACCGAGCGAGTGATCGCCGTGGAAGTGCGTGACACAGATCCGGTGCAGGTCGTGCGCGGCGATCCCGGCACGCAGCATCTGCCGCTGCGTGCCCTCGCCGGGGTCGAAGAGGATCCCCTGCCCGTCCCAGAGCAGGACGTAGCCGTTGTGGTTGCGGTGCCGGGTGGGGACCTGGCTCGCGGTGCCGAGGACCACCAATTCGCGTACGGACAAGGTGAGTTATCCCGGGGGCCACTGGAGGCCGCGTCCGCCGAGGACGTGGGCGTGCGCATGGAAGACGGTCTGGCCCGCACCGGAGCCGGTGTTGAAGACGATGCGGTAGCTCTCCGCCTTCTCCTCGGCGGCGACCTCGCCGGCCTCGCGGAGGAGGTCGGCGACGATGGTGGGTTCGGCGGCGGCGAGGGTGGCGGCGTCCCTGTAGTGCACCTTGGGGATGACCAGGATGTGGGTGGGGGCCTGCGGGTTGATGTCCCGGAAGGCGACGGTCGTCTCCGTCTCCTTCACGACGGTCGCGGGTACATCACCCGCGACGATCTTGCAGAACAGGCAGTCTGCCTGCGGTTCTCCCGCCATGGGGCGCCTCCGGTCCACGCTGATTCACTATGCCCCCCGCATGCTATCCGGGCTGCGCCCACGCCAGGCCGCCTCCACGCCCCCCGGCAGCGGTGAACTGCGCCCCGCGGTCCCGCCAATCCTTTCCCGCCCACCCGCCCATAACCCGGCAGCCCCGCCTGAACGAACAAGCCTTCCCGCCTGCCCACCCGATTCCCCGCGGGGTGATCGGGTGGGTGGGTGGGGAGAGCCGCCGCGTGGTGATCGGGTGGGTGGGCGGGGAAGATCCGCCGCGAAGTGACCAGGTGGGTGGGGAGAACCGCCGCGGGGCGATCGGGTGGGTGGGGAGGGAGAGCCGTCGCGGGGTGATCGGGTGGGTGGGTGGGGAAGATCCGCGGCGGGGCAGGAAGGCCGCCCGAGCACCGGGGCCATCGCGGACCGGCCCCACCGCCCCGGGGCCCGAGGCCGCAGGCCGGCTCCCTCACGACCCCGGCAGCTCCGGGGCAGTCTTCGGCGGGGAGTTCTCCAGCGCGGCCAGCGCCAGGCGGATTGCCTCGTCCAGTTGGGGGTCCGCGCCGGACGCGTAGTCCTCCGGTGTCGTCACCACCTCCACGTCCGGGTCCACGCCGTAGTTCTCGACGCCCCACCCGTACCCCTCCAGCCAGAACGCGTACTTCGGCTGGGTGACCAGCGTCCCGTCCACGAGGCGGTAGCGGCTGTCGATGCCGATCACCCCGCCCCACGTCCGCGTCCCCACCACGGGCCCGATCCCCAACGCCTTGATCGCCGCGTTCACGATGTCCCCGTCGGAGCCGGAGAACTCGTTGGCGACGGCGACGACCGGCCCACGGGGTGCGTCCGCCGGGTAGCTGTACGGCTGTGCGCCGCGCGGCAGGTCCCAGCCCACGATCTTCCGGGCGAGCTTCTCCACGACCAGCTGGGACGTGTGGCCGCCACGGTTCTCGCGTACGTCCACCACGAGACCGTCCCTGGCCACCTCCACCCGCAGGTCCCGGTGGATCTGTGCCCAGCCGGGAGCCTGCATGTCCGGCACGTGGAGATAGCCGAGCCGCCCGCCGGATCGCTCATGGACGTACGCACGGCGGTCCACGACCCAGGCGTGGTATCGCAACGGCTCCTCGTCATCGACGGGGATGACCACCGCGTGCCGCGGATCGCCGCCCCCCGCGGGCGACACGGTCAGCTCGACAGGCTTGCCCGCCGTGCCCACGAGCAGCGGCCCGGGACCCGTCACCGGATCGACCGGCCGCCCCGCGACGGCCAGCAGCGCGTCGCCGGCCCGCACCGCGACCCCAGGGGCGGCGAGCGGGGACCGGGCAGCGGGATCCGACGTCTCGGAGGGGAGGATCCGGTCGATCCGCCACGCCCCGTCCGCGCCCCGCGAGACATCCGCCCCGAGCAGCCCCTGCCGCACCGCGGACGTCCCCCAGGCCCCGCCCCCGACGACGTACGCATGGGACGTACCGAGCTCTCCTGCCACTTCCCACAGCAGGTCGACGAGGTCATCGTGCGTGGCCACCCGGTCGAGGACCGGCCGATAGCGGTCGAGCACGCCGTCCCAGTCGACCCCGCCCAGGTCAGGACGCCAGAAGTTGTCCCGCATGAGCCGCCCGGCCTCGTCGTACATCTGGCGCCATTCGGCGGCGGGGTCGACGGTCTGCCGGACCCGTGTGAGGTCGACGGTGACGTTGGAGTCGGAGTTCTCGTCGCCGGAGGCGCGCCGGTCGCTCGGCACGACCTTCAGCTTGCCGTCGACCCACAGCAGGACCCGCTTGCCGTCCCCGCTGACGGAGAAGTGGTCGGCGTCCGACGCCAGTTCCTCGATGCGCTGTTGTACGAGGTCGTAGCGTTCGAGTTCGGTCTGCGGGTCGGGGTCCGACGGGGTGGCGCGGGACGCGCCGAGTACGCCCCGCACGGGGTGCCGCAGCCACAGGACGCCGTCCTTGGCGGCCCGCAGCGTCGAATAGCGGGCGGCTTCGACGGGGAAGGGCACGATGCGGTCGGCGAGCCCGTCGAGGTCGATCCGGGTGACAGGAGCGCCCTCGCTGTCCGGCGTCTCGTCCTTGTCGGGCGCTTCGAAGGGCCGCCCGTGGCGCTGCGGCCCGAAGGGCGACGGCGTGGTGGCGGCCAGCGTGATCAGGTACGGCCGCGATCCGCCGACGAAGGCGAGGTCGAAGACGTGCTCGTCGTAGACGGGGTCGAAGGAGCGCGCCGACAGGAACGCCAGATGCTTCCCGTCAAGGGTGAACGCGGGCGCGTAGTCGCGGAACCGCAGCGGAGTCGCATCGGACACCGACAGATCGGCCGTGTTCGCCAGCTTCAGCTGACGCAGCGGACGCGGCCCCGGATGCGACCAGGCGAGCCAGGCCGAGTCCGGCGAGAAGACGAGCCCGGTGGCGTCCCCGTGCTCCCCGCGGTCGACCTCGCGCACCTCCCCGCTCTCCCGCTCGACGAGCAGCACACGGCCGTCGTGCGAGGCGACGGCGGCCCGGCTGCCGTCGGGCGCCACGGCGAGCCCGAGCACCCTGCCCAGCTGCCCGGCGGCGATCCTGCGCGGCGTCGCGCCCGGCGCGAGCCCCGTGGCGGGCGCGAACTGGAGCGCGTCGTCGCCCTCCGCGTCCGTCACCCAGACGACGTGTTCCTCGCCGTCGACGCGGAACGTGCGCGGCAGCCGTGCGCGCACCCCGTGATCGACGGCGAGGGCGCGGGCGGGCCCCTCGCGGTGGGTCACCCAGTGCACGCCGCCGCGCACGGAGACGGCGCTGCCGCGTCCCGTGTGGTCGGGAGCGGCGGCACCGAACCAGCGCGCCGCGCTCACGGGGAACGGCTGGAGGTCGGTGCGCTGGCCGCCGAGGCGGATGTCGATGCGGCGCGGCTCGGCGTCCACCAGGTCGTCGAGGAGCCAGAGTTCACCCGCGGACGCGTAGACGACGCGGGTGCCGTCGGTGGCGGCGTGCCGGGCATAGAAGTCGTCGACACCTGTGTGCCGCCGCAGATCTGACCCGTCGGGCAGCGAGGAGTAGACGGCACCGACGCCTTCGTGATCGGAGAGGAAGGCAATACGCTCCCCCACCCACAGCGGGTACTCGATGTTCCCGTCGAGCTCTTCATGGACGCGTACGAAGCGGTCGTCGCCGCCCTCGTCACCCGCACCGCCACTCCGGATCCACAGCTTCCCCGCGGTGCCGCCCCGGTACCGCTTCCACCAGGCGGCCTCGCGCCCCATCGGCGCGGAGAGCAGCAGGACTTGACCGTCCCGCGGGCCGTGCGCGACATCGCCGACGAGCCCGTACGGCAGCGTGTCGGCGGGCCCGCCGTCCAACGGGACGGCCCGCGCCCAGCTGCGGCGCAGCGATGCCTGACCGTACGTACTGACCGCGAGGACCTGCCCGTCCGGAGTCCAGCCCCGCACGGACGTACGTGAACTCCCCCAGTACGTAAGGCGCTTGGAGGATCCGCCGTCGACCGGGGCGACATGCACCTCGGGGGCGCCGTCCCGCGTGGACGTCCAGGCGAGGGTCGTGCCGTCCGGGGAGATGCGGGGGTGGTTCACCGGCATGTTGTCGGCGCTGACGCGCCATGCCCGGCCTCCGTCGAGGGGAGCGACCCAGACGTCGTCCTCAGCGGTGAAGGCGACCAACTCGCCGCGCAGATGCGGAAACCGAAGGTACGCGGGGTGTCCAGTCAGTGTCACACAGCCAGCCTAAGCAGGTGCGGCGGAGCCGGTCAGTGTTTTGGATTGTTTTGGATCACTTGCCCTTGAAGCACGAGCAGGTCGGGTCGGGAGTCGCCGGCGGCGGATCGGGCGTGACGGTCACGGTGACGGTGGGGGCGGGCGGCTGATGGGACGTCGGGGCTTGGGTCGGCTTGTCTCCGCCATGGTCACCGCCGTCGTCACCACCGCCGCCGTTGCCATTCCCGTTCCCGTCGTCGCCCCCGGAGCAGTCGCCGAGCACGTCCACCCGGAACCACTCCTTGCCGTCGACCTTGGCGGTCAGGTTCCCGCGTACGCAGTGCCCGTCGACGACCGACCACACCGTCCCCTTGACGGTGATGTCGCTGGTGTCGTCGGACCCCTTGCCGTTCTTGGCCTGCCCCTGGCAGTCGACATGGGCGACGGCGTCGTCGTCCGGATCCCCGCTGGACGGCGTGACCTTGTCCTTGAAGCGGGCGGTGCAGCTGATCCACAGCACGTCGAGGTGCTGCCGCTCCAGTTCCTTCGTCGCCATCTCGTCGGTGGTGATCGCGATGGATGAGGTGTTCATGCCCCCGTCGACGGGATCGCACGCGGCACCCCCGATCACCGCGGCCCCCGCGAGCCCGACGGCGTACAGCACCCGTCGGCGCCGCCCGCGCACGACCACCGCACGATCACGTAATCGCCTCAATGCCCCCATAGGCGGCAGAGTGCCACTGCGAGCCGCCTGACGGTAGACCCCTTTGCGTCCACTCCGGGCGGATCGCTGGTGGACATGACCGAGAACGACGACCGGAAGTGGCTCAACCTCTACGAGCCCTGATCCGTCCGCTCCTTGAGGGTGCCCTCAGCCGCGCAGCAGCAGCCACTCCTGCAGCTCCACCAAGTTCCCTTCCGGGTCCTTGAGATGGGCGACCCGCATGCGGTCGGTCATGGGCGCGGGGCCCTGGGTGATGACCCCGCCGCGCTCGACGATGCGGCCGCAGTACGCGTCGAGGTCGTCGACCCGCAGCACCACCAGTGAGCGGTGCCCCGTCGCCGACTCCTCCAGTTCGCCGAGGAGTCGGGCCATCATCGCGCGGTCCTGGAGAGCGATCCCCGCGGAGCCGATCGCCGGACTGAACTTCTCGTACGGCCCGTCCACCGCCCCCGACTGCGGCTTGAGGCCGAGGACTTCGGCGTAGAAGCGGTAGCAGGCGCTGAAGTCCGATACGAGCAGCCGTACTTGAGCGAGTTCCAAGGCGTCCCCCTGACAGCGTGCGGGGAGTCAGGACCAGCGGCCCGTGCGTCCCAGGAGCAGTGCGGCCGCCGCCGTCCCCGCGGTCGATGTACGCAACACGCTACGCCCCAGGCGGTACGGCTTCGCCCCCGCGGCGGCGAAGGCCGCGAGCTCGTCCGGGGACACTCCGCCCTCGGGGCCGACCACGAGGACGATGTGCCCGGCCGCCGGAAGCTGCGCCGTGGCCAGCGGTTCGCTGCCCTCCTCGTGCAGGACGGCGGCCAGGTCCGCCTCCGCGAGCAGCGCCGCGACCTGCTTGGTCGTCGCCGCGTCCGCGACCTCCGGGAAGCGCACCCGGCGCGACTGCTTGCCCGCCTCGCGCGCGGTGGCCCGCCACTTGCCGAGCGCCTTGAGCCCGCGCTCGCCCTTCCACTGCGTGATGCAGCGGGACGCCGCCCAGGGCACGATCGCGTCGACGCCGGTCTCCGTCATGGTCTCCACGGCGAGTTCACCGCGATCGCCCTTGGGCAGCGCCTGCACGACAGTGATCCGGGGCTCTTCGGGAGCCTCCTCGCGCACGGTGTCCATCCGCACGATCAGCCGGTCCTTGCCCTCGGTGTCGAGGACCACGCAGTCCGCCCACCGCCCCGCGCCGTCGGTGAGGACGAGCTCCTCGCCGGGGTTGAGACGCTTCACGGAGACGGCGTGCCGACCTTCGGGACCATCGAGTACGTAGCGTCCTTCGCCGCCCGCGGCAGTGCTCTCGAAGGTCTCCACGACGAATACGGGCGCGGTCATGCCTGGCTCCCGGGCTGGGTTCCCTGCTGGCCCCCGGCCGCCAACGCGGTCTTCGCCGCGGCCAGTTCGGCCGCGAGGACCTCCACGAGCTGCCCGGCGGGCAGCTCCCGCGCCATCCGGTGCCCCTGTCCCGCCCAGAGCGCCATGCCCTGCGCGTCACCGGCCTTGGCCGCGGCCTTGCGCAGGCCGCTGGTGAGGTGGTGGACCTGGGGGTAGGCGGCGGGGGCGTACGGGCCGTGCTCGCGCATGAAGCGGTTGACCAGGCCGCGCGCGGGGCGTCCTGAGAAGGCGCGGGTCAGTTCGGTCCGGGTGAACAGCGGATTGGTCATGGCCTGCTTGTGCAGGACGTTCGCGCCCGACTCGGGGCAGACCAGGAACGCCGTGCCGAGCTGCGCCGCGTCCGCGCCCGCCGCGAGCACCGCGGCGATCTGCGCGCCGCGCATCAGGCCGCCGGCCGCGACCACGGGGATCTGCACGGTCTCGCGCACCTGCGCGATGAGCGAGAGGAGGCCGAGCCCGGAGCCGTCCGTCTCGGGGTTGTCGCGGTGCGTGCCCTGGTGGCCGCCCGCCTCGATGCCCTGTACGCAGACGGCGTCGGCGCCGGACCACTGCGCGGTCTGGGCCTCTTCGGGGGTGGTGACCGTGGCGACGGTGATCGTGCCGACGCGGGCGAAGGCGTCGAAGACGTCGCGGGTGGGGCATCCGAAGGTGAACGAGACGACCGGTACGGGGTCGTCGATCAGAATGGCGAGCTTGGCGTCGTAGCCGTCGTCACGCCCGCTGTCCGGATCACCGAGCTGCGTCTCGTACCAGCTGGCCTCGCCCGCGAGCTGGTTGCGGTACACCTCGACGGCCGCGGTGTCGGCGTACTCGGGCTGCGGCATGAAGAGATTCACGCCGAAGGGCTGAGCGGTGAGCCCGCGCAGCTGTTTGATCTCCTGGTACATCCCGTCGGCCGTTTTGTACCCGGCGGCAAGGAAGCCGAGCCCCCCGGCTTCCGACACGGCAGCGGCAAGCTGCGGGCAGGAAGCACCGCCCGCCATGGGGGCCTGCACGATCGGATAGCGGCAGAGATCGGTCAGCGCGGAGGACATGAACGCATCGTGCCATGCCCTGGGCGGGCGGCCGAATCTCGCCCCTTCCGCTGGGCCCGCAGGCGCCTGCGCCTGCGGCGGGCAACAGACCTTTCCCACCCACCCGCCCGTTACCCCGGCACCGGGGCAGAACCCCGGCGCCGGAGCACCAATGCCTCAGCGGCCGTTGAACGCGTCCTTCAAGCGGGAGAACAGCCCCTGCTGGCCCGGCTGGAACTGGCCGGTGGGCCGCTCCTCGCCCCGGAGCTGCGAAAGCTCCCTCAGCACCCGCTCCTGCTCGGCATCCAGCTTCGTCGGCGTGAGGACCTCGACGTGGACGATCAGATCGCCACGGCCGCCGCCCCGCAGATGCGTGACGCCGCGCCCGTGCAGCGGCACGGACTGCCCCGACTGTGTACCGGGCCGGATGTCGATCTCCTCGAGCCCGTCAAGGGTCTCCAGGGGCACCTTCGTGCCGAGCGCCGCGGCCGTCATCGGGATCGTCACCGTGCAGTGCAGATCGTCGCCGCGCCGCTGGAAGACGGAGTGCGGCAGCTCGTGGATCTCGACGTACAGGTCACCGGCGGGACCGCCGCCGGGGCCGACCTCGCCCTCGCCCGCGAGCTGGATCCGCGTGCCGTTGTCGACACCGGCGGGGATCTTCACGGTCAGCGTCCGCCGCGACCGGATGCGGCCGTCACCGGCGCACTCCGGGCACGGAGTGGGCACGACCGTGCCGAAGCCCTGACACTGCGGGCACGGCCGCGACGTCATGACCTGGCCGAGGAAGGACCGCGTGACCTGCGACACCTCACCGCGACCGCGGCACATGTCACACGTCTGGGCGGACGTCCCGGGGGCCGCCCCTTCCCCACTGCAGGTCGTACAGACGACAGCCGTGTCGACCTGAATGTCCTTGGTGGTCCCGAAGGCGGCCTCGTCGAGGTCGATCTCCAGACGGATCATGGCGTCCTGGCCGCGGCGCGTGCGCGAGCGCGGGCCGCGCTGCGACGCCGTACCGAAGAACGCGTCCATGATGTCCGAGAAGTTGCCGAAGCCACCGGCCCCGAAACCGCCCGCGCCACCGCCGCCGCCCGCCTGGGACAGCGGGTCGCCGCCGAGGTCGTAGACCTGCTTCTTCTGCGGGTCCGACAACACCTCGTACGCGGCGTTGATCTCCTTGAAGCGCTCCTGAGTCTTCGGATCCGGATTCACATCCGGGTGAAGCTCACGCGCCAGCCTCCGGAAGGCCTTCTTGATCTCGTCCTGGGAAGCGTCGCGGCGCACGCCGAGTACGGCGTAGTAGTCCGTGGCCACTTACGACTCCGCCAGGATCTGTCCGACGTAACGTGCCACTGCGCGTACTGCTCCCATCGTTCCCGGATAGTCCATGCGGGTCGGTCCGACCACGCCGAGTTTGGCTACTGCCTCGCTGCCCGAACCGTAGCCGACCGAGACCACGGACGTGGAGCTGAGTCCCTCATGGGCGTTCTCATGACCGATCCGTACGGTCATGCCCGAATCCGTAGCCTCCCCAAGCAACTTGAGGAGCACGACCTGCTCCTCAAGGGCTTCGAGTACGGGCCGGATGGTGAGGGGAAAGTCATGTCCGAAGCGGGTGAGATTGGCCGTTCCGCCGATCATCAGCCGCTCCTCGGTCTCCTCGACGAGCGTTTCGAGAAGCGTGGAGAGCACCGTGGCCACCGTGCCACGGTCCTCCGCGTCGAAGGAGTCCGTCATGTCCTGCACCAGCTGCGGCACGTCCGCGAAGCGGCGGCCCGCGACCCGGCTGTTGAGCCGCGCCCGCAGGTCGGCGAGCGAGGTCTCGCCGAACGGGGCGGGACAGTCGATCATCCGCTGCTCGACCCGTCCGGTGTCCGTGATCAGTACGAGCATCAGGCGGGCGGGAGCCAGCGAGAGCAGCTCCACGTGCCGGACCGTCGACCGGGTCAGGGAGGGGTACTGCACGACGGCGACCTGCCGGGTCAGCTGTGCGAGCAGTCGCACCGTACGAGCGACCACGTCATCGAGGTCGACGGCACCATCGAGGAAATTCTGGATGGCCCTGCGCTCGGGCGCCGCCATCGGCTTGACGCCGGCCAGCTTGTCGACGAAGAGGCGGTACCCCTTGTCTGTGGGGATGCGCCCCGCACTCGTATGAGGCTGGGCGATGAACCCTTCCTCCTCCAGCGCCGCCATGTCGTTGCGGACGGTCGCCGGGGAGACGCCGAGGCTGTGCCGTTCGGTGAGGGCTTTGGAGCCGACGGGCTCCTCCGTCCCCACATAGTCGTGGACGATGGCGCGCAGCACCTCGAGCCTGCGTTCACTGAGCATCCGCGCACACCTCCACCGTTTCGTCCACCGTTTCGCCCTGGCACTTGTCTGCCCCGAGCCCCTTCCTGGCACTCCCCTCGGGCGAGTGCCAGTCCTCGCCGCGCCCAGTGTACGGCCGTCGGGTACGGCCCCGGCAAGGGCCGGACCTCCTGCTTCGGTACCACGGCACCGGGCAGCGGCTGCCAAGCCTTCCGCCGGGGGCTAGCGTCGGCATATGGACGTGGCGCTGGCATGGGACGAGGCGGGATGGGAGCGGCTTGCGCCGCATGTCGGGCGGCGACGCCTTCCGGTGTGGGACTGCACGGCGGGTCTTGTCGTCGGCGGCGAATCCGCCCTCATGATCGAGGCGGGCGCGACCCTGCGCGAGGGCGCGGAGCTGCGGACCCAGGCCCGCGACATTCTGGGCGGCGGCCGCCGGGTCACCCATCTCGCCCTGACCCACCCGCACTTCGACCATGTGCTCGGCGCTGCGGCGTTCGCGGGGGTTGAGTTGTACGGCGCGGTGGGCCTGGACACACTCCTTGCCAGGGGCCGCGACGAGCTGCGGGAGTCGGCGGTACGGCACGGTGTCCCCCGGGACGCCGCCACCGAGGCCGCGGACCTGCTCGTCCACCCGCATCACATGGTGTGCGGGGAGTGGACGCTCGACCTGGGCGGCGGGGTGCAGGTACTGCTCGCCAACGTGGGCCCCGGGCACTCGGGCCACGACATGGCGGTCCTCGTCCCCGGCACGGAAAGCTCCCCGGAGATCGTCTTCTGCGGCGATCTGGTCGAGGAGTCCGGCGAACCGCAGGCGGGTTCCGACGCGGTCCCGAAGCGGTGGCCGGCGGCGCTCGACCGGCTCCTGGACCTGGGCGGGGACGACGCGTTGTACGTCCCCGGGCACGGAGCCGTGGTGAATGCGGAGTTTGTCCGTGCGCAGCGGGCCACACTGGCGGCGCGTTTCGGCGTGTCGTAGGCGGTGGGGCGCCGCTTCTTCCTATCGTCGTCCGAATGCGCCAGTACTCCCCCGATCTCACCCCGCCATGGAAGAAGCCGAAGCCCGTGCCGGAGGTCGCCGCGGATGCGGGCCTCGTGGTGGAGGAGCTGAGCACCGGTTTCTGCGGGGCGGTGATCCGCTGCGAGAAGACGGCGGAGGGGCTGACGGTCACCCTCGAGGACCGCTTCGGCAAGCACCGCGTCTTCCCGATGACGCCGGGCGGCTTCTCCCTGGAGGGCCGTACAGTCACGCTGGTGCGGGCCGCGGCCTCGGCTCCGGTACGTCCCACCCGTACCGCTTCCGGGTCGGTGGCCGTGCCGGGAGCGCGGGCCCGGGTCGCCCGGGCGGGGCGTATCTATGTCGAGGGGCGGCATGACGCGGAGCTGGTGGAACGGGTCTGGGGTGACGATCTCCGCATCGAGGGGGTCGTCGTCGAGTACCTGGAGGGCATCGACGATCTGCCCGCGATCGTCGCGGAGTTCGCGCCGGGTCCTGACGCGCGGCTCGGCGTCCTGGTGGACCACCTGGTCCCCGGCTCGAAGGAGTCCCGCATCGCGGCGTCGGTGAGCAGTGCGAGTGCGCATGCGCTGGTCGTCGGCCACCCGTATATCGACGTGTGGGAAGCGGTGAAGCCGGGGTCGGTGGGCATCGCGGGGTGGCCCCGGGTCCCCCGGGGGCAGGACTGGAAGACGGGCGTCTGCGCTGCTTTGGGCTGGTCCCCGAACACGGGCGCCGCCTGGCAGAGGATCCTCGGCTCGGTGCGCAGCTACCGGGATCTGGAGCCGGAACTCCTGGGCCGCGTGGAGGAACTGATCGACTTCGTCACAGCTCCCTAGCCCGCCGACGCGCCGTCGTCGACCGCGCCGCCGTACCGCCGCTTCGCGGCGAGTTTCCCGCCCACCCGCCCGAAACCCGGCACTTACCCGCCCACCCATCGGCAGGTCTTCGAGCCCGGCCGCAGGTCTTTCAGCCCGTCCGGCATTTGAGGACGAACTCGGCGGAGCCGGTGATTGACGGCCACCCCGGCCGGCGGAGCCGGAAAGTTTCGGGAAGGGGCGGGGTTGGGGAAAGGAAGCCGCTCTGACCGTCAGTCGACGAGATCCCGCACAACCCCATCCGCCAGCAACCGCCCCCGCAGAGTAAGTACCGCCCGCCCCTCCCCGAAGGGCCCCGCCTCCAGCAACCCCTCCTCCAACGCCCGCCCCGCAGCCGCAAGCCCCGCAGGGCGGAGCAACGACAACGGGCACCCCGAAAGCAGCCGCAGCTCAAGCAGGATCCGCTCCACGCGCCGGTCCTCCGGCGAGAGGACCTCCCGCCCGGCCCCGGGCGACCGACCACCGGCCAGCGCCCCCGCGTACGCCCCCGGATGCTTCACGTTCCACCACCGCACACCCCCGACATGGCTGTGGGCCCCCGGCCCGGCCCCCCACCAGTCGGCCCCCCGCCAGTACAACTCGTTGTGCAGACACCGCCCCGCCTCCGATGTGGCCCAGTTGGACACCTCGTACCAGGAGAATCCCGCGCCACCGAGCACCTCGTCGGCCATCAGGTACCGGTCCGCGTGCACGTCGTCGTCCGTCATCGGCACCTCCCCGCGCCGGATCCGCCGCGCCAGCTGGGTGCCTTCCTCCACGATCAGCGCGTAGGCACTGACGTGGTCGGGGCCCGCGCCGATCGCCGCGTCGAGCGAGGCCCGCCAGTCGGCATCGGACTCGCCCGGAGTGCCGTAGATCAGGTCCAGGTTCACGTGGTCGAAGCCCGCCGAGCGGGCCTCAGCCACGCACGCCTCGGGGCGGCCCGGCGTGTGCGTACGGTCGAGCACCTTCAGGACGTGCTGCTTCGCGCTCTGCATGCCGAAGGAGATTCGGTTGAAGCCGCCCTCCCGGAGCTCCGCCAGGTACGCCGCGTCGACCGACTCCGGGTTCGCCTCAGTCGTGATCTCCGCGTCGTCCGCGAGGCCGAACTCGTCCCGCACCGCACCCAGCATGCGGACAAGATCACCCGCCGCAAGGAGCGTCGGCGTACCCCCTCCTACGAACACGGTCCGCACCGGGCGCGGGTCGTCGCCCAGTACCTTCCGTGCGAGGCGCACCTCGTCGATCAGGGTGTCCGCGTAGTTGTCGCGCGAGGCGAGGACGCCGCCGGAGCCGCGCAGCTCGGTCGCCGTGTACGTGTTGAAGTCGCAGTATCCGCAGCGCGTGGCGCAGTACGGAACGTGGAGGTAGAAGCCGAGTGGACGGGCCCCCGCCCCCTGCAGGGCGGACGCGGGCAGCGTCCCGTCCTCGGGCATGGGCTCACCATCGGGCAGTGCGGAAGGCATACCTTCGATTGTCCCGCACCGCAGGGAATCCCCGAGCCGCCCTCGTTCTGCCCTGACGCGACTACTGCGCCTGCAGCACAAGCACCGCCATGTCGTCGTCCGGCGGCCGCTCGGAGAACTCGTGCACCAGACGTTTGATCCGCTCCGCGACCAGACCGGCGTCGAGCCCCGCGCAGCCGGCAAGCGCCGTCGCGAGGCCGTCCTCGTCGTCGAACAAGTGGCGGCCCGAGCGGCGCTCCGTGACGCCGTCCGTGACACAGAGGAGCGTGTCGCCTGTCCGCAGCTCGAAGGTCTCGCTCGTGTACGTCGCGTCGTCGACGACTCCGAGGAGGAGCTGGGGCGTGGCCGCTCCCCGGACGTCCCCGTCGGGGGAGAGCAGCAGGGGCAGCGGGTGTCCCGCGCTCGCGATGGTGCAGCGGACGCCGCCCTCGACGGGCACCAGCTCGCCGTAGAGGAGGGAGAGAAAGCGGGACGTGGCGCCGTCCGGCGGCACGCCCTGGCCGCCCGCCACCGCGACCACCACCGCGGCCGCGTCCGCCGCCTCCGTCGCGTCGTCGAGGAGGAGCTGGTTGAGGCGGTCGAGGACCTCCGCGACCTGGTAGCCCTCGCGGGCGAGCAGCCGCAGCCAGGGCCGGGCGAGGCCGATGACGACGGCCGCCTCGACGCCCTTGCCCTGGACGTCGCCGAGCGCGAAGCACCAGCGGCCCTTGCCCGCCTGGAACACGTCGTAGAAGTCTCCACCGGGGCCGCCCTTGTCGCGGGGTTCGTAGACCACGCCGCTCTGTACGCCGGGGATTTCGGCCACGGATCCCGGCAGCAGGCCGCGCTGCAGGACCTGGCTGATATTGGCCTGCCGCTGGTAGCGGCGGGCCGCGCTGACGGCGAGGGCGACGCGGCGGCTGAAGTCCTCGATGAGCCCGGTGACCTCGTCGGCGAAGCGCACCATTCCGGACCGCCCGATGACGAGCGTGCCGAGCGCGCGCCCGCCCGCGGTCAGGCGGTACGCGAGCGCCGTGCCGGCCTCTTCGTCCGGCAGCGCGTCGGCGGGCCAGGGCACGGGGACCGCGCCGGTGCCGACCGCGTCGGAGAGCCGGGGCGGGTCCTTCTCCAGGGTGCGGCGCAGCTCCTCTATGCGCTGTTCGCTGGTGTGCCAGACGCGGGCGAGGCGGGTGCCGGGCGCCCCGGCGCCGACGCCGCGCCCTGCGACCTCCGTCTCGTCGTCGAGCCAGACCGCGCACCAGTCGGCGAGCCGGGGCACCAGGAGCTGTCCGGCGAGCGCCGCCACCAGGTCCTCGTCGAACTGTCCGGCGAGCAGGTCGGAGGCCTCGGCGAGGAAGGTGAGCGCGCCGCGGTTGACCCACTCCGTGTCGTGCGTGATCCGCTTCGGCAGCGGCGCGAGGATCTCGGCGGCCCGCAGACCGCGCTGCAGCGCCTGTTCACTGGCGTACGACTCGATCTCCTGGGCGGCCTGTACGCCCTCGACGGGGAGGCGGGCCCAGACGGTCTTGGTCCCGGTGCGGTAGGTGATGCCCCAGGACTCGGAGAGGGTCGCGACGAGCTGCAGGCCCCTGCCGTACTCGGGAGTGCCGGGCGGCTGGGGCACGGGCTCGCTGCGGACCGCGCGGGCGGGGTGGTGGTCGGAGACCTCGATGACCAGGGCGTCGGCGCTCTCGCCCAGGCCTGCCTCGTCGAGCTGGCACAGGAGCTCGACGGTGGTGCCGGCGTGGACCACGGCGTTCGTGACGAGTTCGCTGACCAGGAGCACCGAGTCGTCCGCCAGGCGGTCGGTGATGCCCGCGGCGGCGGGCACCGCGAGTTCGGTCCAGTCCGCCAACGCCGCGCGCACGAACCTGCGCGCGGCGGCGGGCGCCATCGAGTTGCCGGGCAGCGATGTGCGCACCACGGCCGGCGGGCCGGGGCGTTGCTCCGGCTGGAGGGACGCACGGAAAGTGGTCTCCCGTTGCATCGGAATGGACCCCACGTTTCGGCTCCTGAGCAGTTCGGTCAAATACGCCTCAGGCGACACGGACAGAGTGACAGACTGGCCACGCCCATAAGCACCGAGTTACTGAAGTGGGCCGTTATGAGTGAGAACAGTGGTATGCCTGCGCTCGGTTTCGGTCAGATTCCGGCTCCGATACCCGTGCCGGATCCGGTCACGGTCGCGCCGGTCGGGAGCACGGTCACGTCCGTCGAGAGCTCCGCGGAGCTGACCTCCGACCTGCGTTCCCTCCTGGCGGCGATGCGGGCCGCGCGGGACGGGGACTTCACCAAGATCGCGGTGACCGGTGACGGCCTGGCCGGCGAGCTGCACACGACCTTCAACGAAATGCTGGACCGCTCACTGCACTTCGACAGCGAACTCACCCGCGTACGCCGGGAGATCATCCGCCACGGCCACCTCGACGAACGGTTCTCGGCGAGCCCCGGCCCCGGCAGCTGGACCACGCGCGTCACAAACGTGAACTCGCTGCTCAACTCGCTGGTCGCCCCTGCGGCCAACGCCACGCGCGTCCTGAACGCGGTCGCGGGCGGGGATCTCACCCAGCGCGTGGACCTGCACGACGGCTCACAGGAACTGCGGGGCGATCTGCGGCGCCTGGGCCGCGCCGTGAACACGATGGTCGACCAGCTGTCGCTCTTCACGGGCGAGGTCACCCGGGTCGCGCGCGAGGTCGGCACGGAGGGGCGGCTCGGCGGGCGTGCCAAGGTCCGTGGTCTGTCGGGGAGTTGGCGGGACGTGACGGAGGCCGTCAACACGATGGCGTCCCGGCTCACCGCCCAGGTCCGGGACATCGCCCTGGTGACGACGGCCGTGGCGCAGGGCGATCTGACGCGTACGGTGACGGTCGAGGCGACGGGTGAACTCCTTGAGCTGAAGCTCACCGTGAACACGATGGTCGACCAGCTCTCGGCGTTCGCGGCCGAGGTGACGCGGGTGGCGCGCGAGGTCGGCACGGAGGGGCAGCTGGGCGGCCGGGCGCAGGCGCGGGGTGTGTCGGGGGTCTGGAAGGACCTCACCGACAACGTCAACTTCATGGCCTCCAACCTCACTTCGCAGGTACGGAACATCGCGCAGGTGACGACCGCCGTCGCGAACGGCGATCTGAGCCAGAAGATCACCGTCGATGCGCGCGGCGAGATCCTCGAACTCAAGTCGACGGTCAACACCATGGTCGACCAGCTCTCCGCGTTCGCCGACGAGGTGACGCGGGTGGCACGCGAGGTCGGCACGGAGGGCAATCTGGGCGGGCGGGCTCAGGTGCGTGGGGTCTCCGGCGTATGGAAGGACCTCACCGACAACGTCAACTTCATGGCGGACAACCTCACTTCGCAGGTCCGCAACATCGCGCTGGTGTCGACGGCCGTCGCCCAGGGCGACCTCGGCAAGAAGATCACGGTCGAGGCGAAGGGCGAGATCCTCGAACTCAAGTCGACGATCAACACCATGGTCGACCAGCTCTCCGCATTCGCCGACGAGGTGACAAGGGTGGCCCGCGAAGTCGGCACGGAGGGCAACCTCGGCGGTCAGGCCCAGGTGCGCGGCGTGTCCGGCGTATGGAAGGACCTCACCGACAACGTCAACTTCATGGCGCTGAACCTGACGTCGCAGGTGCGGAACATCGCGCAGGTCACCACGGCCGTCGCCAACGGCGATCTGTCCAAGATGATCACAGTGACGGCGCGCGGCGAGATCCTGGAGCTCAAGGACACCGTCAACACGATGGTGGAGCAACTGCGGGCCTTCGCCGACGAGGTGACGCGGGTGGCCCGCGAGGTCGGCACGGACGGGCGGCTCGGCGGCCGGGCCCAGGTCCTCGGCGTATCGGGCGTGTGGAAGGACCTCACGGACAACGTCAACTACATGGCGGACAACCTCACAGGACAGGTCCGCAACATCGCGCAGGTGGCGACGGCGGTCGCCGAGGGCGACCTCTCCAAGAAGATCGACGTCGACGCGCGCGGCGAGATCCTGGAGCTGAAGACCACCATCAACACCATGGTGGACACGCTGTCCTCGTTCTCCTCCGAGGTCACCCGGGTGGCCCGCGAGGTCGGCTCCGAGGGTCAACTGGGCGGCCAGGCAAGGGTCGAGGGCGTCTACGGCACATGGAAGCGCCTGACGACGAACGTGAACGAGCTGGCCCTCAACCTCACCACCCAGGTCCGCGCGATCGCCGAAGTCGCGTCCGCCGTCGCCCAGGGCGACATGACCCGCTCCATCACGGTCGAGACCCGCGGCGAGGTCTCCGAACTCAAGGACAACATCAACCTGATGGTGTCCAACCTCCGCGAGACCACCCGGGCCAAGGACTGGCTGGAGTCCAACCTGGCCCGCCTCGCGGGCCTGATGCAGGGCCACCGCGACCTGATGGAGGTCGCCGATCTGATCCTGCGCGAGCTGACTCCGCTGGTGAACGCGCAGTACGGCGCCTTCTTCCTGGCCGACGCGGACGCCGAGGACACGGCCACGCTGCAGGCTCCCCCGGTCAAGGGGCTCGCCTTCATCGCCGGGTACGGCTCCGCGCAGGGCTCGGTCATCGACACCGGCGGCATGCCGGCGCACGGTCTGGTGCGGCAGGCGGCTCTTGAGAAGAAGCGGATCCTCGTCGACGAGGTGCCGCCCGACTACATCAAGATCCACTCGGGGCTCGGGGACGCGACGCCGGCCAGCCTCGTGATCATCCCGATCCTCTTCGAGGACAAGCTGCTCGGCGTGATCGAGCTGGCCACGTTCTCCCGCTTCTCCGACGTCCACCTGGCGTTCTTCGACCAGTTCGTGAGCACCATCGGCGTCGCGATCAACACCATCATCGCCAACTCCCGTACGGAATCACTGCTCAGCGAGTCGCAGCGGCTCGCCACCCAGCTGCAGGACCGCTCGGACGAACTCCAGCTCCAGCAGGCCGAGTTGCAGCGCTCGAATGCCGAACTGGAGGAGAAGGCGGCGCTGCTCGCCACGTCGTCGCAGTACAAGTCGGAGTTCCTCGCGAACATGTCGCACGAGCTGCGCACCCCGCTGAACTCGTTGCTCATCCTGGCCCGGCTGCTCTCCGACAACCCCGACGACCATCTCTCGGACCAGGAGGTCCAGTTCGCGACGACCATCCACCGCTCGGGCTCCGACCTTCTCCAACTCATCAACGACATCCTGGACTTGTCGAAGATCGAGGCGGGCCGGATGGACGTCAGGCCCAAGAGCCTCCCGCTGATCAAGGTCCTCGACTACGTCCACGCGACGTTCCGCCCGCTCACCCTCGACCGGGGTCTCGCCTTCGAGGTGTCGGTCGGCGAGGACGTGCCGCGCGAGATGTTCTCCGACGAGCAGCGCCTCCAGCAGATCCTGCGCAACCTCCTGTCGAACGCGGTCAAGTTCACCGCGAACGGCCGCGTCGAGCTGCGTGTGACCCGCGTCAAACACCCCGGCGACCGGCCGCGCCAGGACAACGACGACCTGATCTGCTTCGCCGTCAAGGACACCGGCATCGGCATCCCCGCCGAGCAGCTCCCGGTCATCTTCGAGGCGTTCCAGCAGGCGGACGGCACCACCAACCGCAAGTACGGCGGAACCGGCCTCGGCCTCTCCATCAGCCGCGAGATCGCGGGACTCCTCGGCGGCCGCATCACCGCGGAGAGCAGCCCTGGCCAGGGTTCCACCTTCACGCTGTACGTCCCCGTGGTGCACCCCGGACACGGGGCCGCCGCGGCGGCGTACGCGGCGTCCCGGACCCACGCGCCGCCGATCCCGGAGGACCAGACGGCCGCCATGTCCCCGCACGCCTTCCGCGACCAGGACGACAACTGGCCCACGCCCACCAAGCTGGAGGAGTATCGCGAGGGCCGGGCGGGCCGGGTCCTTCGCGGCCGCCGGGTGCTCATCGTGGACGACGACATCCGCAATGTCTTCGCGCTGACGCATGTACTGAGCCGGGTCGGCATGCCGGTCCTGTACGCGGAGAACGGCCGCGAGGGCATCGAGACCCTGGAGCGCAACCCGGACGTCGACATCGTCCTGATGGACATCATGATGCCGGAGATGGACGGCTACGAAACCATCGCCGCGATCCGCCGCACCCCGCGCTGGTCCGGCCTCCCCATCATCGCGCTGACCGCCAAGGCCATGCCCGGCGACCGCGACAAGGCGATCACGCAGGGCGCCACCGACTACGTACCCAAGCCCGTGGATGTGGACCAACTGCTCAGCGTGGCCTGCGCCCTGCTGGCTCCCGATGGCGGTGCGAACGCGGTGGAGCTGTCCGCACCGGCCACCACTCCACCCGAGAAACCCGTTGTCCCGGAGCAGCCGAGCGCACCAGGGGAGAGCGCTGCTCCGCCGAGGCCCGAGTGAGGCACTGTCACCATGAGCACAGAGGTCATGACCGACAACCGCGCGAGCATCCTCCTTGTCGACGACATGGAGGACAATCTGATGGCGCTCGAAGCCGTCCTGGGGTCACTCAACGAACCACTGGTACGCGCCCGTTCGGGCGAGGAGGCGATGAAGGCGATCCTGCGGCAGCGGTTCGCCGTGATCCTCCTGGACGTACGGATGCCGGGGATGGACGGCTTCGAGACCGCGTCGAACATCAAACGGCTCGACCAGACCAAGGACGTACCCATCATCTTTCTGACGGGCACGGACAATGACGCGGGGTACGCCTTCCGCGGCTACGCGACAGGCGCCGCCGACTATCTCACCAAGCCGTTCGACCCGTGGGTGCTGCGCGCCAAGGTCACCGTCTTCCTCGAACTGCACCGCAAGAACCAGCAGTTGGAGCGCATTCTGGCGCGCGAGCAGCAGCAGTTCGACGAGCTTGCGGCGCGCCTCGCGGCGATCGAGACGCACATGGCCGCCAGCAGCCTCAAGGACGTCCTTGAACTGCGCCACCATGTGACGCACATGGAGGAGATGGTGAAGGAGATGCGGCGCGGACGGGGTGGTGGGTGAGGGCGGAGGCCCTGCGAACACCCCGTCCGCGTGCGGGACTTGAGACTTGGGCTCGATCGAGACTCAGGCCTCGCGCGAGCCCGCGTACATCTCGTCGATCAGGTGCTGGTACTCGCGCTCGACGACCGGGCGCTTCAGCTTGAGGCTGGGCGTCAGTTCGCCGTGCTCGATGTCCAGGTCACGCGGGAGCAGCTTGAACTTCTTGACGGTCTGCCAGCGCTGCAGGCCTTCGTTGAGCTGCTTCACATAGCCCTCGATGAGCGCGACCGTCGCCGGGGCTGCGACCACGTCGGCGTAGCTCTTGCCCTCCAGACCGTTCTCCTTGGCCCAGTCCAGGATGGCGGGCTCGTCGAGGGCGATCAGGGCGGTGCAGAAGTTCCGGTCGGCGCCGTGCACCAGGATGTTGGAGACGTACGGGCAGACCGCCTTGAACTGGCCCTCGACCTCGGCGGGCGCGATGTACTTGCCGCCGGACGTCTTGATCAGGTCCTTCTTGCGGTCGGTGATCTTCAGGTACCCATCGGGCGACAGCTCGCCGATGTCCCCGGTGTGGAACCAGCCGTCGGACTCCAGGACCTCGACGGTCTTCTCGGGCAGGCCGTGGTAGCCCTCCATGATGCCGGGGCCGCGCAGCAGGATCTCGCCGTCGTCGGCGATCCGGACCTCGGTGCCGGGGAGCGGCTTGCCGACGGTGCCGGTGCGGTAGGCCTCGCCGGGGTTCACGAAGGAGGCCGCGGAGGACTCGGTCAGGCCGTAGCCCTCCAGGATGTGGATGCCCGCGCCGGCGAAGAAGTAGCCGATCTCGGGTGCGAGCGCGGCCGAACCGGAGACGGCGGCGCGCAGGCGTCCGCCGAAGGCTTCCCGCAGCTTGGAGTAGACGAGCGCGTCGGCAACCTTGTGCTTGGCGCCGAGCCCGAACGGCACGGAGGCGTTGCCGGTCCTGCGGAAGTTGTCCTGGCTGACCTTCGCGTACTCGCGGGAGACCTCCGCGGCCCACACGAAGATCTTGTACTTGGCACCGCCGCCGGCCCGCGCCTTGGCCGCGACGCCGTTGTAGACCTTCTCGAAGATGCGCGGCACGGCCGCCATGTACGTCGGCTGCACCACCGGAAGGTTCTCGATGATCTTGTCGACGCGGCCGTCGACGGCGGTGACGTGCCCGAGCTCGATCTGGCCGGACGTCAGCACCTTGCCGAAGACGTGCGCGAGCGGCAGCCACAGGTACTGCACGTCGTCCGGGCCGAGCAGACCGGTCGCGGCGATGGCCTTCGCCATGTACGACCAGTTGTCCTGCGGCAGCCGCACGCCCTTGGGCTTACCCGTGGTGCCGGAGGTGTAGATGATCGTGGCGAGCTGGTCCTTGGTGATCGCCGCGATCCGCTCCTTGACCGCCTCCGGGTTCTTCTCCAGGTGGGCGGTACCGCGCGCCTCCAGTTCGGCGAGGGTGAGCAGCCAGCCGTCGGGGTCGCCGTCGACGGGCTCGGCGCCCTCGGTGTCGATCACCACGACGTGCTTGAGCTCGGGCAGCTCGGCCCGCTTCTCGCGCGCCTTGGCGAGCTGCTCGGCGTTCTCGGCGATCAGCACCCGGCTGCCGGAGTCGGCCAGGATGTAGGTGGACTCCTCGGCGTTGGTCTGCGGATACACCGTGGTGGTGGCCGCGCCCGCGCAGAGGATGCCGAGGTCGGAGAGGATCCACTCGACCCGGGTCGACGAGGCGAGCGCCACCCGGTCCTCGGGTGCGAGGCCGAGGTCGATCAGGCCCGCGGCGATGGCGTAGACGCGCTCGGCGGCCTGCGCCCAGCTCAGCGACTTCCAGTCGTCGGGGCCTTCGCCGGCGGCCGCCGGCACGGGATAGCGGTAGGCCTCTGCGTCCGGCGTGGCAGCCACGCGCTCCAGGAAGAGATGCGCCACGGACGGCGGACGGTTCTCGATCAAGGTCTGTGTGTCGCTCACGACATCCTCCGGGCCCGCGACAGTGCGGCGACTGGCTGGCGGCTGCTTGATGTTTCTCTGGCGGCTGCTTGTTTAACTTGCGAGTAACCTGCGAGTGGTGATCAGAGTAGAGCGCCGAAGCCCGCTGCGTAAGGGCCTTCTGCCTGTCACTTCCTACAGCTTCTGCCTGCCACCTCATACAGAACGGGTCCGCCGCGCAAAAGCGCGACGGACCCGTCAAAATGCCCGTGCCGGGCGGGGCGTCTGTTACTTCTCGGCTACTTCTTGGCCTTGCCGGGGCCGCTGTCGTCGCTGGAGAGCACCGCGATGAAGGCTTCCTGCGGCACCTCGACGGAGCCGACCATCTTCATGCGCTTCTTGCCCTCCTTCTGCTTCTCGAGCAGCTTGCGCTTACGGGAGATGTCACCGCCGTAGCACTTGGCGAGGACGTCCTTGCGGATGGCGCGGATGGTCTCGCGGGCGATGACCCGGGAACCGATCGCGGCCTGCACCGGCACCTCGAAGGCCTGCCGGGGGATGAGCTCGCGCAGCTTGGCGACGAGCCGCACGCCGTACGCGTACGCCGCGTCCTTGTGCGTGACGGCGGAGAACGCGTCGACCTTGTCGCCGTGCAGCAGGATGTCGACCTTGACGAGCTGCGCGGACTGCTCGCCGGTGGGCTCGTAGTCCAAGGACGCATAGCCCCGCGTCTTGGACTTCAGCTGGTCGAAGAAGTCGAAGACGATCTCGGCGAGCGGCAGCGTGTAGCGGATCTCCACGCGGTCCTCGGAGAGGTAGTCCATGCCGAGCAGGGTGCCGCGCCGGTTCTGGCACAGCTCCATGATCGAGCCGATGAACTCGCTCGGGGCGAGGATCGTGGCGCGTACGACGGGCTCGTAGACCTCGTCGATCTTGCCCTCGGGGAACTCGCTCGGGTTGGTGACCGTGTGCTCGCTGCCGTCCTCCATGATCACGCGGTAGACCACGTTGGGAGCGGTGGCGATGAGGTCGAGCCCGAACTCGCGCTCGAGCCGCTCACGGATCACGTCGAGGTGCAGGAGGCCGAGGAAGCCGACGCGGAAGCCGAAGCCGAGCGCCGCCGACGTCTCCGGCTCGTACACGAGCGCGGCGTCGTTGAGCTGCAGCTTGTCGAGGGCCTCGCGCAGGTCGGGGTACTCGGAGCCGTCGAGCGGATAGAGACCCGAGAAGACCATCGGCTTCGGGTCCTTGTAGCCGCCGAGGGCCTCGGTCGCGCCCTTGTGCAGGGAGGTGATCGTGTCACCGACCTTGGACTGACGGACGTCCTTCACGCCGGTGATGATGTAGCCCACCTCGCCGACGCCGATGCCGTCGGCCGGGGTCATCTCGGGGGACGAGACACCGATCTCGAGCAGCTCGTGCGTGGCCCCGGTGGACATCATCCGGATCCGCTCACGCTTGTTGAGCTGGCCGTCGACGACACGTACGTACGTCACGACGCCCCGGTAGGAGTCATAGACCGAGTCGAAGATCATCGCGCGGGCGGGCGCGTCCGCGACGCCGACCGGCGGCGGGACCTCGGCCACGACCTTGTCGAGCAGCGCCTCGACGCCCATGCCGGTCTTCGCGGAGACCTTCAGCACGTCCTCCGGCTGGCAGCCGATGAGATTGGCCAGCTCCTCGGAGAACTTCTCCGGCTGCGCCGCCGGCAGGTCGATCTTGTTGAGCACCGGGACGATCTTGAGGTCGTTCTCCATCGCCAGGTAGAGGTTGGCGAGAGTCTGAGCCTCGATGCCCTGGGCCGCGTCGACAAGGAGGATCGTGCCCTCGCAAGCCGCGAGCGAACGCGAGACTTCATACGTGAAGTCCACGTGCCCGGGGGTGTCGATCATGTTGAGGATGTGGGTCTTGCTCTGATCCGGGCCCTCGGTGGGGGCCCAGGGCAGACGCACCGCCTGGGACTTGATCGTGATGCCGCGCTCGCGCTCGATGTCCATCCGGTCGAGGTACTGAGCACGCATCTGCCGCTGCTCGACCACACCGGTCAGCTGGAGCATGCGGTCGGCGAGCGTGGACTTGCCGTGGTCGATGTGCGCGATGATGCAGAAATTACGGATCAGAGCCGAGTCGGTACGGCTCGGCTCGGGCACATTCTTAGGGGTCGCGGGCACGCAGGGTCCTGTCTCTTGAGGCGCCTGTCGCCTCGGGTCGGATCTATACGTAGGTTCCATGGTCCCACGGGTGGGGCACTGGGCCAGGTCTGGGCCGCTCGGGGCGGGGACCACGCCCGGATTGGGCCGGTCGCGGGGCGGCTGGTAATCTGGGCAGCTGTGTCTCCTGGCCCTCTCGGCCCTGAGGTACGTGTCAAAAAAACTCATCTGCAGTACCTCTGCAGTACCTGAACCTGAAAAGGCTCTTTCGTGGCGAACATCAAGTCCCAGATCAAGCGGATCAAGACCAACGAGAAGGCGCGTCAGCGCAACAAGGCGGTCAAGTCTTCCCTGAAGACCGCGATCCGCAAGGCCCGCGAGGCCGTTGCCGCGGGTGACACCCAGAAGGCCGTCGAGGCGACGCGTGAGGCTTCGCGCCAGCTCGACAAGGCCGTCTCCAAGGGCGTCATCCACAAGAACCAGGCCGCCAACAAGAAGTCGGCGCTTGCTTCGAAGGTTGCGACCCTCCAGGGCTGAAGCCCTGTCCGAGCGCCGCTCTGCGGTCGCTCACTTGATTGACGCCGGAACGGACCCAGCGGTCCCTCTCTTCCGCTCCTGACCGGCACCTCGGATCCGCACGCGACCTGCGTTCGCCACGCGGGTGCGGATCCACCAGAGCTCGAACCGGAAGCCCCGTCTCCCGTCCTTCCCCAGGACGGCGAGGCGGGGCTTTTGGCGTTGCGCCCCGGAGGCCCATTCGAACAAGGTGGAATTTTGCATTCCGGTAACTGGGAATTCGGTCCCGTGCCACCCCGTCGCGCAATCCCTTGTGATGTAGGCGACAGAACGCCTCACCAAAGCCGCCCACGAAACTGACGTGCCGTCGCATGGTGCTAGCATTCGATCTTGTTCGACTTTGGAAAGTGTGTGCGGGCGGGGGTGAACTCCCGTACACCGGGGGGCCAGAGGAGATTCGCCCCCTGCTGACGCGTGGGGGATTCTCAGAGTGTTCGACGGGCCGCAGTCCGCAGGTAATCCTTTGTCGGTGGCACAGGAGCGCGTCTGGTTCGCTCAGAAGCTGGCCCCGAACAGCCTTCTCTACAACGTCAACGGCTACGTGGAGATTCGCGGCGCACTCGACGAGGAACTGTTCGAGAAAGCACTGCGCCGAGCGGTCGACGAGGCCGAGGTGCTGCACGTCACGTTCAGCGAGACGGACGGCGTCCCCCGGCAGTCGCTGCGCTCCGAGCGCGACTGGCCGCTGCCCCGCGTGGACCTCACGACCGACGACGACCCGCGCGCCACGGCATTCGCGACCATGGAGTCGGACCTCGAGCGGCCCATTGATCTGCTGAATGGTCCACTGTTCAAGCAAATCCTTTTCAAGGTGGGGCCCGACCAGTTCTTCTGGTACATGCGGACGCATCACATCGTGTTGGACGCCTATGCCTTCAATCTCCTCGTGCAGCGTGTCTCCGAGTGCTACTCCGCACTCACGGAAGACGGCCACGAGATACCCGCAACCCCTTTCTCGCCGCTCGACGAATTCCTCGACGAGGACACGAAGTACGCCGAGAGCGAGCGCAGTGTCAGGGACCGCGACTACTGGCTGGACAAGTACGGTGACGACCCCGACATCCTGAACCTTCCCGACCGCGCCACCGGCCTGTGGGCCGAGTCGAAGAGCCATGTCTCCTGGCTGGAATCCGATTACTTCGCGGAAATCAAACGGCTGGCCCGAGAGGCGAGGTCGACCTGGCAGGTCACCCTGACCGCCGCCGCCGCAGCCTATCTGCGGCACTTCACCCGCACCGAGGACGTCGTTCTGGGCTTTCCCGTCACCGGTCGCCTCACGCCGGTCACCCGGGAGACCCCCGGCATGAACTCCAACGTGCTTCCGCTGCGGGTCGCCGTACGCCCCGACATGTCGTTCGGCGACCTGCAGCGTCATGTCGGCCAGGAAATGCGCGGCCTGCTGCGCCACCAGCGCTACCGCGGCGAGGACCTGCGCAAGGACCTCGGCCTCGGCGGTCTCTCCCGCCGTATGTTCGGCCCCTCCATCAATTTCCTCCCCTTGGAGGAGGGCCTGCGGTTCGGCCCCTGTGTGGCCTCCGTCCACGGCATGCCCAGCGGTCCCGTCGACGACCTGGTCATCATCTTCGAGGGCGGCTCCGGCGATGACGGCATCGGTGTCCGGATCACCGGCAACAACGCCGCGTACGACGCCGAGGCCATCACCGGCCACGGGCAGCGGTTCGTCGCGTACCTGCGGGCACTGACCGCCGACCCCGCCCGGCCCATCGGCACCCTCGACGTGATGGCGCCGGACGAGCGCGGCCGCGTACTCGACGAGTGGAACGGCACCGCGGACGGCCTGGACGCCGGGACGCTGCCCGCCTGGTTCGAGGCACAGGTCCTGCGCACCCCCGACGCCCTCGCCCTGGTCCACGAGGGCGAGCGGCTGACCTACCGCGAGCTGAACGAACGGGCCAACAGGCTCGCCCACCGGCTGATCGACCGGGGAGCCGGGCCCGAGCGGCTCGTCGGGCTCGTCCTGCCGCGCTCCGTCGAACTGGTCGTGGCCGTCATCGCCGTGCTCAAGTCCGGCGCCGGATATCTGCCGATCGACCCGGACGCGCCGGCCGCCCGCATCGACGCCGTCGTCTCCGAGGCCAGGCCCGTCCTGGTGCTCGACACCGTCGAGTCCGTACGCGACGTGGCCGGGTGCCCCGCGAGCGACCCCACTGACGCCGACCGGTCCGCCGCGCTGCGGGCCGAGCACCCGGCGTACGTGATCTTCACGTCCGGTTCGACGGGCAAGCCCAAGGGCGTGGTGATCTCCCATCGCAACGTCACCCGGCTGCTCTCGGCCACCGAGGAGCAGTACGGCTTCGGCGAGCGGGACGTCTGGACGCTCTTCCACTCCTACGCGTTCGACTTCTCCGTGTGGGAGCTGTGGGGCGCGCTGCTGTACGGCGGCCGCCTGGTCGTCGTGGAGCACGCGGTCTCGCGCTCGCCCGAGGCCTTCCTCGACCTGCTCGCCGCTGAGCGGGTCACGGTGCTCAATCAGACCCCCTCGGCGTTCTACCAGCTGATCGAGGCCGACCAGCGGCGCCCGGACACGCGGCTCGCCCTGCGGTACGTCATCTTCGGCGGCGAGGCGCTGGCCCCGGGCAGGCTCGGCGAATGGTTCGCCGGCCACCCCGACGACCGGCCGACGCTCGTCAACATGTACGGCATCACCGAGACCACCGTGCACGTCACCCAGCACGCCCTCACCCGCGAGTCGGCAGCCGCGGACCGCGGCAGCACCGTCGGCCGCGCGCTGCCGGACCTGCGCGCCTATGTGCTGGACGCCGCGCTGCGGCCGGTGCCGCCCGGCGCCGTCGGTGAGCTGTACGTGGCCGGCGCCGGACTCGCCCGCGGCTACCTCGGCCGGCCAGGACTGACCGCCGACCGGTTCGTCGCCTGCCCCTTCGGCCCGGCCGGCACCCGGATGTACCGCACCGGCGACCTGGCCCACTGGACGTCCGACGGCCTGCTCGTCCACGAGGGGCGCGCCGACCACCAGGTGAAGATCCGCGGGTTCCGCATCGAGCTCGGAGAGATCGAGGCCGCGCTCGCCCACCATCCGCGCGTCGCCCAGGTCGCGGTCGTGGCCCGCGAGGACCGCCCCGGCGACAAGCGGCTCGTCGCCTATGTGGTGCCGCGTGACGGCGGGGCCGACCCGTCCGAACTGCGGTCGTACGCGGGTGAGTCCGTCCCCTCGTACATGGTGCCCGCGGCCGTGGTCGCCGTCGACTCCCTGCCGCTGACGCCGAACGGGAAGCTCAACCAGCGTGCGTTGCCCGCCCCCCGCTTCGATGCCGCGTCCGCCGGACGTGCGCCGCGCACCGCGCACGAGGAGATCCTCTGCGGGCTCTTCGCCGAGGTCCTCGGCGTGGAACGGCCCGGCATCGACGACAACTTCTTCGAACTGGGCGGCCACTCGCTGCTCGCCACCCGCCTGGCCGTACGGGTCCGGGCCGAGCTCGGCGCCGAGATCCAGCTGAGCACCCTCTTCGAGTCGCCGACCGTGGCCGGCCTCGCCGCCGCGCTCGCCGCCGACCCCGCGGCCGGTACCGCCGTACGCCCGGCGCTTGTGCCGATGCCCCGGCCCGACGCCGTCCCGCTCTCCTTCGCCCAGCAGCGGCTGTGGTTCCTGCACCAGGTCGAGGGCGTCGGGTCGACCTACAACATGCCGCTTGCCCTACGGCTGCGGGGCGACCTCGACCACGCTGCGCTGCGCACCGCTGTGGGTGACGTCGTCGCCCGGCACGAGTCGCTGCGCACCGTCTTCCCGGAGACCGACGGCGCCGCACGCCAGACCGTGCTCGGCTCCCCCGCCGTGCCGCTGCCGGTGATCGAGACCGACGAAGCGCGGTTGTCCGGCCTCCTGGACGACGCGGCGCGCACGGACTTCGACCTGTCCAGCGAGATACCGCTGCGCGCCACCCTGTTCAGGCTGGGCGAGCGGGAGCACGTGCTCGCGCTCGTCCTGCACCACATCGCGGGCGACGAGTGGTCGATGGCCCCGCTGGCACGCGACCTCGGCACGGCGTACGCGGCCCGCCTGGAGGGCGGCGAGCCCGGCTGGCAGCCGCTGCCCGTCCAGTACGCCGACTACAGCCTGTGGCAGCGCGAACTCCTCGACGACGAGACCGAGCCGGACAGCCTGGCCCACCGGCAGCTGGCGTACTGGCGCACCACGCTGGCCGCCCTGCCACAAGAGCTCGACCTGCCGACGGACCGGCCCCGCCCCGCGGTGACCGGTCACGAGGGCGCGGCGCTGCCCGTGGCCTTCGACGCGGAACTGCACCGGGCCCTGGCAGGCCTTGCGGCGGGCCGCGGGGCCACGCTGTACATGGTGCTGCAGGCCGGTCTTGCGGCGCTGCTCAGCCGGTTGGGCGCGGGCGACGACATCCCCGTCGGCAGCCCTGTCGCGGGACGTACCGACGAGGCGCTCGACGATCTCGTCGGGTTCTTCGTCAACACCCTGGTGCTGCGCACCGACACGTCGGGGAACCCCGGATTCGGCGAGCTCGTGGACCGGGTCAGGGCCGCCGACCTGGAGGCGTACGCCCATCAGGACCTGCCGTTCGACCGGCTCGTCGAGGTGCTCAACCCGGCCCGTTCCGCGAGTCGGCAGCCGCTGGTGCAGATCCTGCTTGCGCTGCAGAACACCCCGGAAGCCGGCCTGGAGCTGCCCGGCCTCGAACTCGACCGGTACGGCGTCCACCCCGGCGGATCCAAGTTCGACCTCTCGCTGAGCCTGACCGAGACACGGGACGCCGAGGGCGCGCCCGCCGGTCTCGAGGGGTTCATCGAGTACAGCACCGACCTGTTCGACCAGGGCACCGTGGAGCTGATGGTGGCCCGGCTCGGGCGGCTCCTGAGCGCCGCGGCGGCCGAGCCCGAGCGGGGCATCGGCGACATCGAGCTGCTCACGGCCGCCGAGCACACCCAGCTGGCGAGCGACTTCAACGACACCCGCCGGGACGTGCCGCGCCTGACCGTGCCCGCGCTCTTCGAGGCCCGTGCCGCCGGGTCCCCGGACGCGCCCGCCGTCGTCGACGACACCGGCACCGGCATGTCGTACGGAGAGCTGAACCGGCGCGCCAACCGCCTCGCCCGCATGCTGATCGCGCGCGGCATCGGCCCCGAGGACACGGTGGCCCTGATGCTGCCGCGCTCGGCGGAGCTGGTCGTCGCGGTCATCGCCGTGCTCAAGGCCGGTGCCGCGTATCTGCCCGTCGACCCGGCCTATCCGGCCGACCGCATCGCGTATCTGCTCACCGACGGCGCGCCCCGGCTCACCCTCACCACGACCGCTCTCTCGGGCGGGCTGCCCGCGGGCACGGCGCACTGGACGGCCGAGGAGTGGGCGGCGGCCGATGAGGCGACGGCCGGGCTCATCGGCGAGGGCGTTCTCCCCGGCACGGGTGTGCTCTCCGGCGGCGACGTCCTCTCCGAGGTGGGCGACGTTCTCTCCGAGGTGAACGTCACCGACGCCGAGCGGCTCAGCCCGCTCACGCTCTCCCATGCGGCGTACATCATCTACACCTCGGGATCCAGCGGCCGCCCCAAGGGAGTGGTCTGCACGCACACGGGCGTGGCGAGCCTGCTCGACGCCCGGGGCAACCTCCTCGACCTGGGCCCCGGCGACCGGGTGCTTCAGTTCGCCTCGCTCAGCTTCGACGCGGCGTTCTGGGAGCTGTCCATGGCGCTGCTGTCCGGCGCCACCCTGGTCCTCGCCTCACCCGACCGGCTGCGGCCCGGCGCCCCGCTGGTGGCGCTCGCCGCCGAGCACGAGGTGACCCATCTGCTCCTTCCGCCGTCCGTGCTCGACGTCCTCGCGCCGTCGGACCTGCCGACGGTGCGCACGCTCCTGGTGGGGGGCGAGGCGTCGTCCGGCGAGCTGGTGGCCCGCTGGTCCCCCGGCCGCCGGATGATCAATGCCTACGGTCCGACGGAGATCACCGTCTGCGCGACGATGAGCGCGCCGCTGTCCGGCGACGCCAAGCCGCCGATCGGCCGGCCGGTCACCAACATGCGCGCCTACGTCCTGGACGCGCGGCTGCGCCCGGTGCCGGTCGGTGTCGTGGGTGAGCTGTATCTCGCGGGCGACGGTGTGGCGCGCGGTTATCTGGGGCGTCCGGGTCTGACCGGCGAGCGCTTCGTGGCCTGCCCGTTCGGCGAACCCGGCGAGCGCATGTACCGGTCCGGTGACCTCGTCCGCTGGAACACCTCCGGTGAGCTGGAGTACCTGGGCCGCGCGGACGACCAGGTCAAGGTCCGCGGCCACCGCATCGAGCTCGGCGAGATCGAGTCCGTGCTCACGGCCCGGCCGACGGTCGCCCAGGCGGTCGTGGTGACGCGGGCCGACCGTCCGGGTCAGCTCGTGGCGTACGTGGTTCCGGCGGACCCCGGTCAGGAGGTGGACGTGGCGGAGCTGCGCGGCCACGTCGCCGCCACCCTGCCCGAGTACATGATCCCGGCCGCCGTCGTGACCATGGACGCACTGCCACTGACCCCGAACGGGAAGCTCGACCGGCGCGCGCTGCCCGCACCGGACTTCGGAGCAGTCGCGGCGGGGCGTGCACCGCGCAGCCCGCGCGAGGAAGTCCTGTGCGGCCTCTTCGCCGAAGTCCTCGGCGTCCACCAGGTCTCCATCGACGACAACTTCTTCGACCTTGGCGGACATTCACTCCTCGCCACGCGTCTGGTCAGCCGCGTGCGGTCGGTCCTGGGTGTCGAGCTGTCCCTGGGCGCGCTCTTCGAGACGCCCACCGTGGCCGGACTCGCCACCGCCTCCGACGAGGCCGACACCGCACGGCCCGCCCTGACGCGGCTGCCGCGTCCGGATGCGGTGCCGCTGTCCTTCTCGCAGCAGCGGCTGTGGTTCCTCAACCGTCTGGAGAGCGCGGGCGCGCTCTACAACATGCCGCTCGCCCTGCGCCTCACCGGCACCCTGGACCACAAGGCGCTCCAGGCCGCGCTCGGCGACGTCGTCGCACGGCACGAGTCGCTGCGCACCGTCTTCCCCGACACCGACGGCGAGGCACACCAGACCGTCCTGGGCTCATCCCCTGTGCCACTGCCGGTGACCGAGACCGACGAGCAGGCGCTTCCCGGCCTTGTGAGCGCGGCAGCGGGTGCGGGCTTCGACCTGTCCCGTGAACTGCCGGTGCGGGCAAGCCTGTTCAAGCTCGACGCGACCGAGCACGTGCTCTCGCTGGTCCTGCACCACATCGCGAGTGACGGCTGGTCCATGGGCCCCCTCGCCAACGACCTAGGCACGGCCTACGCCAGCCGCATCGAGGGTGCGGCCCCGAACTGGCAGCCACTGCCGGTCCAGTACGCCGACTACGCCCTCTGGCAACGCCAACTCCTCGGCGACGAAACCGAGTCCGGCAGCCTGGCCCACACACAGCTCGACTACTGGCGCGACACGCTGGCAGAACTCCCCGACGAGCTGAACCTTCCCACCGACCGGCCCCGCCCCGCGGAGGCGAGCCACCGCGGCGGCCGGGTCACGGTGGACTGGGACGCCGAACTGCACCAGGAACTGGCCGAGTTCGCCCGCGAATCCTCCTCGTCCGTCTTCATGGTCGTCCAAGCCGCCCTCGCCGCCCTGCTCAACCGACTCGGCGCGGGCGACGACATCCCCATCGGCAGCCCCATCGCCGGACGCACCGACGAAGCACTCGACGACCTCATCGGGTTCTTCACCAACACCCTCGTCCTGCGCACCGACGTATCGGGCCAGCCCACCTTCCGGGAACTGGTCTCCCGCGTCCGCACCACCGACCTCGACGCCTACGCCCACCAAGACATCCCCTTCGAACGCCTCGTCGAACTCATCAACCCCACACGCTCACGAGCCCGCCACCCCCTCTTCCAGGTGCTCCTCGCCTTCCAGAACACTCCTGAGGCGTCGCTGGAACTGCCCGGCCTCTCCGTCGGGATCGAGCCGGTCGACATCGGCGTCGCCAAGTTCGACCTGTCGATCAACGTCCAGGAGCGGCACGGGAGTCAGGGCCCCGCAGGCATCGGCGGCACGCTGGAGTACAACGGCGATCTCTTCGACCACGACACCGCGGCCGCGCTCACCGCGCGCCTCGACCAGACCCTGCGTGCGCTCCTGACGGACCCGGACCGCCCGGTCAGCCGTGTCGAACTCCTCGGCGACGACGAGCGACGCCGCATCCTGACCGACTGGAACGACACCGCCACCCCGGTCGAGCACGGCACCCTCCCGGCCCTCTTCGAGACCCAGGCCGCCCGCACCCCGGACGCCGACGCCGTCAGCCACGACGGCACCACCCTCAGCTACGCCGAACTCAACTCGCTCGCCAACGGTGTGGCACGGCAGCTGACCGAGCGGGGCGTGGGCCCCGAGGACCTGGTGGCAGTGGCCATGCGCCCGTCGCCACGGCTGCTCGCCGCGCTGCTCGGCGTACTCAAGGCCGGTGCCGCCTATCTGCCGGTCGACTGCGACTATCCGGCCGACCGCATCGCGCACATGCTGCGCGACTCCGCCCCGGCCCTGCTCCTGACGACGGAGGAAACGGTCGCCGGGCGGGCGGAGTTCGACGGGGAACCGTCCGGCCTGCCACGGCTCTTCGGCGACGGCCTGCCGCCCGTCGCCGAGAACCCGGACGACGAGCGGCGGACCAGTCCGCTGCGGCCGCACCACCCCGCCTACGTCATCTACACCTCGGGTTCCACCGGTACGCCCAAGGGCGTCGTCGTGGAACAGCGCAACCTCGTCGACTACCTGGAGTGGGCGGGACGGAGCTACCCGAGCGCGGCCGGATCCACGCTGCTGCACTCCTCGGTGTCCTTCGACATGACCGTCACCGCGCTCCTGACACCACTGACCGTCGGCGGAACCGTGTGCGTGGGCAGTCTCGACGAGGCCGGCCTTCCGGCCACCGCGCCGACCCTGCTCAAGGGCACGCCCAGTCACCTGCCGCTGCTCGAAGCCCTTCCCGGGCACGCGTCGCCGACCGGCGACCTGCTGCTCGCGGGCGAGGCGCTCTCCGTCGAGGCCCTGGAGAGCTGGCGCTCCGCGCACCCCGCGGTGACCGTGCGGAACGTCTACGGGCCGACCGAGACCACCGTCAGCTGCACGGAGCACCGGATCGCCCCCGGCACGGGTCCGGAATCCGGGCCGCTGCCGATCGGCCGTCCGCTCGCCAACACCCGTCTGTACGTGCTCGGTTCGGGGCTGCTGCCCGTTCCGGCCGGGGTGCCCGGAGAGCTGTACGTCGCCGGACGCGGTGTGGCGCGCGGTTATCTGGGGCGTCCGGGTCTGACCGGCGAGCGCTTCGTGGCCTGCCCGTTCGGCGAACCCGGCGAGCGCATGTACCGCACCGGTGACCTCGTCCGCTGGAACACCTCCGGCGAGCTCGAATACCTGGGCCGCGCCGACGACCAGGTCAAGGTCCGCGGCTTCCGCATCGAACCCGGCGAGATCGCCGCCGTCCTCGACCGCCACCCCACCATCACCCACGCGGCAGTCGTCGTACGCGAAGACCGCCCCGGCGACAAACGACTCGTCGCCTACGTCGTACCGACCAACCCCGGACAGAAAACGGACGCCGCCGAACTCCGCGCCCACGTAGCCGCCACCCTGCCCGAATACATGGTCCCGGCCGCCGTCGTGACCATGGACGCACTGCCCCTGACCCCGAACGGGAAGCTGGACCGGCGCGCCCTGCCCGCACCGGACTTCGCAACCGCCACGGCGGGGCGTGCACCGCGCAGCCCGCGCGAGGAAGTCCTGTGCGGCCTCTTCGCCGAAGTCCTCGGCGTCCACCAGGTCTCCATCGACGACAACTTCTTCGACCTTGGCGGACACTCACTCCTCGCCACCCGTCTGGTCAGCCGCGTGCGGTCCGTCCTGGGAGTCGAGCTGTCCCTGGGCGCGCTCTTCGAGACGCCCACCGTGGCCGGACTCGCCACCGCCTCCGACGAGGCGGACGCGGCTCGACCGGCCCTCACCCGCCGGCGACGCCCCGAAGCCGTACCACTGTCCTTCGCCCAGCGCCGCCTGTGGTTCCTCAACCGTCTGGAGAGCGCGGGCGCGCTCTACAACATGCCGCTCGCCCTGCGCCTCACCGGCACCCTGGACCACAAGGCGCTCCAGGCCGCGCTCGGCGACGTCATCGCCCGGCACGAGTCGCTGCGCACCGTCTTCCCCGACACCGACACCGGCACCGGCACCGACGGCGAGGCACACCAGACCGTCCTCGGTATCGAGGCCGCGTACGTACGCATCCAGCAGGTCACCGTCTCCGATGAGGCACAGCTGCGTACGGCACTGCGTCAGGAGATGACGACGGGCTTCGATCTGTCCTGCGAACTGCCCGTGCGCGCCGCCCTGTTCACGCTGGGCGCGGACGAGCACATCCTGTCGCTGGTCCTGCACCACATCGCGGGCGACGGCTGGTCCATGGGCCCCCTCGCCAACGACCTCAGCACGGCCTACGCCAGCCGCATCGAGGGTGCGGCCCCGAACTGGCAGCCACTGCCGGTCCAGTACGCCGACTACGCCCTCTGGCAACGCCAACTCCTCGGCGACGAAACCGAGTCCGGCAGCCTGGCCCACACCCAGCTGGAGTACTGGCGCAAGAACCTCGCCGCCCTCCCCGAGGAACTGGAACTGCCCACCGACCGGCCCCGGCCCGCGGTGGCCAGCCACGACGGCGGCTTGATCCCGCTCGACTGGGACGCCGAACTGCACCAGAAACTGGTCGAGTTCGCCCGCGAAACCTCCTCATCCGTCTTCATGGTCGTCCAAGCCGCCCTCGCCGCCCTGCTCAACCGACTCGGCGCAGGCGACGACATCCCCATCGGCAGCCCCATCGCCGGACGCACCGACGAAGCACTCGACGACCTCATCGGGTTCTTCACCAACACCCTCGTCCTGCGCACCGACGTCTCCGGACAACCCACCTTCCGCGACCTCGTCTCCCGCGTCCGCACCACCGACCTCGACGCCTACGCCCACCAAGACATCCCCTTCGAACGCCTCGTCGAACTCATCAACCCCGCACGCTCACGAGCCCGCCACCCCCTCTTCCAAGTGCTCCTCGCCTTCCAGAACACCCCGGAGACGGCCCTCGAACTGCCCGGCCTCACCATCGGGGCCGAGCCGGTGGACACCGGTGTCGCCAAGTTCGACCTGGTGTTCAGCCTGCGCGAGCGCGCGGAGACCGGCGGCATGCACGGCCTGCTCGAGTTCAGCGGTGACCTCTTCGAGGCCGACACCGCCGCGGGTCTGGCGCGCCGCCTGGAAGGCCTGCTGCGCGCCGTCGTCGCCGACCCCGACGTACCGGTCAGCCGTGTCGAACTCCTCGGCGCGGACGAGCGGCAGCAGGTGCTTGCCGAGTGGAACGACACCGCCACCCCGGTCGAGCACGGCACCCTCCCGGCCCTCTTCGAAGCCCAGGCCGCCCGCACCCCGGACGCCGACGCCGTCAGCCACGACGGCACCACCCTCAGCTACGCCGAACTCGACGCGCGGGCAAACCGCCTGGCCCGTCTGCTGGTCAGCCGTGGCGTCCGGCCCGAGTCGGTGGTGGCCCTCGCCGTCCCGCGCTCGGCGGAGCTTGTCGTGGCCGTTCTCGCGGTGGTCAAGGCCGGCGCGGCCTACCTGAACATCGACCCGGACTACCCGGCCGAGCGTGCCGCCTACATGTGCGCGGACGCCGCACCCATGGGCCTGCTGACCGTGGGCGACGCCGGAAAGCGCGTCCCGGACTCCGTGCCGCGCTGGCACCTCGACGGGCCCGATGCCGCCGCCGAGCTCGCCGCCTTCCCGGCTGCCGCCCTGACCGACGCGGACCGGCACTTCCCGCTGCGCACCGACCATCCCGCGTACATCGTCTACACGTCGGGCTCCACCGGTACGCCCAAGGGCGTCCTGGTCACACACCAGGGCCTGGCCGGCCTCGCCCTCTCCCACCAGGAGTCGCTCGGCGTGGACGGCGCGTCGAGGGTGCTTCAGTTCGCCTCGCTCAGTTTCGACGCCTCCGCCTGCGAGCTGGCCATGACCCTGCTGGCCGGTGCGGCCCTGGTCGTGCCGCGCCCCGAGCAGGTCATCGGGGACGCCGTGGTGCGGCTCATGGCCGAGGAGCGGGTGACGCACGCGATGCTGCCGCCCGCGTTCGTCGCCACCCTGGACCCCGAGCGCGTACCCGCACTGCGCGGTCTGATCACCGGCGGCGAGGCCTGCCCGCCCGAGGTGACCGCCCGTTGGTCGGCCGGGCGGCGGATGCTCAACGCGTACGGCCCGACCGAGTCGACCGTGTGCGCCACCCTGAGCGCCCCGCTGACCGGCGCCGTCTCGGCACCGATCGGCCGCCCCATCGCCAACACCCGTGTGTACGTGCTCGGTTCGGGCCTGCGCCCGGTGCCCGCCGGAGTCGTCGGTGAGCTCTACCTGGCAGGCGACGGCCTGGCGCGCGGTTATCTGGGGCGTCCGGGTCTGACCGGCGAGCGCTTCGTGGCCTGCCCGTTCGGCGAACCCGGCGAGCGCATGTACCGCACCGGTGACCTCGTCCGCTGGAACACCTCCGGCGAACTCGAATACCTGGGCCGCGCCGACGACCAGGTCAAGGTCCGCGGCTTCCGCATCGAACCCGGCGAGATCGCCGCCGTCCTCGACCGCCACCCCACCATCACCCACGCGGCAGTCGTCGTACGCGAAGACCGCCCCGGCGACAAACGACTCGTCGCCTACGTCGTACCGACCAACCCCGGACAGGAAACGGACGCCGCGGAACTCCGCGCCCACGTAGCCGCCACCCTGCCCGAATACATGGTCCCGGCCGCCGTCGTGACCATGGACGCGATCCCGCTCTCCCCCACCGGCAAGGTGCACCGCGAGGCGCTGCCCGCCCCGGACTATGACGCGGTGATCTCGGGGCGCGCCCCGCGCACCCCGCGCGAGGAAGTGCTCTGCGGCCTCTTCGCCGAAGTCCTCGGCCTCACCAGGGTCGGCATCGACGACAACTTCTTCGACCTTGGCGGACACTCACTCCTCGCCACCCGTCTGGTCAGCCGCGTGCGGTCCGTCCTGGGGATCGAGCTGCCGCTCGCCGCCCTGTTCGAGGCGCCGACAGTGGTGGGGCTCGCCGCCGTGTCGACCGGCGCCGAAGCGGCCCGCCCTGCGCTGGAGCGGCAGGAGCGTCCGGAGCCGCTGCCGCTGTCCTTCGCCCAGCACCGCCTGTGGATGCTGAGCCGCCTGCACGACGCGGACGCCCTCTACAACATGCCTGTGGTGCTGCGCCTCACCGGCGCAGTGGACCGCGAAGCCCTCCAGGCCGCGCTCGGCGACGTCGTCGCCCGGCACGAGTCGCTGCGCACGGTCTTCACCGAGTCCGACGGGCACGCGGAGCAGCGGATCCTCGCACCGGCGGAAGCGGCCTTCTCGCTGTCCTTCACGCGGACCGACGAGCAGGCGCTTCCCGGTCTGCTGAGCGCGGCAGCGGGCGCGGGCTTCGACCTGTCGTCCCACATACCGCTGCGGGCCCGCCTGTTCACCCTGGACGAGACCGATCACGTCCTGCTCCTTTCCCTGCACCACATCGCGGGCGACGGCTGGTCCATGGGCCCCCTGGCGAACGACCTCGGCACGGCCTACGCGGCACGCCTGAAGGGCGAGGCGCCCGCCTGGCGGCCACTGCCCGTCCAGTACGCCGACTACGCCCTCTGGCAACGCCAACTCCTCGGCGACGAAACCGAGTCCGGCAGCCTGGCCCACACACAGCTCGACTACTGGCGCGACACGCTGGCAGAACTCCCCGACGAGCTGAACCTTCCCACCGACCGGCCCCGCCCCGCGGAGGCGAGCCACCGCGGCGGCCGGGTCACGGTGGACTGGGACGCCGAACTGCACCAGAAACTGGCCGAGTTCGCCCGCGAAACCTCCTCGTCCGTCTTCATGGTCGTCCAGGCCGCCCTCGCCGCCCTGCTCAACCGACTCGGCGCAGGCGACGACATCCCCATCGGCAGCCCCATCGCCGGACGCACCGACGAAGCACTCGACGACCTCATCGGGTTCTTCACCAACACCCTCGTCCTGCGCACCGACGTCTCCGGGCAACCCACCTTCCGCGACCTCGTCTCCCGCGTCCGCACCACCGACCTCGACGCCTACGCCCACCAAGACATCCCCTTCGAACGCCTCGTCGAACTCATCAACCCCTCCCGGTCACGGGCCCGACACCCTCTCTTCCAGGTGCTCCTCGCCTTCCAGAACACCCCGGAGACGGCCCTCGAACTGCCCGGCCTCACCATCGGGGCCGAGCCGGTCGACATCGGCGTCGCCAAGTTCGACCTGTCGCTGAGCCTGCGGGAGGGCACGGACGGGCAGAGCGCCGCCGGAATCCGCGGCATGCTCGAATACAGCACGGATCTCTTCGACCACGAGAGCGCGAGCCTGATCGCGCTCCGGCTGCGGCGACTGCTGCACGCGGTCGTCACTGATCCGGACGTCCCGGTCGGCCAGGTCGACATCCTCGGCCCGGACGAGCGGCACCGGACCCTCGTCGAGTGGAACGACACGCGCGTGGCCGTTGCCGGGCTCGACTCGACGGCGCACGAGAGGTTCGCCGAGCAGGCGCGGCTGCGGCCGGACGCCGTGGCCGTCACCTCCGGCGACCTGCACCTGACGTACGCGGAACTCGACCGGAGGGCCAACGGCCTCGCCCATCATCTGGTGGGCCTGGGCGTGCGCCCCGAGGACCGGGTCGCCGTGCTGATGGAACGGTCCGCGGACCTCGTTGTCGCCCTGCTCGCCGTGCTCAAGGCGGGCGCGGCCTACGCGCCGCTGCACGAGAGCTACCCGGACGAGCGCATGCGCGATGTGCTGCGCGGCTCCGGCGCCCACGTCCTCGTCACCGACCGCGCGTGGCGCGAGCGGGGCGTTCCGGAGAACGCCGCGCGGGTGGTCATCGCCGAGGAGGGCGGGTCCGCGGAGCACGCGCCTGTGGTCCCGGGGCGGTCCGACGCTCTCGCGTACGTCATGCACACCTCTGGTTCCACCGGGGAGCCCAAGGGCATCGCGATATCCCACCGCGCCCTCCTGGAGCTGGCTCTCGACCCGGCCTGGGCGGACGGGGGCCGCCATGAGCACGTGCTGATGCACGCCCCGTACGCCTTCGACATCTCCGACTACGAGCTGTGGGTTCCGCTCCTGTCCGGTGCGCGGGTCGTCCTCGCGCCCCCCGGTGAGCCGGACATCGCCGAGCTCAAGCGGCTGATCGTCGAGGAGGGCATCACCGGCGTCCACTTCACCGCGGGGCTCTTCCGCGTCGTCGCGGACGACCTGGGTGACGCGCTCGGCGGCGTCAAGGAGATCCTCACCGGTGGCGACGTGGTGTCGGTCGCGGCGGTCGAGAGCGTGCTGCGCGCCGCTCCGCACGTGGCCGTGCGTCACCTGTACGGGCCCACCGAGATCACCCTGTGCGCCACGACGCATCTGGTCACCACCGCGGACGGTCTCGGCGACCGGCTGCCGATCGGCCGTCCGATGGCCAACACGCGGACGTACGTGCTCGATTCCTCGCTCGCGCCGGTGCCGGTGGGTGCCGTCGGCGAGCTGTACATCGCGGGCGCGGGCCTGGCGCGCGGGTATCTCGACCGGGCCGCGCTCACCGGCGAGCGGTTCGTCGCCGATCCGTACGGTCCGGCGGGGAGCCGGATGTACCGCACGGGTGACCTGGCGCGCTGGCTGCACGACGGCACTCTGGAGTTCGCGGGCCGGGCCGACGACCAGGTCAAGGTGCGCGGCTTCCGCATCGAGCCGGGCGAGGTCGAGGCGGCGCTCACCCGCCACCCCTCGGTCGCGCAGAGCGCGGTCGTCGTCCGCGAGGACCGTCCCGGTGACAAGCGGCTTGTCGCCTATGCCGTCGCGGCGGATCCGGCCCACGGTCTCGATCCGGCAGAACTGCGGGCCTACGTAGGGGACTTGCTGCCCGACTACATGGTCCCGTCGGCCGTGGTACCCCTGGACGAGCTGCCGCTGACCCCCAACGGAAAGCTGGACCGGGCCGCGCTGCCCGCTCCCGTGTACCGGACGGGATCCGCCACCGCCCCCCGCACGGACCGGGAAGTGCTGCTGTGCCGCCTGGTCGCCGAGGTGCTCGGCCTTGAGCAGGTGGGCGTCGAGGACAACTTCTTCGAGCTCGGCGGGGACAGCATCGGCTCGATCCAGCTGGCGAGCCGGGCCCGCTCGGCCGGTCTCGCGCTCACCCCGAAGGACGTCTTCCGTACCCGCACGCTGACCGAACTTGCGGCTGCAACAGGCGAGTTGACGGAGCAGGGCGCCCCGTCCGCGGCGGATGACGGTGTCGGGGACATACCGCTCACCCCGGTCGTGCGCGATCTGCGCGCACGCGGCGGCAGCCTGGACGGACTGCTCCAGTCGGTGCTCCTGCAGGTACCGGCCGATCTCACCGAGCCGGGCCTCGCGGCGACGCTGCAGGCGGCCGTCGACCAGCACGACGTCCTGCGCCTCGAAGTCGTGGACGACGACTGGCACCTGCGGGCGCGGCCCACCGGCACGGTGTCGGCCGCCGAGCACCTGCGCCGCGTCGACACGGCAGGCCTGGACGAGGAGTCGGCCCGCGCGCTGATGGCCAAGGAGGCGACCGCCGCGAGCGAGCGGCTCTCGCCGCAGGACGGCGTGCTGTTCCAGGCCGTCTGGTTCGACGCGGGCCCGGCGACCTCCGGACGACTGCTCCTGACACTGCATCACCTGGCGGTGGACGGCGTGTCCTGGCGTGTCCTGCTGCACGACCTGAGCACAGCCTGGAGCGCCGTCGCGGCCGGCACCGCACCCCGCCTAGAAGGGGTGGGCACGTCCTTCCGGCGCTGGGCGAATCTCCTGGCCGAGGAGGCCTCGCAGCCTTCCCGTACCGCCGAACTCGCCTACTGGACCGGCCTGTACGACCGGCCCGAGCGGCGCATCGGCACACGGGAACTCGACCCGGCACGGGACACCACCGCCACAGCGCACTCGCTCGCGGTGGCGCTGCCCGCCGCGGTGACCGACGCCGTGCTGTCCCGAGTGCCCGCCGCGTACAACGCGGGCGTCAACGACGTGCTGCTGACCGCGCTCGCCCTGGCGTCACTGGCCTGCCGCGACAGCGGCGACGAGAGCCCGGTGCTCGTGGAGGTCGAGGGCCACGGCCGGCACGAGGACCTGGCGGACGGTCTCGACCTGTCCCGCACCCTCGGCTGGTTCACGAGCGTCCACCCCGTGCGCATCGAGCCGGGCGACGTCGACTGGGACGATCTGTGGCAGGCGGGGCCCGCGGTCTCGGACGTACTCAAGCGCGCCAAGGAGCAGCTGCGGACCGTTCCCGGACAGGGTCTTGGCCACGGCCTGCTGAGGTACCTCAACGCCGAGACCGCGCCGGTGCTCGCCGCACTGCCCGTCCCGCAGATCGGCTTCAACTACCTGGGCCGGTTCGACGGTTCGGGGCAGCCGGCCGACTGGGGTCTGGCTCCCGAGGCCGCGACGGCCGACGGCGCGGGCATCCCGCCGGGGACAGCGATGCCGCTGCGCAATCCACTCGCGGTCAACGCCATGACGCGGCCGGGACCGGAAGGACCCGAGCTGCGCGCCGTGTGGACGTGGCCGGACGGTCTGCTGACCGAGGCGGAGGTGTCCGCGATCGCGGACGCCTGGGTGCGCGCGCTGACCGTGATGGCCCGGCATGTGGAGCGTGCCGACGCCGGTGGCGCGACGGCATCGGACTTCGACCTGGTCAGCCTCGACCAGAGCGAGATCGAGGCGTTCGAGGACGAGTTCGCCTTCGACGACTTCACCGAATTCGACGAGAACGACCAGTTCGACAGGTTCGACAAGTTCGACCAGGTCGACAAGGACGGGGACCAGGGATGAAGCGCGAATCGGGCGCGAAGCGCGCTCCGGCACGCATTGAGGACGTGCTGCCGCTGACGGCCCTCCAGGAGGGCTTCCTGTTCCACTCGATGTACGACGAACAGGGCGCGGACGTCTATCACTTGCAGTTCGTCTTCGACCTGCGCGGGGACCTGGACACCGCGGCCCTGCACCGGGCCGCCGACGGACTGCTGCGCAGGCACGGCAACCTGCGCGGGGCGTTCCGCCAGCGCCGCAACGGCGAATCGGTGCAGGTCGTCCTCGAACGGGTGCCGGTGCCGTGGAGCGAGCTCGACCTCTCGGCGCTGTCCGAGGCCGAGCGGGCGGAGCGGCTCGCCGACGCGCTCGCCGACGACCGGGCGACCCGCTTCGACCTCAAGAAGCCCCCACTGATCCGCTGCCGTCTGATCCGGCTCGGCGCGGCCGAGTACAGGTTCGTGCTGACGAGCCATCACATCCTGCTTGACGGCTGGTCGGTGCCGCTGCTGCTGCACGAGCTCTTCACCATGTACGCCGAGGGCGGCAGCGATCACACCCTGCCGCCCGTCCGGCCCTACCGCGACTACCTGCGCTGGCTGGCCGGCCGCGACCGCACGGAAGCCACCGCCGCCTGGCAGCGGCACCTCGCGGACCTCGAGGGGCCGACCCTGCTCGGCCCGCCCGGCGCGGGCCGCGAGACCGTGCTGCCCGATGAGGCCGAGGCCGAGCTGGACGCGGAACTCACGGCGGCCATCGCCGAGTTCGCGCGGCGCGGCGGCCTCACCCTGAACACGGTGGTCCAGGGCGCCTGGGCGCAGGTGCTCGGCGCGCTCACCGGCAGCGACGACATCGTCTTCGGCGCGACGGTGTCGGGGCGGCCCCCGGAGCTCCCCGGCGTCGAGTCGATGATCGGCCTCTTCGCCAACACCGTCCCGGTGCGGCTGCGTCTCGACCCGGCCCGGTCGGTGGCGGACACGATGGCGGGCCTGCAGACCGAGCGCTCGTCCCTCGCGGCGTACGAGTACGTCGGGCTCGGCGAGATCCAGCAGCTCGCCGGGGCAGGCGGTGAACTCTTCGACACGCTGTACGTCTTCGAGAACTACCCCGCCCCGTCCGGAGACGGCAGGCCCGCCTACCAGGGCCTGGAGATCGCGGGCACGGAGGGCCAGGGCGCCGCTCACTACCCCCTGACGCTCACTGTGCTGCCCGGCACACGGCTCCGGTTCCGGCTCACCTACCGGCCCGACCTGTTCACCCGTGAGACGGTGCTCGGCTGGGCCGAGCGGCTGCGCCGGGTGCTGCTGGCCGCCGTGGCCGCCCCCGAGCTGCCCCTCGCGCGGGTGGACGTGCTCGACGCCGCGGAGCGGCACCGCGTCATCGAGGAGTGGAACGACACGGCGGGCGCGCTCTCCGAGCGGTGCTGGCCCCGGCTCTTCGAGGAGCAGGTGCGGCGCACCCCTGAGGCGGCGGCGCTGTGGCAGGACGGCGGCGTCACCACGTACGCCGAACTGAACGCCCAAGCCAACCGTCTGGCGCGCCTCCTGGTGGCACGCGGCGCTGGGCCCGAGACGCTCGTCGCCCTCGCACTGCCCCGCTCCCCGCAGCTGGTCGTCGCCCTGCTCGCCGTACAGAAGGCGGGCGCCGCCTATCTTCCGGTGGACCTCGGGCACCCGGTCGAGCGCGTCGCGGCGATCCTCACCGCGGCCGGTCCGCAGGCCGCCCTGACCACGTCGGACGACCGGCACCGGCTGCCCGACGGCCAGGTGGCGCTCTGCCTGGACGACCCGGAGCTGCGGGCGGCCCTGGCGGTGCAGGACGAGCGGGACCTGACCGATGCGGAGCGCACCACCGCGCTGCGGCCCGAGCACCCCGCCTACGCGATCTTCACCTCGGGTTCCACGGGCGCGCCCAAGGGCGTCGTCGTCCCGCACCGGGCGCTGCTCAACTTCCTGACCGCGATGGGCGGCACGTTCCCGCTGGACGCCACGGACCGGATGCTCGCGGTGACCACGGTCGCGTTCGACATCCACGCCCTGGAGCTCCAACTGCCGCTGCTCAGCGGGGCGAGCGTGGTCGTGGCCGACCGGGACGCGGTACTCGACCCCGCCGCGCTCGCCGGTCTGATCCGCCGCAGCGGGGCGACGATCATGCAGGCGACGCCCACGCTCTGGCACTCGCTGCTGTCCGAGCAGGCCGGCGCCGCCGAGGGCCTGCGGATGCTGGTGGGCGGCGAGGCGCTGCCCGCGGCGCTGGCCGCCCGGATGCGGGAGACCGGCGCGGAGGTCACCAACCTCTACGGACCCACCGAGACCACGGTGTGGTCGACGTCCCTCGTGATCGAAGGCCCCGTCCAGGGCGCGCCCACCATCGGCCGCCCGATCCTCAACACCCGTGCCTACGTGCTCGACAGCACCCTGCGCCCGGTCCTGCCCGGCGTGGCCGGAGAGCTGTACCTGGCGGGCGAGGGTCTCGCCCGGGGCTATCTGGACCGACCCGCGCTCACCGCGGGACGCTTCGTGGCGGACCCGCACGGGACCCCGGGGGCGCGGATGTACCGCACCGGTGATCTGGCGCGCTGGACCCCGGACGGCGAACTGGAGTACCTCAGCCGCACCGACCACCAGGTGAAGGTCCGAGGGCACCGGATCGAGCTGGGCGAGATCGAGACCGTACTCGAAGCCGACGCGCGGGTGACACAGGCCGCGGTCCTTGTCCGCGAGGACCGGCCCGGCGACAAGCGTCTTGTCGGGTACGTCGTGACCTCAGGGACCTCAGGGACCTCAGGGACCTCAGAGAACGTCTCCGAGTCGCTCCGGGCGCAGGTCCGCGGTCGCCTGCCGGACTACATGGTCCCCTCGGTCGTCATCACGCTGCCCTCCCTGCCGCTCACCCCGAACGGCAAGCTGGACCGCAAGGCGCTCCCGGCGCCCGGCGTCACGGACCGCCCCGGCACCGGTGGGCGCGCGCCGCGCACCGAGCAGGAAGCGATGCTGTGCGGGCTGTTCGCGGAGGTGCTCGGCCTGGAATCGGTCGGCATCGACGACGACTTCTTCGACCTCGGCGGCCACTCGCTGCTCGCCACCCGGCTGGTCAACCGCGTCCGTGCCGAGCTGGGCACCGGCACCTCGATCCGCAGCATCTTCGAGGCACCGACCGTCGCCGGACTCACCCGGCGGCTGCACCAGGACGACGACCCGTTCGCCACCCCGCTGCGGCTGCGCGCCGGACAGCGGGGCAGCACCCCGTACTTCCTGATCCACCCGGTGGTCGGCATCGGCTGGTGCTACTCCGGGTTCATCACGCGCCTGGGCCAGGACACTCCCGTCTACGCTCTGCAGGCCCGCGGCCTGAACGCCGACGAAAAGTGCGCGGCCGATCTGCGGGAGATGGCCGCGGACTACGTGGCCCAGATCCGCGCGGTCCGGCCGACGGGCCCCTACCGCCTGATCGGCTGGTCGTTCGGCGGCCTGGTGGCCCACGAGATCGCCACCCGGCTGCAGAGCGAGGGCTCCGAGGTCGAACTGCTCGCGCTGCTCGACTCCTACCCCGCACGGGCGGAGGAGACCGGCGCCCCGGACGGCGACCTGGAGCAGGAGATCCTCGCCGTGCTCACGGCCGCGCTCGGCCCGGCCGCGGGCGACCGGGGCAGATCCCTGTCGGCGGCGGAGATCGCCGAGCTGCTGCGCGAGCAGGACAGCCCGCTGGCCGGCATCGGGGAACGCGGGATCGCCGCGTTCAACCGGGTTGCCACCAACAACCGGCGGATCGCCGGGGAGTTCGAGCCCGGCGTGTTCCAGGGCGACGTACTCGCCTTCCGCTCCGGGCAGGCCGACGGGGCGCACCCCTATGCCGTCAAAGCGTGGGACTCCCACGTGACGGGAGAGATCCATGAGTACGAAGTGGACTGCACTCACCTGGAGATGACCACCCCGGCCGCGCTGGACGTGATCACTCAGGTACTGAACGACCGGATGTCCGGTCGAGGACAAGGAGAGGAAACAGCATGACGACCAACCCCTTCGAGGACGACAACGGCAGCTACCTGGTCCTGGTCAACTCCGAGGGCCAGCACTCCCTGTGGCCGGCCTTCGCCGACGTACCGGACGGCTGGGAGCGGGTGCACGGCGAGGACACCCGGCAGGCATGCCTTGACCACATCGAGCAGAACTGGACGGACATGCGTCCCAAGAGCCTGGTCGATGCCATGAACTCCATGAACACCGAACGGGCCTAGCAAACCGGGGAATTGGTGAAAGCGTGTATATGACCGAGAAGGCGTCGGTGGGGGGATCCGCTGAGCACCTCGACCAGGAGAAGACCGGCGTCGGCGGGACGGCGCTGGGCCGCGGGACCTCCCGCGACCACAACCGGGCGCTGCGGCAGGCCCACGATGCGGTGACCGCCTGGTCGCACCGGGCGCTCGGGCCGGGCCCGACCGACTTCGGCGGCTTCCCGTACCGCGAAGTCGTCGACTATTACCAGCGGGTGGGCAAGCAAGCCGTCTCCCCCGAGCTGGTCGCCGCCCTGCGCGGGGCCAGGCTCGGCGTCGAGTGCTCCGGCCGCGCACGCCCCTGGTCGTCCCCGGACGCCTGGATGTTCGACAGCTGGCTGCCACAGACCTTCACCGACCGGCCCATGAACTACGTCTCGTACGCGGGGAACAACGTACTGGGGGTGGCCCAGTGGACGGCGGACGGCACAGCGGAGGCCGCCGACCTGGCCGACGACCGGCTGATGGCGGTGCTGCTCGCCGATCTCGTGACACAGGAGACCGACGCGCTCGCGGCCGACGGGACCGACCCCCGCCAGCGCACCCGGACCACGGCTGTGTGGCAGGCACTTGCCCGGCTCGCCGACTACGCACCGACGGGTCTTTCGGACACCGCGCCGCTGGACGCGCTGCGCGGCGCGCTCGGCGGCCTCGACGACGAGCCCGCGGCGGACGCGGCGCGGGAAGCGGTGACCGCCATCCGGGCCGAGGCGCCGCCCGCGGTGCTGAGGGCCGTGGAGATAGCGCTGCTGCCGGTCACGACACTGCACGACGAGCAGATGTTCATCCGCTCCATCCAGCTGTTCGAGCGGCTGTTCACGCTGACGGCACGGGCACTGACCACGGCGGTCGAGGCCGTCCGCGCGGACCGTCCGGCCGAAGCGGCGGCCGTCCTGGAGGCGGCGGCGACCCGCCTCTCGGGCTCCACCGGGCCGCTCTACCGGGTGCTCACCACCATGCCGCCGGAGTCGTTCGCGGTGATCCGGGACCACACCCACGGCGCGAGCGCCATTCAGTCGCGTCCCTATCAGCTGGTCGAGACGGTGAGCGCCAAGCGCGAAGGCGAGGCGCACCGGCCGGAGAAGGGCCCGCTCTTCACCCTCGACGCCACGCTGCAGGAACAGTTCCTGCAGCGGGCCGCGGGCTGGGCGACGCAGGACACGCGTCGCCTTCAGGACGCCATGCGCACGCTGGACACGAACTGGCGAGGGATGAAGCGCACGCACTGGGGCGTCACGATGAAGATCATCGGCCGCGTGCCGGGCACCGGCGGAACCGCCGGCGCCGACTACCTCAAGGCGGCGGCCGACATGGGACTCTTCCCGCTGCTCGGCACGGTCTGAGGTCGGGCGCGGGGCGCACCGCGCCACGGGGCACGGGCAGGGCACGAGCCACGGGCCACGGGGCACGGGGCACGAGCCACGGGGCACGGGGCACGAGCCACTGGCCACGAGCCACGGGCCACTGGCCACGGGGCACTGGGCACTGGGCACTGGGCACTGGCCACGGGGCACTGGGCACTGGCCACGGGGCACTGGCCACGGGGTTACCGGTCACCGGTCACCGGTTCGGGTCACGCAAGCCGAGGGTCACGTCCGCAGGCCTCATCGGCCGTGGCAGGCGTGACCCTCGGACCGCGTCAGACGTGAACCGTGCGCAGCTCACCCGCGGCCGCGAGGTCGGGGCAACCCGACAGCAGGAGCGCCTCGCGCAGTTCGGTGTGCAGCAGTTCGAGCACGAGTCGCGCCCCGGCCTCGCCGTCGGCGGCCAGGCCCCAGAGCACCGGTCGGCCGCACAGCACCCCGTCCGCGCCGAGTGCCACGGCACGCAGGACGTCCATGCCCGTGCGCACGCCGCTGTCGAACAGCACCGAGCAGCGGCCGCCGACCGCGTCAAGGACCTCGGGCAGCGCGGTGACACTGGGCACGGCGGCCGCGAACTGCCGGCCGCCGTGGTTGGAGACGATCACTCCGTCGGCGCCCAGGTCCACGGCGCGTTCGGCGTCCCGCGGATCCAGGATTCCCTTGAGGACCAGCGGGAGCGTCGTCTGCCCGCGCAGCCAGGCCAGGTCGTCCCAGCCGACCGCCGGGTCGAAGGCCAGGGCGGTGTGGGTGGCCACCGCCGAACTTCCGGCCTGCCGCGTGTGCGCGGCGGAGACCGGGGCCGGACCGAGGTTCGCCGCGACCACGTCGGACGGCAGCGAGAAGCCGTTGCGCACGTCACGCAGCCTGCGGCCCATGTGGGGCACGTCGACCGTGACGACGAGGGCCTCGCACCCTGCCTGTTCGGCCCTGCGGACCAGGTCGAGCACCGTGTCGCGGCCGTGCACCCAGTACAGCTGGAACCAGACGGGACCGCCGACCGAGGCGATCTCCTCCATCGTGCAGCTGCTCAACGTACTGATGATGAAGGGCACTTGGGCGTCGCGCGCGGCGCGCGCCGCGGCCAGTTCACCGTCCGCGTGCAGCAGTCTCTGGTACGCCATCGGGGCCACGGCCACCGGCATCCCGGCCGTGGTGGCGAGCAGCTTCGTGGAGGTGTCGGCCTCGCCCGTGCCGCCCAGGACCCTGGGCAGCAGCCGGACCCGGTCGAGCGCGGTCCGGTTGGCGGCCTGGGTGGACTCGTCGCCGCTGCCGCCGTCGACGAAGTCCCGTACGCCCTGGGGCAGTCGCTCGCCCGCGAGGCGGGCCACATCGGCGATGCAGAGCGGAATCACCGGCCGCCGTCCTGCTGCGCCCGCTCCATCTCCATCTCGACCGCGGTGTAGAGGGCCTTGATGTTGCCGCTGCCGAACGTGCGCGCGCCCAGGCGCTCGATGAGCTCGAAGAAGATGGTGCCGCGGGGGTGCACCGACTTCGTGAAGATCTGCAGCAGCTGACCGTCCTGGTCCTCGTCGACCAGGATGTTGAGCGAGCGAAGCTGATCGACCGAGTGCCGCAGCAGGCTGAGGCGCTCCGGTACGAGGTCGTAGTACGTCGACGGCGTCGTGAGGAAGGCGAGACCGCCACCGCCGAGCAGGGTCACGTCCCGCACGATGTCGTCCGTGGCGAACGCGATGTGCTGGACGCCCGCGCCGCCGTGCTCCTTGACGAACTTGTCGATCTGCCCCGGCTCACGGGAGGTGTCCGGCTCGATCAGGGTGAGCGTCACCGCGCCGGAGCGGCTCTGGACCACCTTGGAGTCCATGGCCTGGCCACCGACGACGATGCGCTCGGTGAAGACCATCTCGAAGTCGAGGACGGTCTCGTAGAACTCGACCGTGGGCGACAGTTGCCCGGGCTCCAGGCACACGGCGAAGTGGTCGATCGTGTGCAGTCCCGCCGCGGCGGCCGCGTCCGTCACGTCAGTCACGTCGGCCGGCATTGTCAGACCGGGCAGCGTGTGTGCGGGCACGCCTGCCGAACGCTGCACGAACGTATGGGTCACATCGCCGAACGCGGATATGGACGCGGTGATGACACCGTCGCGGTCCTGCGGAGCGGCTACCGGGCGGGCGCCACGGCGTACCGCCTCTGCGAAGGCGCCCGCGGCGTCCGGCGCACTCAGGGCGATGTCTGACACACCGTCACCATGGCGCTCCACATAGGCGGCTGCCGGGTGGTCGGTGCCCTGTGCGTCGGTGAGCACGAATCGGATGCCGTGCCGGCCGACGGCGGCGCGGGCCTCTTCGGTGGGCGCCGAGCGCGCGTAGACGCTCAGCCCATAGCTCTCCGCGAAGAATGCGGTGGCGGCGTCGAGGTCACCCACCGAGAAGCCGACGTGGTCAATTCCGAGTTCGTCAAAGGGACTCATTTTCTTCCTTCTTCAGGCAGGCCGAACGGCAGTTTCCGGGCGCGGGAATCCGGGCGCGGGAATCCGGGCAGCGGATTTCAGGCACCGCGATTCGAGTACTGGATCAATGGATTAACGGGTGTCAGACGCCGCACTGCTCGCGAATGAACTCCGCGAGACGGTCGACGCCGACCGAGATGTCACCCGGGGAGAGATAGCTGAAAGACAGGCGGATCTGCCGACGCGGGCGCCCGTCGCCATAGAAGTGATGCATGGGAGTCCACAGGACACGATGCCGGCGCGCGGAATGCTCGAGGAGTTCGTCGTCGACCGGGAAGGGAACCGTGACGACGACGAAGAAACCGCCGGCCGGCGTATTCCAGGTCACCTCGGGCCGGCTTCCCTCGGGGAAGTTCCGCTCGAGTTCCTTGACCAGATGCCGGAGGTTTCCCTGATACAGCTCTGTTTCCCGTACGTTCGCCGCGCGCAGGCTGCAGTCGTTCTCCAGGAGCTTTCCGCCGATCACGGCCTGGGCGACCGGCGATGTGTTCACCGTGAGCATGCTCTTGATCTTCGCAAGCTGGTCGGCGAAGAGTTCGGACCGGCCGCCCGCCGTCGCCACCTGTTGGTCGGCGACCACAAATCCGATCCGCGCACCCGGGAGACCCGTCTTGGCGAAGGAACCGAGATAGACGACCCGCCTGTCCCGGTCGAGGGACTTGAGCGTCGGAAGCGGCTCGATGCCGGTGGCCTGAAATATCCCGTAGGGGTTGTCCTCGAGGACGAGGAAGTCATGCTCGTCGGCCAACCGGAGCAGGGATTCCCTGGCGTCACGGCTGAGGCTGACACCTGAAGGATTGGCGAAATCAGCCACGACATAGCAGGCGCGCGGACGCAACCCGGCCGCCTTGGCCTCCTCGGCGACCCGGACGAGATCGTCCAGATCGATGCCGTCGGCGCTCTCCTTGACGGGAAGTACCCGCATATCCGCCAGTTCGGCCGCGCCCGTCGCTCCCACATAGCAGGGCATCGGGGCCAGCAGCACGTCCTCTTCGCTTCGGCGCAGCGCGCGCAACGTGAGGAAGAGCGCCTCCTGGCAGCCGACCGTGACGACCACACTCTCCGGGTCGACTTCGATGTTCTCGTCGACGGAGAGGTTCTTGGCGATCAGCCCGTGAATGATCCCCTTGGTCCTGCCGTACTGCAGGAGCGTGCGGCGCGTCCGGGTCACGTCCCCATCGTTCTCCGAGAGGAGATACTCCTCGAAAACACGAAGATGCCGATGCATGTCCGCGGTGTCGAAGAATCCCTCGTACGGCCGCCCAGCGGCGAGAGAAAGTGCCTTCGGGAAACGCTGCGCGACCTCGTTGAGGAAGTTCATCGATTCAATGACCGGCGAATCGAGAGACGTGTGCAGATCGATCAGATTCAGCTCTGCGTGCATAAAGTGACGGCCGCGTGTGGCCGGATCCCCTCCGAGAGAACGGAGGCCCCCCACTTCTCACCACATGAACACGGAACCCCGGCCCCCGCTTTGAGGGTTCCCTGCGAATGGCACCCATGAAGTGGCTTGAATCACACCGGAATCAAGAGGGGATCCAGTGGAATCACGCAGAAGTCAATGGGTACGGATTACAACTTGATCGATTCAAGCACGACGCCTGAGTGACCGTCAACCTCCGCCCATAGCACCGACGTCGACCCCCTTGACACGATGGCCGCAGCCGGTCACAGCTGGCCACGGCACGCCAACTGGCCCAAGGTGGCCTGACATTGCCCGTTGTGCCCGCGGGCCCCGGATGCCGTCAGGAAGGGCCCGGAGGCTAGTCTGATCCCGGGCGTGGACCGCGCCCGGCTCGCAGTCCGAATCCTTCAAAGGGGCAGAGAAGTGAATCTGGCCGCCGCCAACGAGAACTTGGCGCACATCAGCAATGTGCTGATCTATTCGTCAATGGCTGTCTACACGTTGGCCTTCCTCGCCCATATCGCCGAATGGATTTTGGGCAGCCGCAGCAAGGTCGGCCGCACGGCCGCCGCGCTCGTCGCCGACAGCGGGGCGGGGGCCGGGCGTGAGGCCGCGGGGGCGGGCAAGGCGCAGGCGAGCGGCGGAACGGCCGTACTGGACCGGCCGAAGGTGATCGGGCGCGCCGCGGCCGACGCGCGCGACGTCAAGGACGGCCCCGGCGCGCACGGCGGCGACGAGAAGGGTGACCTCTACGGCCGGATCGCCGTGTCCCTGACGGTGCTCGCCTTCCTCACCGAGGCCGGAGGCGTGCTCAGCCGCGCCCTCTCGGTGCAGCGGGCGCCGTGGGGCAACATGTACGAGTTCAGCATCACGTTCTCCACGGTGGCCGTCGGCGTCTATCTCGCCCTGCTCCTGGCGAAGAAGGACGTGCGGTGGATCGGTCTGCCGCTGGTCACGACCGTCCTGCTCGACCTGGGCATCGCCGTCACCTGGCTCTACACCGACAGCGCCCCGCTGGTCCCGGCCCTGCACTCCTACTGGCTGTGGATCCACGTCTCCACGGCCATCTTCTGCGGCGCGGTCCTCTATCTCGGCGCGGTGTCCAACGTCGTCTACCTCTTCCGTGACTCGTACGAGACCAAGCTGGCCGCAGGCGGACAGCCCGGCCGCTTCGCGACCTCCGTCATGGAGCGGCTGCCCGCCGCCATCAACCTCGACCGGTTCGCCTACCGCGTGAACGCCGCGGTCTTCCCGCTGTGGACGTTCGCGATCGTCGCGGGCGCGATCTGGGCGGGCGACGCGTGGGGCCGCTACTGGGGCTGGGACCCCAAGGAGGTCTGGTCCTTCATCACCTGGGTCGCCTACGCCTGCTACCTGCACGCCCGCGCGACGGCCGGCTGGAAGGGCCGCAAGGCCGCCTACCTGGCCCTGATCGCCTTCAGCTGCTACCTGTTCAACTACTACGGCGTGAACTTCCTCTTCGGCGGCAAGCACTCCTACTCGGGCGTCTGAGCCGAGCGCCTGAGCCGAGCCGGTCGGGCGCCGAGCCGAGCCGGTCGGGCGTCTGAGCCGAGCAGTCTCGCGCTTGTCCGGTTCACGCCGGGCGGGGCTCGTGCCGTCCTGCCGGCGTGAACCGGCGCGAGGCGGTGGCCGCCGGCAGAGGTTCAGCCGCGACGGGCCCTCGCCGCGCGGGCGACGGCTACGACAGCCTTCTCCAGGGCGTACTCCGGATCATCGCCGCCCCCCTTGACCCCCGCATCGGCCGCCGCGACAGCGGTGAGCGCCGCCGCCACCCCGTCCGGCGTCCACCCCCGCATCTGCTGCCGGACCCGATCGATCTTCCAGGGCGGCATCCCCAGCTCACGGGCAAGATCGGCGGGCCGCCCGCCCCGCGCGGAGGACAGCTTCCCGATCGCCCGGACGGCCTGTGCCAACGCGCTGGTGATCAGAACGGGGGCGACACCGGTCGACAGGGACCACCGCAACGCTTCGAGCGCCTCGGCGGCCCGGCCCTCCACCGCACGGTCGGCCACCGTGAAGCTGGAGGCCTCCGCGCGACCCGTGTAGTAACGCCCGACGACCGCCTCGTCGATCGTGCCCTCAACGTCCGCCACCAGCTGGGAGGCCGCGGAGGCGAGCTCCCGCAGATCGCTGCCGATCGAGTCGACCAGGGCCTGGCACGCCTCGGGCGTGGCCGATCGGCCCAGGGCGCGGAACTCACCCCGTACGAACGACAACCGGTCCGCGGCCTTGGTCATCTTGGGGCAGGCGACCTCACGGGCCCCCGCCTTGCGGGCCGCGTCGAGCAGGCCCTTGCCCTTGGCGCCGCCCGCGTGCAGCAGGACGAGGGTGATCTCCTCGGCCGGCGATCCGAGATACGCCTTCACGTCCTTGACGGTGTCGGCCGACAGATCCTGCGCGTTGCGCACGACCACGACCTTCCGCTCGGCGAAGAGCGAGGGGCTGGTCAGCTCGGCGAGCGTGCCGGGCTGCAGCTGGTCGGGGGTGAGGTCGCGCACGTCCGTGTCCGCGTCCGAGGCGCGGGCGGCGGCGACCACCTGCTGCACGGCGCGGTCGAGGAGGAGGTCCTCCTGACCCACGGCGAGCGTCAGAGGGGCGAGCGGATCGTCGTTTGCTGTCTTCCTGGCCATCGCGGTCAAGCATCCCACGCGGCACTGACACCCCGGCCCGTGCGACCTTTTCCGTATCGGAGAATGAGCACGTGACTGACGTACGACATGTCCTGGTGCTGCCCGACCGCGACGCCGCGGAGGAAGTGGCCGAAGAGCTCCCCGACCGTTTCCGGGTCGCCGAGGAACCCCAGCTCGTCCGTGACGCCCTGGCCGGCGAGGACGACGCGGAGGATGCCCAGTGGCTGGTCGTGGTCGAGGACCCGGAGTCCCGGCTCGACCCGGCGGCGCTCGACGCGTTCGCGGCGGAGCACGAGGGGTGGCTCGAGGCTCCTCAGCCCTGAGGCCCCCTTGGGCAGGGCCCGGTCAGCCCTTGGGCAGGACCTGGATGTCGAGGTCGATCGTGATGCTCGGGCCGATCGCGGCGATACCGCGCGCCAGCATCGTCTGCCAGGTGATCGTGAAGTCGTCGCGGTGCAGCTCGGTGGTGGCACGGCAGGCGACCCGGGTCTCGCCCTCGAGCCCCTTGCCGACCCCGAGGTACTCGGTGTCCAGCGTGACCGTGCGCGTCACACCGTGCAGCGTGAGGCCGCCCGTGATCGCCCAGCGGCTGCCGCCCTTGTGCACAAAGCGGTCGCTGTAGAACTCCATCGTCGGGAACCGCTCCACGTCGAGGAAGTCGCCGGACCGCAGATGGTCGTCGCGCATCTTGACCGCGGTGTCGATGGAGGCCGCGTCGATGACGACATGCATCGCGGAGTTCTCCATCCGGTCGGCGATCCGGATCGCGCCCGCGAAGCTGTTGAAGCGTCCGTGGATACGGGCAAGACCGATGTGCCGCGCGGTGAACCCGACCGAGGAGTGCATCGGGTCGATCTCCCAGTCCCCGGACTCGGGCAGCACCGGAGGCTGAGCGACCTGGAGCATCACATCGCCGAGCGACGCGTGCGTGCTCTCCCCGACCGTGGCGTTCGCCCGGTACGGCGTGAACCCCTCCGCGGAGACCGCCAGACGGTAGTCACCGGCCGGAACCGTCGCCACGAACGAGCCGAACGGGTCCGTCCCCCCGGTGACGACCTTGCGCCCCATGGCATCACTGACCGCGAACTCCGCGTGGCGTACCGGTTCGTTGACGGGGTCGAGCACCCGGCAGCTGAGCACTCCCGCACTGGGCGGAACCGGCACGGCGGACAGCAGTCCCCCAGCCCCACCGCCTCGGTTCGTACGGTTCCCCAGCCAACGGCCGAACATGTGCGACATACCCCCGCGCTACTTGACAACTCCTGTCCCGAAGGTGCATTCGATCACCGTTGCGGCATTCGATGCAACACGAACCCACATCGCAGGAATCAGGCACTGGCGCTTGAACTGTCGTGAGTAGCCCGAATTAACCAGCTAGGGCGGCTTAACCAGCTAGGGCGGCCGTGTAACCACCTCCATCTCCGGAGCCGCACCTTCCACCGCTCCTGCCGTCGGTCCGATGACAGCAATCGAGCCATTCCTGTCCGTCCGCAGCACCTCCGCTCCCCCGGCCCGCAGCGCCTCGACCGTGCGCGGTGAGGGGTGACCGTAGGAGTTTCCGAAGGGTTCCAACTGGTAGTTCAGAAGGAACCCCCCTGATGATGGCAAAACCGCAGGTCAACGGCGGGTCACCGACTCCCTTCGTCGCGGGCATGACCACTCAACTACGCGGGCTGTCCGCCCTCCGCCTGTCTGTGCTGACGGACGAGACCACAAGCCCCGAACGACAGCGCACCGCCAACCACGAAGCCGCCGCCGCCCTGAACATCGACCTAAGCGACCGCGAAGCCGTAGACCTGGGCGTTAGTGCATCGAAAACCACGCCTTTTGAGCGTCCCGAATTGGGCGCATGGCTGGAACGCCCCGAAGAGTTTGATGCACTGGTCTTTTGGCGCTTTGACCGTGCCGTTCGCTCCATGGACGACATGCACGCACTGTCTCTGTGGGCGCGTGAACACCGGAAAATGATCGTGATTGCGGAAGGGCCCGGCGGTCGTCTCGTTCTCGACTTCCGCAATCCGCTGGACCCCATGGCCCAACTCATGGTCACGCTCTTCGCATTCGCAGCACAGTTTGAAGCCCAGTCGATTCGCGAACGCGTGATCAGCGCTCAGGCGGCAATGCGGGTTATGCCGCTCCGTTGGCGCGGTTCTCGTCCTCCGTACGGGTATGAGCCGTCCCCGTTGGAAGACGGGGGATGGACACTCGTTCAGGACAAGAAGGCCGTTACCGTCATTGAACGGATCATCAAGGAACTACACGAGAACAAGCCCGTGTTGGCCGTCGCTCAGGAACTCAACGCAGCGGGCATTCCGTCGCCGCGCGACCACTGGAGTTTGCGGCAGGGGCGAAAGACGGGCGGCAAGACGGGGGGAGCTCCGGGCGAAACCGTCGTGAAAGAGCGGTTCACGTGGCGACACAACGCCATTAAGGAACTCCTCACGTCTGAGCGCCTGTTGGGGTGGAAAGTCACCGAACAAGGGCCCGTTCGTGACAGCGAAGGCGCTCCGGTCATGTCGACCCGTGAACCGATTCTGACGCGCGAAGAATTCGACGCCGTGGGCGCACTCTTCGCCGAACGGAGCGTCGACAACAAGACCTTCCGAACCGATAGCGTCGCCCTTTTGCTTCGGGTGATCGTGTGCGCAGGGTGCAACGAAATCATGTACGCGCACCGCCCTTCTTCGGGCAGCAAGGCAACGAGCAAAACCGAAACATACAAGTGCGGTTCGTACGGGCGTGGAGTCAAGTGCCCAGCCCCTGCGTCCGTTAAGCGCGAATGGGCAGACGAGTACGTGACAAACCGCTTCCTGGCTGCTGTGGGCGGACTGAGGCTGACGGAGACCCGCCGTACGCCTGGGTATGACCCTCAGCCGGAAATTGACGCCACAACGGCCGAATACGAAGCCCACATGGCGGAGCAAGGACAACAGAAGAGCAAGGCGGCACAAGAGGCATGGAAGCGTCGGGCAACCGCACTTGACGCACGCCTTGCCGAGTTGGAAAGCCGAGAAGCTACGCCGCCGCGCGTGGAAGTCGTCCAACTGAAAGAGACGTACGCGGATGTGTGGCGAGACGCGGACGACACGAAGCGACGCAACATGTTGCGCACGGCGGGTGTCGTGTTCAGCGTCAGGAAGGCGAAGCGCGGCAAGGCCTTCGGACTGGACGAAAGCCGGGTGTCGTTCGAGATCAGTGACCAGTTCTTCGCCGAAGGCGCGGAAGAGCTTGCCGGTATCGAGCGCGCGGAACTCAGCGTTACCGAGCGTGCGGAGCAACAACTAGGCCCGACGCTCAACGCCCGAAGGGGTTCCGCTCAACTGGCGTTCAGCGTGCAACAGATCGTGAGCGACGCGGCGGCAGAACGGAACGACGAAGAGCCGGAGCCCGCGGAGTCCATAAGGGCCCGGTACGAAGCACTGATGACCAGTCACGACGAAGCCGACCGCGCGGACATTGAGGCACGAGCGGACGAGTTGCGGCGCCGGTGACGGCAGCGGGAAGGGTCCGATCCTTCGGGGTTGGGCCCCTCTCTTGCACCTTCAGACCTTTAGTTAGACTAACTACTTGTTCCTTCGTCACCTCAGCGGCCAAGCGGCAAGGCTCTGACCTGGGGTTAGTGATGTTGTGACGGAATGACTCGTACCTCAGATTCATATAAGACTTCTCTAAGGGCAATCCGGATTCGACGGCACAGCGTCTCAGCGTCACGCGCCCTTCCCGCTGCTCGCCGGCGAACCCAGGTCACCGACTCCCTTCATATAGGTAGAGGGGTTTGCGCCGCGCATCTAGTAGCGGTGAGCCACGGCGGTCAGAGCGCACCCTTCGGTTTGCCGGGTTGCTCCCCTGCCTTCTCTCCCAGGGTTGAGCCCCGGCGTTGCCCTGTTGGTCTAGCGGTCTAAGACGTCGTCTTCTCATGGCGAAGGTCACCGGTTCGAATCCGGTACGGGGTGCTTGCGTAGGGAGTTGGGATGAGCGGCTACACCTGGGCTTGGCTCGCGTGGATTGCCACGTTCGGAGTCATTGAGGGCAAGGCGCTCTTCAACCGCACTGAGGGCGACACCCTGTCTGAGCATGTGTGGCGTTGGTTCGCTACCGCTCAGGGTTCTACGGGCAAGCCCTCAGGTTGGGTGCGTGCTCGACGCTTTGGCCTGCTCGCTTTCATGGCGTGGCTCAGCGTCCACTTCCTGACGGGTGGCCGGTTCTAAAGGGTAGGGGGGTGTCCCCAGGAAGGGGGTACCCCCGTGCGTACACGGTGCCTTGACTGTAGGGAGTGGGCTACCCACTCAGGTAGGTGTGCACTGCACCACGCTGACTACAACGCACGGCGCAGCATCAAGAGCCATAGCAAGCGGCGTGCTGCGATAGCGCGTGGCAACAACGCTGCGGCCAAGCTGAGGCGTGCTGTGCGTAAGGCTGTTGGTGGGCACTGTGCCTCATGTCGTGGTTGGTTCCTGCCTAGTCAGGTGGACATAGACCACGTGTTGCCGCTCGCTAAGGGTGGCGAAGACGTTGAGACCAACGTTCAAGTGCTGTGCAAGGCATGCCATAAGACGAAGACGGCAATGGACTTCGGCAAGCGCCCTTTCTAGGGGGAATGCGGTCCGAAAGTTCCCGCCAAATTCTCTCAGCGATCCCGGCCCCAGCTCGGAAAACGCGCGCTAGGTGTAAGCCCGGACCCAGGCCCCCCAGTGGCCTGAACCCTTGGTACGACTGGGCAAGCGCCACTTCGGCACGCTGAGAACGGCCCTTCTAACGGGTCCCTAAGCCCGCTGAAGGGAGCGCGAACGTGAGCCGTAGCAAGAGCCCCGACATGAGAACGGGCAACGCCAACACAGCCGCGGAGTCTGCTGCCCCCGTTGTGTACGAGGGTCGCGCGCCCAGAGTGCCCAGTCACTTGAAGGCGACGGGCAAGGACGTTTGGCGGAACGTGTGGGCAGCGGGCATGGGTGCCTACTCCCCTGACACTGACCGCAACGTGATTCAGCGGTACTGCGAACTGCATGACAGGCGCGCTGACTTGCTCGCCCTTGTCGCTGCCGATGGCTACATGTCTGAGGGCTACAACGGTCAGCCGGTTGCGCACCCGATGTTGCGCTACGTGGAGTCGACGGAGAAGGAACTCCGCTCCATTGAGACGGCAATCGGGTTCACGCCCGAAGCTCGTTTGCGCCTGGGCCTTGTGGCCGCTGAGGCGCGGAAGGTTGCGGCCGGTCCTGAAGACTTCTAGCGGCTGAGCGCCCGCTTCAGTTCATTGCGGTACACGCGCCCTACTGGCTCACCTGCGTCGTAGGCGAAAAGCCTCCGCAGTATTCCCGCCGTGTGAATCCAGTAGCGATGCCCCGCACTATCCCATCCGTAGTAGGTGCCGTTCGGATTCTTCCGCGCTCGAACGATCGATACACCACTTCGCATCAAGGCAAGGTATCAGGGGGTGACCGGTGGCAATAGATCCGGTCATCGCTCGACACATACCCGCTGACGCTCCGTTCCCCAGCGAGGGTTACCGGGTCGCGAAGTGGATTGAAGAATTCTGTTACCTGACGGGATCGTTCGCCGGCCAACCGTTCCGGCTTCTCCCTTGGCAGCATGAACTTCTCGTTGATGCGTACGAGTTGACGCAAGACACCTTCGGTCGTTGGCGTCGAAAGCACCGCACGGTTGTTGTGTGCGTGGCTCGAAAGAACGGCAAGTCAACGATTGCCGCTGCCATCATGCTCTACCACCTGATCGCGGACCGCGCGGACTCACAGCGTCAGATCATCGCTGCCGCCAACGACCGCAATCAGGCGCGTATGGTGTTCGACTCCGCGAAGCAAATGGTGAACGCGAGCCCGAAGCTCTCGGCTGTGTGCACCGTGCATCGCGACGTGATCCGGTACAAGGACAACACTTACCGGGTCGTCAGCGCCGATGCCGGACGGCAACAGGGCTTGAATCCCGCGGCTGTGAGTCTGGACGAGTACGCGTTCAGCAAGCAAAGCGACTTGTTCGACGCGCTGACGCTGGGTTCGGCCGCGCGTAACCAACCCATGTTCCTGATCATCTCTACCGCTGGGCCCGATCCAGACGGACCCTTTGCCGCACTGTGCGAACAGGGCGAGCGCGTGAACTCCGGCGAAGCCGATGACCCGACCCTGTTCTATCGGTCGTGGGGTCCGAAGCTGGGGCAGACGGTTGACCACCTTGACCCCGAAGTGTGGCGCGCGTGCAACCCGTCGTACGAGATCCTGAACCCGGATGACTTCAAGGCGGCAGCGCAGCGGAGTACTGAGGCTTCCTTCCGTATTTACCGCTTGAGTCAGTTCGTGCGTGGTGCGTCCACGTGGTTGCCGCACGGCTTGTGGGACAGCTTGGGCACGGACGCTGAGCCGCTTGCACCTGGGGACGAAGTTGTTCTTGGGTTCGATGGCTCTTGGAAGGGTGACAGTACGGCCCTTGTCGCCTGCCGTCTCGCTGACCTTCGGGTGTTCGTGCTGGGTCACTGGGAAGCGCCGGCCGATGACGTGCATTGGCGGGTTCCCATGGCGGACGTCCGTGACGCGCTGAACGAGGCACTAGACGAGTACCGGGTGCGGAACCTTGTTGCCGACCCGTACCGCTGGGAAGAGACGCTAGACAACTTGGAAGCTGACGGCTTCCCGGTTGAAGCGTTCCCGACGAACTCTCTGAAGCGCATGATCCCTGCGACGCAGGCCGTGTATGACGCGTGCCGTGACGCTCGCTTGTCGCACGACAGCAATCCGGCTCTTGCCCGGCACATCGGTAACGCAGTGCTTCGCGAGGACAAGAACGGCGCGCGAGTCACGAAGGAGTACGCGGCAAGCCGTCGAAAGATTGACCTTGCTATCGCGATGATCCTTGCCGTTCACGGCGCGATCATGTGGCGCGAAGACAACGGCATCCACACGGACACAGCGATTCTCGCGACCTGGGAAGCCGACGACGGACACGTTTTCACGTCCGGCCTTCCGGGTGATGAAGCCCTCTTCTCTGATCTCTAACCCACTCACGGTGAGTGGGTTAAACACCTACGCACCGAAGGGGGCACGGTGGGTTTTTGGTCTGCACTCTTCGGGCGGGGCGAGTCTCCCGCGCTGGACGCTGCCACTGAGGCGCGCGCCTGGGAACCGTATGACCCGACGCTGTACGGCTTTGACGTGGCGTCCAGTGGGCAGCGGGTAACGCCGCATGAAGCCCTTCAGGTCTCCGCGGTCTTCGGGTGTGTCCGTCTGCTCAGCGAGACGATTGCGACGCTTCCGGTGACGACGTTCAGCAAGAGGGGCGGAGTTCGGCGAGAGATCAAGTCTCCTGACTGGATTGAGTACCCAAACGCTGAACCGGGCGGCATGGGGCGCATTGACATTCTGTCTCAGACGGTTCTGTCGCTCCTCCTTCAGGGGAACGCGTTCCTTGCGGTCCGGTGGCAGGGGCCGAACATCGTCGGCCTTGATGTGCTGGACCCGACGAAGATTCACGTTCACATGGTTCAGCTTGAACCGAACGGCGTTCGCCGCAAGGTCTTTGAGGCTTTCGACGTAGACGACGACGGCAACGAAGTGTTGCTTGGTTGGTTCACGCCGCGCGACGTCCTACACATTCCCGGAATGATGCTGCCCGGTGAGTTCGTCGGGTGCTCCCCCATCACGTACGCGCGTGAGTCCATCGGGCTCGCCCTTGCCTCACAGAAGTACGGCAGCAAGTTCTTTGCGAACGGCGCTATGCCGGGTGCTGTCGTTGAGGTTCCGGGCACCATGTCCGACGAAGGGCTTTCCCGCGCACGTGAGGCGTGGCGTGCTGCGAACTCCGGCGTGGACAACGCGCATCGGGTTGCGCTTCTCACTGAAGGTGCGAAGTTCAGCAAGGTTGCCATGTCGCCGGACGAAGCTCAGTTCTTGCAGACGCGACAGTTTCAGGTTCCGGAAATCGCGCGAATCTTCGGCGTGCCGCCGCACCTGATCAGCGATGCAACGAACTCCACTTCGTGGGGCTCCGGCCTTGCTGAACAGAACATCGCGTTCAGCATGTTCAGCCTTCGCCCATGGCTTGAGCGCATCGAGTCGGGCGTCAACCGGCTTCTCTTCGCTGAGACAGCGGACCGCATGAAGTTCGTGAAGTTCGACCTTGACGAGATCAAGCGCGGTGCTCCGAAAGAGCGCATGGAGCTTTGGTCTCTGGGTCTTCAGAACGGCATTTACAGCATTGATGAAGTGCGAGCCGCTGAGGACTTGCCGCCGCTTCCTGACGGGTTGGGCGAGGCGTACCGCGTCCCCATGAACCTGAGCGAAGTCGGCGCAGAGCCGGAGCCGGAGCCGTCTGCTCCCCCGGCCATTGAGACCCCGGTATCTGGGCCGGCGGACGACGAAGAGCCGGAGCCGGAAGGCGATCCGGACGAAGGGACAACAGAAGATGACGGAAGCTCGTGAGCTTCGCTTCGCTGTAAGTCCCCTTGAAGAGCGCTCGTCTGGTGACGGGCGCATTTCTATGCGCGGGTACGCGTACCGCTTCAACGAGCTGTCCCATGACTTGGGTGGATTTCGTGAGCGGATCGTGCCCGGTGCGGGGGCTCCGTCGCTGCGTCAGAACGACGTGTTCGCGACGTTCAACCACGACACGGCGAGTCTGCTAGGGCGAACGTCCAGCGGCACGCTGCGAGTTGGGGAAGACCGCGAGGGCGGTTGGTACGAGATTGATCTTCCGGACACGACGGTTGGCCGTGACGTTGCTGCGCTTCTGAAGCGTGGTGACCTTGCGGGTTCGTCCTTCACCTTCAGGGTGCTGGACGGGGGACAGCGCCGTTCGGATGACGACGACCCGGAAACCGGTCTGCCGGTTCGGGAAATCACAGCCATGGATGTTGTGGAAGTCGGGCCGGTTGTGAACCCGGCTTATCCCACGACCCAGGCGGCGCTTCGTTCGGTCGAACAGGCGCTTCAGATCGGGGAGTTCGCGCCCCCGCCGGCTGAGGCCGAAGAGCGCGATTCCCAACCGGCGAGCGATGACGCCCCGGTTTCTCACCCTGACGCGCGTGCACTCATCCGCGCTCTTTCCAAGTAAGGGGTCCCTGTGGACGCTACTACCCTGAGCGCGAACTTTGATGCTCGCGAGAAGGCTACCGCTGAACTCCGCACCCTGGGCGAGCAGTTCGCCGGTAAGGACATGGACGCGGACGCGCGGGCAAAGGAGGACAAGCTTCTTTCCGCGATCTCTGACTTTGACGGTCGGATCAAGCGCGGCGTTGAGGCACTGAAGGCCAATGAGGGTGTGCAGTCCCTCATGGCGCAGCTCGACACCGGCAAGGGTTCTGGACTGACGGAGCGCGGCGACACGCCTTCGGACGCTGACATTCTCCGCTCGCTCAAGGTCAACGAAGGTACGGAGTTCCGCGCCCAGCTCGACAAGACCAGCGGATCGAACGCCCTTGCGCGTGGCCTCTACCCCCAGCTCATGGCCCAGGCTGTGAACCGGTCCGCTGTAATGCGTTCCGGTGCGACCGTGTTCAACACGTCGGACGGCAACCCGCTCGACTTCACCGTTGTTACTGGCCGTTCGACTGCCACGATCGTTGGCGAGAACGCGGCCATCGGTGAGTCGTACCCGACGACCACGCAGCGAAGCATGGGCGCTTACAAGTACGGGTACGGCGCGACCGTCTCGTACGAGTTCGCCACTGATCAGGTTCTTGACCTTGTCGGCTTCCTTGTCGGTGACGCCGGTCCGGCCATTGGCGACGCTATGGGGCGGCACTTCCTGACGGGTACGGGCACCGGTCAGCCTAAGGGCATCATCCCGGATGGCTCCGCCGCGACCGCTACGTTCTCCGCTGCGGCTGCACCTACTTCTGCCCAGTCCGACGCGCTCATTGACCTCTCGTATGAGCTCAAGTCGGCGTACCGGTCGAACGCTACCTACTTGGTGTCGGACAAGAACGCGGCGAAGCTCCGCAAGCTGAAGGACTCTACGGGTCAGTACCTTTGGCAGCCTTCGCTTCAGGTCGGCATCCCGGACACCTTCAACGGGCGGCCGATCACTTCCGACGACGGCATCCCAGACGACAAGATCGTGTTTGGTGACCTGAGCAAGTACCGGGTGCGCTTCGCGGGTGCGCTGCGTGTCGACCGTTCCGTTGACGCCAAGTTCGCCACTGACCAGATCGTGTACCGGTTCCTTCAGCGTGCGGACGGTCTTCTCGTTGACCAGACCGCCGTGAAGGTTATGACCATTGCCGCCTGATTCCTTCTAGCGCGGGGGTTCGACGTACTCACTGTGAGTGGGTTGGGCCCCCTGCCCTAGGAAGGGGCTCAGCGTGGCATACGCAACGATTGACGAGTTGCGCGCGCTGGACGGATTGGACGATGCGTCGCTCTTCCCTGATGAACTTCTGTCCGACGCAATCGACTTCAGCGTTGAAACCGTCGAAGTCTACTGCGGTCAGAAGTGGGACACGGTAGACAACCCGACGCCGGAAACGATCCGTTGGTGCGTGCGCACTCTCGCACGGCAATACGTTCTGGATCACGTGTCGCGCATCCCTGATCGCGCGCTTCAGCTTCAGTCGGAGTTCGGGTCAATTCAGCTTGCTCAGGCGGGCGGGAATTGGCGCCCTACCTCGCTGCCTGAGGTGAACGCGAAACTCAACCTGTACAGGGTGCGCCTTCCATTCATCTTTATGTGAGGGGCGCAGCGTGGCACTGATCTTTGATGCGAAGGTCGCCCTGTTCAACGCCGTGAAGGCTGTCTTGCCCGGTGGCGTTCAGTGCACCTTTGCCGAAACCGTTAAACAGGATCGGCGAAAGCAAGTGTGGTTTGGGGCGACCACTGATGACGACCTTGCCCCCGTTGCCATGCGTTCCGGCGCGAAGCCGACGAACGTCACGGGCTACGTAGAAGTACACGCCGTGGCTGTGATTCCCGGCAATCCCATTGACGCTGAGCGTGCCGTGTACGAGCTGCGCGACTACGTGAAGACGGCGTGCGGGGCGTTGAACTCCGCCCTCGCCGTTGTGCCGGGGTTGCTGGACGTGCGCGCCGAGTCGGCAAGCGTCGAGACGTCCGAGACCACTGACGGCGCGTACTCAGAACTCACTCTTCGCGTCCGGGTTCGTGGGCGCGTCTACCAATAGAAGGGGGCGCACGCATGGCGCTTGACGCAAGCATTGGCATTGGGCAGGAATCCACTTACGGAACTCTGTCCAGCGTAGTTGAGGGCTACGAGGGTCACGCTGACAGTTGGAAGACCGCGCGAGAGTTCATTGAGTCTGTTGGCTTCAGGGCCGGTATGCAGACGGCTCGCGCTGACCGCCGAAACATCATCAACATGGGCGGTGAGGGCGAACTTGAAGTTGATTTGCTGGACGCCGGAGCCGGTTCCCTTCTGACTGCGGCGTTCGACAAGGTCACGGTCACCGACACAGGCGGCGTGAAGACGACCGTTCTTGAGACTTCGGATGTGTCCGCCGCTCCGTCCTTCTCTGCTCAGATGGTGCGTCCGGGCACGGACGGCAGCAAGGTTGCGTACAAGCACGTCGGGTGTGTGGCCACTGAGTGGAGCCTGACGGCCGAAGTTGAAGAGGCTGTCACGCTGACGGTCACGTTCGACTTTCAGGACGTCACGCACACGTCTACGCCCGGTCAGATAGTTGCGCCGACGTACCCGGCGGTCGCTTTCCCGTACGACTGGTCACGGACTTCTGTTGCGCTGACTCGCGGTGGCGCCGCTGTGGTGTTCGACGCTACGTCTCTTGAGTTGTCCGGCGAACTGGGCATGAAGACAGACCGCCGGTTCCTGCGGGGCAACGAGCTGAAGAAGAAGCCCGTACGCAACGCTGTCCCGACGTATGAGGGCACCCTTGAAGGTGAGTTCAACGCCGCGTCTCAGGGACTGTACGAAGCGTTCATTGCGGGTGAGCTGTGCGCGCTGAAGGTGTCGCTGACCGGTATCACGCCGGGTTCATCGCTGACGATCGATGCGCCGGCGATTCAGTTCACGGGTGAGTCTCCCGAAGCGGCTACGGACGAAGTCACGGTTCACAACCTGCCGTTCCGTGTGCTCGACCCTGGGGACGGTACCGCAGCGATCAAGCTTACGTACGTTGAGCCGGGAACCGTCGCGCCGTAATGGCTCAGCGGTCCGCGTACACGATTCGTGTTGACGGACTCCGCGAACTACAGCGCAACGTTCGCACGCTGAAGGACCGGGAACTAAACAAAGCCGTGCGTGAGGCTAACAAGGCTTCCGGCGAGGTTCTCATTCCTCAGGCCAAGCATGAAAGCCCGGATGGTAGACGCGACGCTAAGAGTGCGAAGCGCTACCGTCCGGGCAAGCTTGATAAGTCCATCAAAGTCACGGCGTCCGTGAAGGGTGCCGTCATTAAGGCGGGTAGCGCGTCACGGGTTCCGTACGCCGCCGCTATTCACTTCGGTTATCGGAAGCGAAACATCGGCCCGAACCGATTCCTTTTCCGTGCTATGGCGCGCAAGTCCGATCAGGTTGCCGCCACGTACGAACGGCGTATTGCCGCCGTAGTCCAACGCTACTTGGAGAGTGACTGACTCGTGCCTGCTAAGAAGCCTGCCCCCGCAATGCCTACCGTTGTTGATCTCAAGATGGACGCTCTTACCATCGGTGAGATTTGCGCGATTGAGGACATTACAGGTCAGCCGCTCGATTCGCTGAACAAGCCGGGTGCCAAGCGGGGGCCGATGCTCCGCGCAATGGCTTACGTCGTCATGAAGCGCAAGCATCCCGACTTCTCCATTGAGGACGCTGACAACCTTCAGATCAACCTGAAGGGCAAGGGAAAGCCGGACCCTACCGCAGCCAACGCGTAATTGCGTGCGCGCGTCTGATCAGTCATTTCCGGGGGTTGACGTGGTCGGACGTGCGCGGCATGGAACTTCAGGATTTCAACGCGTTGGTTGAACAGATGGTTGAAGACATTGAAGCGGAGAAGCGCGAGACGAAGCGCGGGGCGCGTGGTCGCTCCGGCGCTACTTCGGCGAATGGGGAACGGCGTACGCCGGTAATGACTTAGGGGGTACGCCGTGGCTAGACCCATTCAAATCACGATCATGGGTGATGCCGAACAACTGTCACAAACCTTGGACGAAGCGTCTGAGGAAATCAGCACGTTCGGTGAGACTGCGGCGGGGCTCGCCACTGCGGCAGGGGCCGGTATCGCTGTGGCGCTAGCTGCGGGCATTGGGCAGGCGCTTGAACAGGAAGCCGGCTCAGACGTCCTTGCCGCCCAGCTCGGCGCGTCGCCCAGTGAAGCTAAGAAGCTAGGCGAAGCGGCCGGAGCCGTATACAGCGACGGATACGGCGAAAGCGTGGCCGATGCGAACGAAGCCCTGAAGAGCCTTTGGCAACAGGGTCTTGTTCCCGCGGGGGCGACCGCTGATGAAATGGCAAACATCAGCAAGAAAGCAATGGACGTCGCTACGGTCCTGGGTGACGAAGTCGGCCCGACTTCAAACGCTGTCGGTCAGATGTTGAAGACCGGTCTTGCGAAGAACGCCGACGAAGCCTTTGACATTCTCGTTGCCGGTACTCAGAACGGCGCGAACAAGGCCCAAGACCTGTTGGACACGTTCAACGAGTACGGAACCCAGTTCAGGAAGCTGGGCCTTGACGGCAAGACGGCAATGGGCCTGATTCAACAGGGCCTCCAGGGTGGCGCGCGTGACGCGGACATTGTGGCGGACACGTTCAAGGAATTTTCCATTCGCGCCATTGACGGCAGCGCAACCACGATTGCGGGCTTCAAGGCAATTGGGCTGAACGCCGACGACATGCGGAAGAAGATTGCCGCGGGTGGCCCGTCGGCTCAGGAAGCATTGGGTCTGACGCTCGACAAGCTGAGGGAAATCAAGGACCCGGCGGAGCGCTCCGCTGCCGCTGTGAACCTTTTTGGTACCCAGGCTGAGGACATGGGCGACGCGCTCTATTCGCTGGACGTCGACACGGCCGTTGAGTCGCTGGGAAAGGTGAAGGGTGCCGCTAAGGACGCAGGCGACACCATGCACGACAACGCCGCGAACAAGGTCAAGCAATTCACGCGCGGGCTTCAGACCGGTTTGGTTGACTTCCTGGGCACTGCCGTCATTCCGGCGATCTCCGCTTTTGCCAGCAAGCTCAGTTGGATCGGGTCTTCCTTCTCGACTGCCGCCGGGTTCATCAGACAACACAGCACCATATTCGCCACGATAGCGAGCCTGATCACGCTTCTCGTTCTGCCCGCGCTGATCAAGTGGGGCATTCAGCAAGGCATTACCGCTACGGCGGTGGTCACCGGATGGGTTACAACGGCTGCCGCATCTGTGACGTCCGCGGCTACTCAGGTTGCGGCTTCGTGGTCGACCATCGGCGGATGGATAGCCGCCGCTGCAAGGGCGGTTGCGTCGGGTGCCGTGATCGTCGGCCAGTGGATTCTGATGGGGGCTCAGGCGACCCTTCAAGGTGCACGGATGGCGGCAGCGTGGCTTGTGGCCATGGGCCCGATTGCGCTGATCATCGCGGCCATTGTGGGACTCGTCGCGATCGTGGTTCTCAACTGGGACACGATCAAGAAGTACACCGTTGGCGCCTTCCGGGCGGTATGGAACGGCATCAAGAGCGTCTTCGGCTGGATCAGAGACCTGTTCGCGAACTTCCCCGGTCCGGGCCTGATCGCCAAGCATTGGGCCACGATCGTCAGCGCAACGAAGCGTGCGTTCACGACGGTCAAGGATTTTGCGCGCACTGCGCTAAACGCGGTGGTCGACTTCGTTCGGGCGCTGCCTTCGCGGATCGTGTCGGCAGGTCGCGCCATCCTGGGAGCCGGCAAGTCCATCGGCAAGTTCGTCATTGACGGGATCAAGAACGGGCTTTCCCGACTGGGCGGCTTCGCAACGTCGCTCGCTTCGGCCGTGAAGGGCGCCGCAAGGGGCGCTATCAACGGGGTGATTGACCTCCTGAACTGGGCGATCCCGAACAAGCTCGGTTGGGGCAAGTTGAGCATTGACCTCCCCGACAGCCCCATTCCGAAGATTCGCGCCATGGGTGGCCCGGCTTCCGGCTGGACCCGAGTTGGCGAGCGTGGACCTGAGTTGGTCAACCTGCCCCGTGGCTCGACCGTCGTTCCAAATCATTCCCTGGGTGCTGGAGGTGGAGTCACGGTCAACGTCCAGACGAACGCTGACCCTTGGGCGATCGGGCGTGAAGTTGCCTGGGCACTGCGGACAACCCCCGCGTAACCCACTACGGCTAGCCCCTCAGCTTCACACGCTGGGGGGCTTCGCCATGGATGAAGGAGGTTCCCCAGTGGCGGAGTTGAGCGACTGGACCTGTGAGTTCAACGAGCTTGTCATGGGGTCGCCCGACTCCCCCATTTCGATCATGGGAGTTGACGGGCTTCTCTCGCTGCCGGATGTGCGGAGTTCAGACCTCACCCTTGTCCAGCGCAACGGACTGTGGGCGGGAACGGACTACTTGAACGGGCGCACCGTGACCATGACGCTTGAGGTCTACGGCAGCACACGTGATGAGTTCACGGACGCACTGAACAAGCTGCAGGCGGCTTTCATGCCGGGTGTCGCTGAATCGCCTTTCCGGTTCAGGTTCCCAGGCGCAGCGGCAGACCAAACGGCGTACGTCATGGCACGCGTCCGTAAGCGGTCCGCTCCCCTTGACCTGAACTTCGCGTACCTCACAGCGAACATGGCCGTTGAGTTGTACGCCACGTCTCCGTACATCGTCGGCGACATGGCGCGGACCGTGAGCGTACGGAGCTACGAACGGGAACAGTTGCCAACTGGTCTTGTTCTTCCCGCGGTTGTTCCGTGGACGATTCAGGGGCAGGGTCCTCAGCCGGCCGACCCAGTAACCCGGTTCACGCAGTACGGCAGTGTCGCGGCGCTGCCCACGGTGCTCATTGAGAACGCCGCTTCCCCCTCTCTGATAGACGACGTCACGGGACGCTACTTCAGCTTGGACTATGACGGCACGGTGTTGATTGACTCCGCCGCCCAGACGGTTACGAACGCTCAGGGTGAGGACGTGGGCGGGCGCATTTCCGTTGGGTCGACGTGGCCGGAGTACGGGCCCGGTGAGCACCGTTTGAGGCTCCGCAGTAGGGACGAATACACAGCGGCTACGGCTGCAATGACGTGGTCGGATAGGTGGGTTTGATGAGTTCCTTTGCATGGTTTCAGGACGGTGTTGGCTACGGCGCTGCGGAGCTTTCGACTTGGCAGGGGCTAACCCATGTTCGTGGGTCGCTCAAGCATGTCTTCAGGTCGACGTCTGAGTTTCTGGCGACCCCCAACCTGACAAACCGCACGGTGGCTGTTGGCTCCGGCAACGTGCTGATTGGTGGTGTGACGGCAGGCGGAACCTGGGCGTGGTCGAGTGGCGAGACCCTCAACGTTCCGACAGCTTCCAACGACAATCCGCGTAAGGACTTGATCGTTGCTCGCCTCACCACTGCCGCTGTGGACGGCGCCAACGGGCTTGCTATCGAGCTGATTCAGGGCGCCCCTGCCGCTGCCCCCACAGCCCCCGCACGCCCGGACAACGCCGTTGCACTGTGCGTTGTGGATGTGCCGAAGGCTTCCACCACGTTCAGTATCACGGTGACACGCCACACGGGTCAGTACGCGGACCAGGCGGCTTTGGCGAACGGGCATCTTGCTATCGGGTGGCCGAACGCTCAGCTTCCCTCAGCTGCGGGATTCCCAACGGGTTTCACGCTGTACGACGTGCTCACCAATCAGCGGTGGGTACGCACCAACTCCGGCACGTGGCACACGACGGACTTCGGCCCGTGGCTGACGTGCACCCTTCTGAATTTCCAGAACGGCGACGGAGTGAACGTGACGACGTCCGGCACGCTGTACGTCCGTGAGTCCTCTGTTGGCTGGGAGTTCTCGGGTCGGGTCGACTTCTCCCCCACCTTCACGGCCTCTGGGCTCATTGCGTCTATCGCATCGATCCCTTCAAGCATTACGCGGCCAACACAGCACACCTACGGAACAGTTGGCCAGACGTGGGGAAACACCCGAAGCGGAAACGCCCGTGTGGCCTACACGACGTCGGGCGGGTTTGAGCTTGGCATTGATACGTCGGCTTCAGCGCTGTACGTGAACGTTCAGCTCAGCAAGTCACCTTGGAACACGGCCGGTTAACCGACTCCCTTCATATAGGTAGGGGGTACAGCCATGCCTGAATACAAGGTTCTACAGGTAGAAGCCCGCACCGGTGACGTCATAGCGACGTTGCCGGTTACCGGCATTAGCTACGGCGAGTCGTTGAACGCAGCGGGAACGGCCACGGTCGGTATGCCACTTGATGCTGCTGACCCGGAGACGCTGAGCCCTGGGCGCGCTGCGCTTGTCGTCACTCGCGACGACTCCCCTGTGTGGGGCGGCATCGTTTGGACGGCAAGCGCCGACCTTTCAGCCGGAACGTTGGCGCTGAATGCGTCCGGATGGCACAGCTACTACAGCGCGTGCTATCTGGGCGGGTGGGTGCCATGGGAAACGGGTCCGCTGCCCGGCAAGTGGCTCGGGTACAAGGGCAAGAAGGATCAAGCCCTTCTTCTCAAAGACTGGATTACGTACGCCAACGACAACGGCGGCATTGACACGGACACTTCGCGCCTCACCACAACGGGGCGCATTCGCTCGCGTGAGTGGGGCTTCTCAGAGTTCAAGAACACTGCTGAAGCGATCAACGAGCTTGCCGACGAAGACGGTGGCTTTGACTTCCGGTACGAAACCTACTGGCGTAGCAAGACGCGCATAGGGAACCGGATTCTGAAGTCTCCGCGGGTCTCGCTCACGTTCCCGACGCTGACGCACGCCGTGAACGCTGACGTGTCCCAGGTCGCTTACGACGGCAGCAAGCTCGCAACTCGCGCTTGGGCGTTCGGCGCGGACATGGGTACCGGCCTGAAGCCGTACGCGTCCAAGATCAATGTTCTTGATACGCCGACGCTGACTCAGGTGGTCACGTACGCCGACTTGAAGGCGACAGCAGACCTGATTCCGAAGGCCGCTGCCCTGGGGGCTGTGGGGCGTCAGGTCATCGCGATTCCGACGCTGAACCTGTATCCCGGCGTGTTCGATCCTGCCGCGTTCCTGCCCGGTTCATCTGGCTTCGTGAATGTCGACTCCGGCTATGTCCGCTTGCTTGAAGAGTTCGTGATCACAGAACGGCGCGTTGAAGTTGACGTCAATGGCACAGAGGTGGCTTCGCTGTCTCTGGCGAGTAAGGAAGTGTTCGCTAGTGGCGATTCAAGCTAACGCGCTGCCGCCCTCACTGATTGCGGAGCTGAACGAAATGAAGCGCCGGCTGACGGCGTTGGAGCGGAAGCCGAAGTTGGGCAGCGTGAACGAGCGCTTGCCGTACGGGTCGATTCAGTCGCCTTCACTTGAGGGCACTGAAGGCAACATTGAGCACGCGCTTGGCACGATCAATTCAACGGGGCTGAATCAGCCGGTACTTCTGTGCGCAATCCCGTTCCACATTCCCCAGGGCGATAGCGGTCCGCTTGATGTGTCGGTGACTTTGTGGATTCGCGACATGGTCACCAACGGCAAGACGGCAGAGATCACGCTGACGAAGGCCAACGACACAGCGGCTCCGAACCGGGGCTTTACGCAGACGATTACTTGGTCTTGGCGGCACCCTCAGCCGATCGGCTTTGACGACTCGAACGAGTGGAAGGGCTTTGCCGTCGAGTACCGCGTGAACAAGCGCGTCACGTACGGGGGCGAGTCGCTGACGGTCGGCATGGGCAACCCGCTGCTGATTACCGGTGTGCCTGACGGTACGTACCTAGAAGAGAAGACCAACGGCAACCCGCGCATCGGCGGCACGCTCACACCTACGGATGGGGGGCCGGTGACGTGGGGGTGACAGATCTCGTGGGCACCGCGGAGATTGTTGGCGGCGCTGCGGTCTTCCTTCTGTTTGTGTACCGGCAGGTGAAGACCGGAACGCGCGACGCGTGGCGAGAGGCTGCGGAGTCACAGGCTTCCCACGCTGAGGCACTTGAGAAGCGCGTCGGCTCGCTTGTCGAGTCCGTTGAGGCACTCCGACTTGAGAACACGGCCCTTCGTAACGAGGTGGCGGAGCTGCGCAGCGAGAACCGTGAGCTTCGCGAGCACATCGACAGACTGATTGGGGGCGACGGCGCGTGAGCATTCCCGCTGCAATTCCTACCGTCCGGGTCACAGCTAAGTACGTCGGCCCTGACGGTCGCTCGCTGAAGGGCACGGTGACGTTTACCGGTCCTGGGCTTCTGACGTTCCCGGAATCCAACCTGTTCATTGCGGGCCCGGTCGTTGCGTCGCTTGATGAACGGGGGCAGGTGATCGATGCGGCCGGCAACGTTGGTATCCGCTTGCCTGCCACCGATTCGCCGGACATGAGCCCTTCGGGTTGGGCGTACACGGTGAAGGAGAACCTCACCGGAGTCACGGGCGCGCGCACGTACGCGATGCTGCTACCGAAGGACACTCCGGGCGGCATGGTCGACCTTGCCGACATTGCGCCTTCTGACCCTTCGACGCCCAACTATGTGCCGGTTGTTGGGCCCGAAGGTCCCATCGGGCCTGAGGGAGCCTTGGGCCCCGTGGGTCCGCCTGGGCCGATCGGTCCGCAAGGTGTGAAGGGTGATCCGGGTAACGGCTCCGTCGACAGCGTGAACGGGAAGCTCGGGCCCGATGTTGAGCTAACCCCGGAAGACGTTGATGCGCTCCCGAAGTGGGGCGGGCAGATTGACGACGGAAGCCTTTCCCTGAACTCGACGGCAGTCGGGTACCGAACTCTGTCGTTCAAGACAGCGAACGTAACCCGCTGGGCGTACCAGGTCAGCAACTCCGCAGAGACAGGTGCAGACGTCGGCTCGAACTTTGAGCTGAGCAACTGGTCCGACGCTGGGGTGTGGAAGTCATCGGTTCTGTACGGCAACCGTGCAACGGGCGGCTTGGGCGTCGGCACGAACACTCTGGCCACGGGCGCGAAGCTCACGGTTGCGGGTCCTGTTGCGCTGCGGAATGCAGCAAGTCCCCCGGCGGCATCCTCAGCTACGGCGATCGTCTACAGCGAAGCCGGGCAACTGAAGGTGGTGCAGTCGGACGGCAAGCGCCACACGATCGGCAGCACGGACGGTCTGATTGATGTTCGCGTGTACGGGGCGAAGGGCGACGGCACGACTGACGACGCTCCGGCTTTCCGGGCGGCACTTGCGGCGCTCTCCGCTCAGGGCGGCGGCACGCTGAGGGTTCCGGGCGGAACGTACCTCATGAACTCCGCGTACGGTGCGTGGCCTGCGCCCTGTCTGTACGTCCGCGACAACATCACGTTTGAGTGCAGCAACGGCGCTGTGATCCGGCGTGGGCTCACGATGGGCACTGCCCGGCTTGTGCAGAACTTTGACGGTACGGAGTCGAACGCCGGCTACGCCGGGCACAGCAACATCCGAATATCGGGCGGCACTTGGGACGGCAACGCACCAGACAAGGTCGACGCAGGCAACATGTTCGCGTTCGCCCATGCCAAGAACATCACGCTTGAGAACGTGCGCGTGATTGATCAGCCGAACAACCATGCAGTCGAGTTGAACGCCATCGACGGCGCACGCGTGGTCACCTGCCGCTTTGAGGGCAGCGTGCCTAAGCCGGGTAGCCCCCAGACCACTGAAGCCATTCAGATTGACGGCGCATTCGGTGACGTGGGGCTTGAGGGCGGCTTGCCGTACGACAACACGTTCAGCCAAAACATCGTGGTGGAAAAGTGCTACACGAGCGCTTCCCCCAAGAACGGTGCATGGGGTGCCCTTGTCGGCTCGCACGCTGGGGTTGCTGGGGGTCAGTACCGGCGCATCATCGTCGTGAACAACACGATTGACGACACGTTGGTGTACGGCATCCACGCGTACGACTGGTACGAGTCGCAGATTGCCAACAACACGATCTACAGCACAGCCCCGGCAACCTACCGGTCCGGTGTGCGCGTGACGTCCGGCAAGACGAAGTGTGACGGCGTGCTTGTGACTGGCAACGTCCTGAACAACACAGGCGGAGTCGGGTACGGAGCCATTGAGGTTGAGCAGCTCAGCGGCGCAACGCTCGCGGGCGGAATCACGATCTCAAACAACATCGTGAGCGCGTACTCAGGCGACGGACTCAGGGTCACTGCTGACGCACCACAGATCAACATGAACCTGATTCGTGCCGCGAAGGCGGGTGCGGTGAACGGAATCAACATCGTTGAGGACGGCTCACACGGCAACGTCTCAATGAACCGGGTCACGGGCAGCGTCGCGAACGTCATTCCCGCCGGAACCATCGGCGGACTCAACGACCCGGCATCCATCAACCCCGCCTAAAAGCCCACTCGCGTAGCCCCTCAGCAAGACCGCTGGGGGGCCTTTTCATGCCCAAACTCAGGAGAAGCACGCATGAGTGTTTTCGAAAAGGTCGTGTCCATAGGTAAGGCCGAAGTCGGGTTCCACGAAGGACGGTCCGGCGGACATTGGAACAACAAGCAAAAGTACAGTCCCGCCGTTCCTGGGCTTGAGTGGTCCGACTATCAGGCGTGGTGCGCAACGTTCGTGGCCTGGGTCGCCATGAAGGCGGGTGCCGCTGACCTGTACCCGCGTACCGCGTCTTGCGCCGTTGGCGTTTCGTGGTTCCGCAACAAGGGGCGCTTCAGCGCGTACCCGGCGGTGGGCGCTCAGGTGTTCTTCGGCAACGGCGGAGGGGCGCACACGGGACTCGTGTACGCCTTTGACGCTGACTACATCTACACCGTTGAGGGCAACACGAACGACGGGGGCAGCGCTGAGGGTGATGGCGTCTACCTGAAGAAGCGTGCACGGCGCGATGCCTACACGTACGGGTACGGCGTTCCCGCGTTCGCCGGCCTTGTGTCCGCTGACCCTCGCTGGGGTGGCAAGTCGTCGGGCAGCGTGAAGGCTCCGGCCAAGCCCGCCGCGAAGTATGAGCCGTTCCCCGGAGCCACGTTCTTCAAGGGCGAGCCGAAGAGCGCGATCGTCACGGCCATGGGCAAGCGTCTCGTTGCTGTCGGTTGCTCCGCGTACAAGGAAGGTCCGGGCGCCCAGTGGTCGGACGCTGACAAGGCTTCGTACGCGAAGTGGCAGAAGAAGCGCGGATTCACGGGCACGGACGCTGACGGTTGGCCGGGCAAGTCCACATGGGACGCGCTGAAGGTTCCGAAGGTCTAAGGGGGCGCAATGGGTGATCACAGCAAGCCGGACAGCGGGGGCAGACTCCGCGCACTACTGGAGTGGGCGAAGGCTCACCCGAAGGTGGTTACGTCCGTCGTCGTTGGCGTGGTGGGTGTCGTGACTGCCATCAAGCCTGACTTCCCAGGCGCCACGGTCCTAGCGATCGTTCACGGCGTGCTCGGCGTGTAGGTCACCGACTCCCTTCCTGGCAAGCGAAAGCAACCCAGGAGGGGAGTACGGAAGTGGCTTACTACCGTCACGTTGGTCTGATCGGTCGCGCTCAGGTGGGCAAAGACACCATGGCCGGGTTCATGGGCCAGAGGTACGCCTACCAGCGAATCGCTTTCGCCGACCGCTTGAAGGCCGCAGCGCTGGACGTGAATCCGGTTGTGGGGTTCGCAGTGGGGGAACCGGTCCGGCTTACCGAAGTGGTGCGTCTGGGCGGTTGGGAGTGGGCGAAGGCGACGTACCCGGAAGTGCGCCGGATGCTTCAGCAGTACGGGCAGACGATCCGCAAGACCGACCCCGATTTCTGGATTCGGGCGGCAACACCTGCCATGGATGCCGTGCGGAGCCTGAACCTGCCCATGGTCGTCACTGACGTCCGATACATCAATGAGGCGAACTACCTTCGCGCGAAGGGCTTCAAGCTCATCAGGGTCACGCGCCCGACGGGTGGCCTGACTGGTGCCGCTGCCAGGCATGACAGTGAGACGGAGTTGGATCGGTACCGCGCTGACCTGACTGTCGCGAACACGGGAACGACGGCGGATCTGAGTTCCATCGTTGACAGCTTGCTTCTGCGCGGCTGACGAACTTGCCCCACCTGAGCCTTCACGGGCTTGGGTGGGGCTCTTTGTGTTTCCGGGCTCACCTACTCACTGTGAGTAGGTTGGACACGGCAAGATCACTCCGCTAGGGTCGGCAGCGCAAGAACGACGGTATCGAAGGGGCGGGAAAATGAGCGCTGTAAGTGCACCCAAGGGGTACCGCACCTTCTACCTAGGTAAGGGCTCGGTCGTGCACGCAGCGCAGGACAGCGACACTGCGACTCTTTGCAAGAAGCCGCTCATCACCGTGAGGCTTGCCCACTCCCCTTATGTCTCGTGCACCCGATGCATGAAGGTCGCTCACTCCCTCAACACTTCCGCTGAGAGCCCCACCACGAAGGCGAAGGACACCATGCCCCCGAAGAGCAAGTCTCCCGCGAAGAAGCCTGCCGCGAAGAAGGCGACCGCAAAGCCGACCGTCGATGTGGACGCCGTTACGAGTGACGTTCATGCGCTTGTTGATCAGATCAAGGCAATCAAGGTGGCGGATGACGACGCGGAGAGCAAAGCCGCGGGGCTGAAGTTCGACGCTGAGGCGAAGATTCTCAAGCTCCCTACTCATAAGCGCACTGCCCTGCGTAAGGCGGTGCGCGATGCTGTCGAAGCTGTCACAGCCGCGAAGGCGGATCTCCGAGCGGCAACGAGTATTGCGCTTTCGGATGACCCGATGGAGTGGGAAGGTCTTCCGCCCCTGATCGCCCATGGCGTCAAGGAAATGCGCAAGGGTGTTGACGCGGGGCTTCAGCTCACGTCCGCTGGGGAACAGGTCGCGAACGTACTCCTGACAATTCGGCAGCATGTTATCGACCCGGAAACCGGTCTGCCGGATCTTGTTTGGCGCTTGAAGGTCACCCGAAACTCTGCGAGCAAGGTGTACAACGACGTCCTCAACGAGATCGCTGAAGACGACGAAGACCGTCTTGCCTCCCACGCCTCCCTGATCAAGGCGACGAACAACAAGGCGAGTGACGTTCTTGTTGAGTGGCTCCGCGGTTACCGGCGCGAGAGTGCCGAAGACATGGAGCTGTTGCGTGAGCTCTACCCCGCTGCCGTGGACGCTTGCGAGGCGGACGAAGACCTGAGCCCCGAACAGGCGATTCGTGATCTGTACGCCGAGCATGGCATTGAGCTTCCGGTTCGGGGGCGCACAGAGCACCAGCGGCTTACTCGCCGAGTCGACAAGATCCTGAAGATCACGAAGGAGCTTGAGGCAGCGCAGGACGAGAACGACACCGAGACGGTTGAGACGAAGCAAGCCGCAATCGACGAACTGAAGGCGACGCTTCCGGAAGACATGCTTGAGCGCCTGGGCGAGACGCACGAGAAGACCGACGCGGAGAAGACCGAAGACGCGCTCAAGCACGCGTGGAAGTCGCTTGAGACGGCAGGCAAGCGCGCGAAGACGCTGAAGGGTGCAGAGAAGCGCAAGGTCAAGACGCAGATGTACAAGAAGATCCGGGCCTTGGCCGAAGAATTCGATCTCGACCTGAGCAAGCTCGTGCCGTCAGACGACAGCGAGTAACCCACGCGTAGTACCCGGAGCCCCGTCGGTCACGAAGGCCGGCGGGGCTTCGTCACGTCCAAGACCACAGCGCAAGGCTTTGACCTGGGCTTAGTGATGAAGTGACGCTGTGACTTCAAATCAAGATTCACCTAAGACTTCTCTAAGAGCAATCCGGATCTGACGGCACTGCGTCCCTCCGTCACTGGTCACCGACTCCCTTCAAGTCGAGAGAGACCAACGAAGGGAGCGACCTTGCCGAAGGTACGCACTATCTACCGTGGCGGTAGCCGGTTCTATGTCCATCCGGAAGACCGCGAGATCGTCCATCCCGGCGTGACGTCGGTTATCGGCATGCTGCCGAAGCAAAACTTTCTCGCCCCGTGGCAAGCGAAGATGACCGCTGAGCTTGCGGTTGACTCGCTCGACTTCATCGCGGAAATGGCTCAGCGGGACAAGGTCGGAGCCGTCGACTACCTGAAGGGTGCCGCGCGCCGGTACACGAAGGTTCGCGCTGACATCGGCAGCGAGGCACACGACCTGTTCGAGCGCCTTATCCGCGGTGAGCACGTGGGGCGGGTACGGGCGGATCTCGAACCGTACGTTGCTCACTTCCGTGAGTTCATGGCTGCCGTGAACCCCCAGCTCGTTCGCGCTGAGGACGTCGCATGGTCGGACACGTACGGGTACGCCGGATCGTTCGACGTCGTCATGTACGTATGGCTCGACGAGAACGGAGATCCGACCCCGGACCGTTCCGGCGAGAAGCATCTGATCATGGGCGACTGGAAGACCAGCAAGAGCACGTACCCGGATGTGGCGCTTCAGATGAGCGCCTACATGAACGCCGACTTCATCATTGATCCGGACGGCAACCGCGAGCCCATGCCGGAGTTCGACGGCGCGGCAGTGCTCCACATCACGGATGAGACCTGGGCGTTCAAGCCCGTCGTCACCGACGCTGCCGTGTTCGCTGAGTTCCTGCGGCTCCGCGGCACGTTCGATTGGGACCGTGACCTTTCTCGGAAGGTGATCGGGAAGCCCATTGCGAAGAAGGTGGGCGGCAAGCTTCAGACCGGTACGCAGCGGAGGGCGCGTTAGTGGCGAGCACCACGGGCACCATCAAGGACGCGTACACGCATGGCGGCACAGTGACGCTGCACATGGACCCCGTGTATTGCGACGTGACCCGACCCTTGGCCGCTGGACTGTCGCCGGATGAGGCGCGTCTTCTGGGGCTCAAGCTCATTCGCCTTGCCGACAAGGCCGACGAACAGGAGTGGTGACGTGACGGGCCCCAACTGTTTGTGCAACCCCCAGCGGTCTGGGCTCTGCCCGAACTGCGGCAGGTAACCGACTCCCTTCAGGGCCAGCACAAGCCCGCAGATGAAGGAGAGACACCCTTGAAGGACTTTCTGAAGGTCGCCGGAGTCGCGTTCGTGCTCGCCATCCTGGGTCTGTTCGCGTCCGCGTTCCTGGTCATGATCCTTGTGGGCATGTGGCACGGGCACAACGCCGCGATTCCTACGCTGGGCTTCGTTGACGCCATGTTCGGCGTGGGCCTGGTGGTGCTGCTCGCACTCGTTGTCTCCCCTGCCACGCGCGACTAGCGCCACTCCCCCACACGTAGCCCCTCAGCGCCTTCACGGGCGTTGGGGGGCTTTCGTGCGTTCCGCGGTAGGTCACCGACTCCCTTCACCAAGAGAGACAGAGCAAAGCGGCTGGACGGGAAGTGTTCGCGCCTTCCCGTCCACCTACCAAGGGAGCAACCCACCTATGGCACAGAACGTCAACCTGTGGGCGAAGGACCCGGAGAACAAGCCGAAGGAACGTCAGAGCTTCTCTGACGACACCGTTGGCCGGCTGCACTCCGGCTACATGGACGAGACGGGTCGGAAGCCGAAGCCCGTCGCGCTTTCGGAGTGGCGTTTCAGCACGGGTGAGAAGACCGTTGCGGACGCTGTTGCCCAGCTCTTCGGCGGCACTCCCGCAGAGAACGAGGAGTCTCCTTCGGAGAACTTCATCGACGTCTTCACCGATGCGGCGAAGGTGCCCGTCATCATCGAGCATGACGGCATCCACTCCGACATGAAGCAGTGGGTCAACGGCAAGCTCATCCACCACTGCGACGGGTACGAGTTCGTGAGCCCCGAAGAGAAGGCGGGGCAGGAGTGCGGTTGCCCGACGCTGTTTGATGAGCGGAAGCAGGCAGCGAAGGACTACCAGGGCCCGAACCCGTCCATCACGGTGACGTTCCGTCTCGCTGATGACCCTGAGCTTGGCCTCTTCAAGTTTCAGACGGGTTCGTGGACGCTCGCGAAGGTGCTTCACGAAGCGCTCGACGCTCAGGACCGTCTTTCCGGCGCCCCCGCGCTTGCGCATCTCGTACTTGAGTACGTGGAGTACACGCCCAAGAAGGGGCCGATGCGCAACAAGCTCGTGAGCTACACGAAGCCCGTAATCAAGATCGTCAAGGCGTACAACGACGCGATTGCGGACGCTGCCGAGTGAAGAAGCTTGACGCGTCGGAGCCGTACAACTGGGCGCGCGCGCTTCGCGGAGCGGCAGACGAAACGGTGAAGGCTCCACTGTGGGAGTTCCCGCCGGAAGCCGCTACCGCAGTCCTTCATGAGCGGCGTGTCCGGTTCGGTGTGCCGACAGCAGACGACTTTGACCCGGAGTACCACTAGTGGGCAAGCGAGGAACGGTCACCGACTACGCAGGCGAAGCCCTGTACAAGGGTGACCTCATCAACTACGCAACGCGCTGCGGGAATCGTGCGCGTGCGACGGACGCAATCATTCTCGACATTGAGATACGGAACGCGTACGGCAAGGCGATTGCCTTCCTGAAGGTTCAGCCTACGGGCGTCGATTCCGGCTATGGCCTGGGCGAGCGGAAGACGCTGCGCAAGGAATGGGTCAGCACCGAACACGTACGCCTGTTGCGGTCGAGCGTGACGAACTAACCACCAACTGACGACAAGCCCCGGACGGAGCACTGAGCTTCGCGCCGGGGTTTGTCGCGTTTAAGGCACTCACGGTGAGTAGGTTATGGCGGCAATTCTGATAGGCCCTGACATTGTTCCGGCCCTGGGGGACGTGCGCGCCCTGGGCTACGGAGACACCATCTTTCTGCGCAAGGGTTGGGCTCAGCGTCCGGACGGCGGACGGTACGCCGACGCTATCGGCTCCGCGATTCAGCGGGGCGCTGACGTTCGGTGGGTGCGTCTTGCGTCATGAACCCAAGTGCCCATGCAAGGCGTGCCGGGACAAGCGGCGGAAGGCGCACATCAAGCGCTACTACTCCAAGCTTCCCCCGGACAAGCGCCACGAACTGACGCACAAGAAGCGTGCGAAGGCGTACGGCGTTGAACATGAGGCGTACAGCCGCACGGAGATCATGCGCCGTTGGGGCTACCGCTGCGCCTACTGCGACGCGAAGGCCACTCACCTTGACCACGTGCACCCCCTGAGCAAGGGCGGGGCCGACAAGGCTTCCAACATGCTGCCCGCGTGCGCTGACTGCAACTTGTCTAAGGGCGCGAAGACGCTTGCCGAATGGGCGGAGACCTTCAGCCGGCGAACAAGTCACCGACCCCCTTCTAGGCCCACGAAGGCAACTAGAAAGGCGCTTCCGTGGACTTCGTGAGCTTGCTGGACCGATTCAAGGACGTCAGCGAAGAGCCGGACGGCGGATATCTCGCCCTGTGTCCGTCTCACCCCGACTCCCGACCCTCATTGCGTATCTGGCGTGGTGACGACCTGAAAGTACGGCTGACTTGCCGTGCCGGATGCGACACGGGCCACGTCGTGAACGCTGCGGGACTCCGTTGGGCGGATCTGTTCAACGCATCGGGTGAGGGTGCGACCGTAGCTAAGGAGAAGCCGCAGCTTGTGAGCGGGGCTCCGGTGACCCGACTCCGCATGTACGTGGACGAGACGTCAGCGCTCATTGGGTCCTACCGGGACGAGTACCCGACTGCTCAGGTTGCCCGCGATTACCTGAGCGCGCGTTTCGGCGTGGACGGCGAGACAGCCGCGGGCCTGGGTATCGGGGTGGACGCGGGTCCAGAGACTGACGGTCGGATCTCGGAATCCTTCCCGTACCGCTCCCCCTCCTTCCGCCGCTTCCCGCGCCTCACCGTTCCGCTTGTGGGCTTTGACGGAGTCGTGCGCGGGCTTCAGGGTCGGGACCTGAGCGGCAAGTGCCCTGGGCGGTGGCTGAGCCTGAGTAACCCGAACGGTCAGCGCTGGGCTCCGTATGGAGTTTTCCGGAGTGACGCCGGGTACGGCGTAATCCTGATCACTGAGGGTCCGGGCGACGCACTTACAGCCGTGTCCGTGGGGTATGACGCTGTAGCCGTGCGCGGGGCTTCTCTGGTCAACAATCCGGAGCTTGTTGCCGAGTTGGCCGCTGGGCTGAAGGGCTCGCAAGTCATCGTGGCCGGAGACAACGACACGGCAGGGAACGGGTTCACACTCCGGCTGTCTGAGGGGCTTGCCGCTCACGGGATCGATGTTCACACGCTCGACATTCCGCACGACGGGGACGACCTGACGGATTGGCGTTCACGCGATCGTGACACGTTTCCCGCGCACCTTCATGCCGCTGTGAAGTCGGCGCGTCCCGTGAAGGATCGTGCCACCGCGGAGAAGGAACACCGACGTGCGGAGGTTGCGCACCGTACGGGCGCTGTGCAGATTTCGAGTGATCAGGGCAGCGAAGCCGCGCGCATCCTGGGCGAACTTGTCACCACCTACGGCGAGTCGGACGCGATGAACGCGCACGCGCTTGTTGCGTGGACTGACGGGCGGATCAAGTACGCGTCAGGCCTGGGCTACTTCGTGTGGGACGGCTCGACGTGGGTCAAGAGTGCGACTCGCGTGCGTCAGGAGATCCACGCCATGGGTGCTGCCCTGGTGCTCGCCGGATGCCTGCCTGAAGCGCGCGGGTTCACCATGACTTCGCGCATTGATGCCCTGATGACGGAGCTTCGTTCCGTGCCCAGCGTCCATGTGGAAGCCGAAGAGTTCGACGCGAAGCCCCACCTGTTGAGCTTCCGTAATGGCGTGGTCGACCTTCGCACGGGGCAGCTTCGGGCACACGACAAGCGCGACATGCTCACGGTCACTCTGCCGCTTGAGTTCGACGCGCACGCCCCAGCTCCGCGCTGGGAACAGTTCATGTCTGAGATCTTCCCCAGCGCTCCGGACCTAGTGACGTACCTTCAGCGGCTCGTTGGCTACGGGATCACGGGCAGCACGTCTGAGCAGTGCTTCGCTGTGTTCTGGGGGAAGGGCGCGAACGGCAAGTCGGTGTTCACGGACACGCTTACTGAGGTCTTCGGCGGCATCACGAAGACAACTCCGTTCGCAACCTTTGAGGACAAGGGCAACGGCGGGGGCATTCCTAACGACATTGCCGCGTTGAGGGGTTCACGTCTCGTCATGGCTTCTGAGGGCGAGTCGGGTAAGCCCATGTCTGAAGCCGTCCTGAAGCGCATCACGGGCAAGGATAAAGTCACGGCGCGCTTCTTGCGTCAGGAATTCTTCACCTTCGCGCCTACCTTCCTGATCATGCTGGCGACCAACCACAAGCCCAAGTTTCGCGGGCAAGATGAGGGATTGTGGCGCAGGGTCAAGCTCATTCCCTTCGTCCGATACTTCGCGCCGGAAGAGCGGGATTACAACCTTGACCGCAAGCTTCTCGCTGAGCGCGCGGGCATTGTGGCCTGGGCTGTGCGTGGCGCCGTGGAGTGGTACGCGAACGGGCTGAAGGACCCGGACAGCATCACGACGGCAACGCGGGAGTACCGGGCGACGTCCGACGCGCTCGCCGGCTTCTTCCCCGGAATCGTGGCCACGGCCAGTGATGACGTCATGCTTCCGGGCGCTGACGCGTACAACGCATACCGCGATTGGTGTGAGGCCGAAGGGCTGAAGAGCACAGAGGTTTGGTCCCGCAAGGCTTTCTACGGCGCCATGGAAGAGCGGGGCATCGGCAAGAAGAAGACCAACAAGGGCATTGCGCTTGTTGGTGTGACGCTCGATTCGTTGGACGCTGCCACGGGTCCGGGCATTTTCTCGCAGGACTGACACGGAGCCCCAACCCCCTCACAGCGAGTGGGTTGGGGCTTTTCGTGTACCCAGGTCACCGACTCCCTTCTAGGCCCACAACGAAGGGAGTGACGCAGTGCCGATACTCGAACTATGCGCAGGATACGGCGGTCTTGGTATCGCCGTAGAGAACCTGACAGGCGACAGAGTCACCGTCGTTGCTGAGGTTCACAAGGCAGCGTGCGAAGTCATGGCGTACCGGTTCCCGGACGCACCCAACATCGGAGACGTCCGAACTCAGACGTGGACGCCACTAGTTGGCGAAGTCGACACGATCACAGCGGGGTTCCCGTGCCAAGACATTTCGAACGCAGGAAAGCGTGAAGGGATCAAGGGTGAGCGCTCCGGAATCTGGTTCAACATTGCAGACGCCATACGGGTCATTCGACCCCGATACGTCTTCTTGGAGAACGTCGGAGCACTCCGAAATCGGGGACAAGCGGCAGTGCTCACATCGCTTCACGAAGTCGGGTATGACGCTGCGTGGACAGCTATACGAGCTTCCGACATTGGAGCTCCGCACATGCGCGAACGATGGTTCTGCGTTGCGACTCCTTCCAACTCCGACGGTGGCTGACGCAGATCGGGGGCCCGACTTCGCCAAGCGCGACCGTGAAGGGGCAGGGGGCGACGACCTTGTTACGGCGGTTGCTCGCCTCTTCCCGCGTGACCGCGCTGACACGCTCTTCAAGACACCGACAGCGAACCTTGCCAACAACGGCAGCGCCCAGCATCCGGACAAGCGCAAGGCAGGCGGACACGGCCCGACGTTGGAAGATGAAGTGTGCTTCCTGTTGAACGTCACGCCTGACGACGAGTTGCCCGACGATGGGCCGCACTCCCCCGCTGAGTGGTGGAACGAGTTTGCCCCTGCCGTGTACCGGTGGGAGTGCATTCGTGGCACAGCGGCACCCGTTCCGGTTGTGCGTGGTCCGCGCGGTGGCGTGAAGCTTTCGCCGGAATTCGCCGAATGGCTCATGGGCCTTGAACCGGGTTGGGTGACTAGCGTTCCGGGGCTCACGCGCAAAGAGATGATTGAGCGCATCGGCAACGGTGTTGTGCCGCACCAAGCCTTCTACGCGTTCCGTGAGCTGAAGGCGACGCTCGACGCGCGCTAGCTAGTCACCGACTCCCTTCCTGGCACTCAGTGAGGAAGGGAGTTTGGTTCATGCGCACTATGCGCCACAACGTGGCAGGTGACATCGTCACGATTCGCATTCCGGAGACGGATGCGGACCTTCGGGAGTTCATGCACTGGGCGCGAAACAAGCCTGAGCTTGCGCTCGATACGGAGACAACAGGTCTCGATATATTCCGGCCCGGATACCGGCTCCGCACGGTGCAGTTCGGCACGGAGCACGAAGCTTGGGTCATCCACTATGAGCGAGGTGGCCGCTTCGTTGAAGCCGCGGATTACGTGCTCAAGCACTGCCCGCGCTTCCTGATCCACAACGCGCCGTTCGACTGGCTTGTGTTGGACGCGCACGCGGGTACGTCGCTTGAGTCGCTCGCCCCGCGCACGACGGATACGAAGATCAAGGCCACGCTCGTTGATCCACGCCAGCCGCAAGAAGGCGGCATTGGAACGGGTCTCAAGCCGCTCAGTGCCCTTCTCGTGGACCCGGCGGCAGCGGACACGCAGGGCGACTTGACCGCAGTGTTCCGAAGTTTGGGGCTCACGAAGGCAACGGGCTTCTCACAGATCGACCTTCAGCACCCGGTTTACAACCTGTACGCGGGGCTTGACGTCATCTACACGGCTCGCCTTAACCCGAAGCTTGACGCGGAACATGCGCGCCTGGGCGTGCGTCCGACGTTGGTTCAGTACGAGCACGAGATAGCACACATGTGCGCGTACATGCAGCGCGCTGGGCTTGTCCTTGATCTCGACTACGTGGACACGCTGCGCACGATGCTGCGCGAGGAAGAGGCCACACACAATCTCGTTGCCGCCCGCTACGGCGTTGAATCGGCCAACTCCGGCACTCAGGTGGCTGACGCGTTGTTGGCCATGGGCGAGACACTCACGGAGTTGACCGACGGCGGAGCGCTGAAGGTCGACAAAGCCGTGTTGCTCCCGCTCGCTGACCTTGACCGTGACTGGCAGCGCATCGGAGCACGCACGCCGAACCCGCTTGCCGAAGCCGTCCTGAGGGCGAAGCGCGCCGGTAAGTGGATGACGTCGTACGCCGACAAGTTCGCGGCGAACGTAGACGCGTCCGGGCGCATTCACCCGACTGTGCAGACCCTTGCCGCGCGCACGGGGCGTATGTCCATCACGGGCGACCTTGCCGCACAAACGCTGCCGTCGTCTGACTGGATGATCCGTCGCGCTGTGGTGGGAGACAAGCCGGATCACGTCATGGGGTCGGTCGACTTTCAGGCGATTGAGATGCGCGTCTTGGCAGCGTTGGCCAACGTCAAGCGCATGAAAGCGGGATTCTGTGACCCGCATCCGGACCCGGAGATCTACCCCAAAGGGTTCGACATTCACATGTACACGGCGCGCCTCATCAAGGGCCGTGACGCCACCGAACGGGACCGAAAGGTTTTCAAGGGCGCCGGGTTCGGCAAGGTCTACGGCGGCGGGATCACGACGATTGCGCGGCAGACCGGAGCCACTGAGCCTGAGATTGCGCGTGCCGTGTCGGAGTACGACCGCGTGTTTCCGGAGATCAAGCGGGCCTCTTCGCGGTGGCAGCGGGAGGCGCGCGGTACGGGCATGGTTACCGTCTCGGTCACTGGCCGGCGATTGCCCCTTGACCGTCATCGCGCGTACGCGGTCGTCAACTACCAGTGCCAGTCAGCAGCGCGTGACGTGCTCGGCCAAGCCATGATCAACATGCGTGAGGCGGGGCTTCTCGACTACATGAAGCTTCCCATTCACGACGAGATCGTGTTCAGCGCGCCGGAGTCCGAAGCGAAGGACGTTGCCCGTGAGTTCGAGCGCTGCATGACCATGGACCTCTTCGGCGTGCCCGTCGTTGCGAAGGCCGATCTAGGCGGGCGTTCGTGGGGCTCCCTGTACGGAGCCGACTTCTAAGCGGAACCGGACGGCCACAGACCGGAGTTCTGACACCCGGTCATTGATCACGCGCCGGTAACAATCAAAGGTACTCACGGAGAGTACGTCAGAAGTAGGAGAGAGGCCCCGCACCGATACATCTTCGGTATCGGGGCCTCTGGCATATGCGCAACCCGTACTCCCGAAGGCTGAGATGCCTGTTGCGCCTTCAAATTCACGGCAACTCCCCTACGCCCCGCCGGGTCTACCGCTACGCAAGATCGGACCTCGTACATACTCACGTGAGTAGGTACGAGCTATGTTCTGCATGCACGACGGACCGGAAGTGATCAGCCCCCGTCGGCAAGAGTCGGTGGCCGTTTGGTCGCCCCGCCATGCCCGAAAACGCATGCGGAACCTTGCCGTGAACAGGCGCTGACACTCCGTCACTTCGCCCTAGGTCACCGACTCCCTTCAGCGGATTCGAACCGACCTAGGGAGTCCCTCAGTGCTGTCTTTCGACACCATTGCCGCAGCTCAGACCAACGACCTTGCCGCCGTAGCTGAGGTCATTGCGGCAACCGAATCCCGCATCATCGTCCTTGCCGACAAGGCAGCACGCCGGATGGCTCCGCACGGTGGCGCCCGACTCGCCAACTACCGCGAAGAGTTCGCTCAGGTTGGCCGAATAGCCGTGTGGGACGCGCTGACCCGCTTCACCGACACCACGACGGAAGCCTTCTTTCGGTACATCTATACGACCGTTGAACGCACCCTCTTGGACGCTGTGCGCAGCGAGCGGAACGGCGGGGCAGGCGCGGACCCGGACGCTGTGAAGGTCTTCGCTTCCATGCTTGAAGCGGCAGACGGAGACGTGAGCGAAGCCGCGAAGCTCGCCCAGACCGTTCCTCCGAAGGGCAGGCGCCTGAGCGCTGAGCGTGCCGAAGCCGCCCGTCTCGCGTGGCAGGGTGCCGTGTCTATCGACAAGGTCACCGGGTCGGACAACGCCGACGCGAACGGGTCTCTTGCGGACACCCTGCGCGTGGTCGACGAAGAGCCGGATGGGGAGATCCGCCCGAAGGTGGGCCGTGGCGCTGTCGTTGAAGCCGTCAGCGTGCTTGAGCGGTACGTGCCCGTTCCGGCTGACGAGAAGACCCGCACGGCACTCACTGAGTCGCTTGAGGTTCTCACCCAGGGCATCGCGACCCTGACGGACGTTGAGGCGCTTGAGGACAGCGTGAAGGTTCCCAGCGATCCGGCGAAGCGCCGTTACGTGCTCGACGCCATGGCCATTCTTCGCTCCGCGGTATCCACTGCCACGGATGGCGCGCTTTCCGATGACCTGCGGGACGTCCGTGATGAGCGCATGGCTGACAGCCGCGAGAAGCACGCGCTTGTGAACGCATGCGTTGACTCGCTGGGTCCGGCTCAGCGTGACGTCCTCAAGCACTCCTTCGGCATCGCTGACGTCATGGACTTCGGTTGGGGCGACGGATGCGACATGGACGGACTCTGCGCGTTCCTCGGCATGACGTACGCCAACGTCAAGGCCCACCGGGGCAAGGGCCGCAAGACCTTTGCGAAGCGCTACGTAGCCGCTGTGAGCCTCACGGATGCCGCCCTTGCCGCGGAGCTTGAGTCTGCCGCCGCCGCGAACCTCACCAACAAGGGCCGCAAGTAGCCCCTTGCTTCCTGGGGCGGAGCTACCCGGTTCCGCCCCAGGTAACCGACTCCCTTACTGGCTCACGAAGGCAACGACGCAAGGGGAACGCAATGGTCTACCGACTTGAGAACGGCTTCCGCATCCGCACTGCCCGCGTGGGCAACGCCGTGGAGTTCGAGACGAAGAACGCGAACGGCGAAACGATCAGCACCGTTCACCGCACCCACGCTGAGGCTGTGCCACTCCTCAAGCGCCTCGCGCTCTCTGACTCGCTCCGCTTCATGCGGCAGTACGGCGGGGTTCATCGCTAGCACTCAGGGGCTTCGGTCCCACAAGCCCCGGTAGCTCAGCGGAAAGAGCACCCGGACCTAGGGCCCGCAAGGGTGAAACGGGAAGCCGCCGGTTCGAATCCGGCTCGGGGCACGCACCAAATTCCAACCTACTCACTGTGAGGAGTCTGGACCGTGAAGGTTTGGCGCGTTGGCCACGAATCGGCCCTTGACTGCGGATTCCCGTCCGGCCCGTACACGTGCAAGGGCATGGACCGGACCGAAGCTAACCGGTTGTGGGGCATGGCGGACGACCACTGCAACTACACCCACCCAAGCCCCAGGGCCGACCCGCTGTTGCGCAGCATCGCTTCCCATGAGCGCTGCGGGTTCGACTCGCGCGACGCGCTGAACACGTGGTTCGACGGTTGGACGGAAACGCTCAACGAGTGCTCGTTTGTCGTGTGGGAGTACGACGTACCGGATTGGGCCGTGCGGGTCGGCAAGTTCGGGCAAGTCGTCTTCATCGCTGACGAAGCCGTTCAGGTCAGCCGGCACAGCTTCAAGCCTGAGCAATTGGCGCTCTCCCTGTGAGTGTGCGGCACGAAGCCGCCGGTTCTCACATCGGCGGCAACTCCGACGACGACTAGCTAACCCACTCACCGTGAGTGGGTTTGGAGAGACGGTCATGTCTGACGCAAACCCTTTCCTGAACCTCAGCCCCGCTGCCGTGGACGTGCTCGACGACATGGCGGACGCATGGGCAGACAAAGACAGACACGGCGAGTTGACCGGAGAACTGATCTACGGCCCGAAGAAGCTCGCGGCATTCAGCGAGTTGCACACGCTGATCAACGAGGCGTGGAGAGCGCGCGTCAAGTTCGGCAACGTTGAGGAGATCTCAGAGTGAAGAAGCCCACCGCCGCCCTTGCCGTTACCGCCTTGCTCGCTGCCGCCGCACTGACCGGTTGCGGCTCCGACGACGATACGGACTGCACCACCTTCACGTCAGTCGCCATTGTCGTTCCGGCTCCGAAGCCCGCTCCCCCGGCTCCGAAGGTTCCCAGCGCTCCGAAGGTGAAGCCGCCCCAGGCTCCGCCCGCTCAGCCCAATTCGCCCCGCACACACACGACCTGTTGGGAGGACGAAGACCAGTGATCAATGCCGTTCTGTGTGGTCTGCCTGGGCACGGCGTTGGGTTGCGGACTTGGCTTCCGTTCCGCGAGGAGTGCTGGGCCGCTGACGTTGAGCCCGAGTTTGTGGACGTGACGACGTACGACTCACGCGCCGATACCGTTGAGGTTGTGCCGACCGTGCGCGTGTACGCGGATGCCGACCCGTACGGCGCTGTGCTTGCCGAGCATCGGGGCGCAGCAACCCGCGAACAGATACGCGCGCTTCTCGAAAGGGGCGCTGTCCTTGCTGCCTGAGATTCCAACGAAGAGCGTCGGTTCGCCGGTTGACGTTCTGGGCGCTGAGCTTGTACGCGATAAGTGGCGTGACGGCGAGCTTCGGACTCGCGTTCACGGCGCTCACGTTGCGGGCGGCAGTAGCTACGGCAACGAGATCATCATTGCCGACCGTGACGCGCTGAAGCGCCTGATCGATGACCTTCAGGGCTGCTACCGCACATGGCCGCATTGACGGTACTCACGTGAGTACCTTAGAGTCTCTCCTGTCAGCACAACGACGGAGGGGAACACCATGGAAGACTTCTTGATCGTCTCTTGCGGGGGTTGCAGCACCGACATCCGGGTCACCCCGAAGCAGTGGGCGAACGACGATACGGCAGACTGCCCCAACTGCCCTGCGGGCGCAGACCTGAAGCACGCGAGACGGCACGCGTAAGGCACCAACGAAGCCCCCGACCTACTCAACGCGAGTAGGTCGGGGGCTTTCATGTTTGCCACAAGGGAAGCCCTCTGTCGTTTCCTACGAAGATCGCTTCACGTAATCACGATCACTACTCTCTGGCATATGACCGATCCGGAGCGTACTGTCCTTCGTACAGTCGTTCGACCCAGGCGCCTCTGTGGGCGCTTTGCTCCCACGACTGCTCAGAGCGCTTGATGGTTGTACAACCTGGGGAGGGGTGTTTATCACCCCTCACGGGTGATACACGTTCACCACACAAGCCACACCATTGGAAGTACAAATTCCGCCATGGGGGGCGCACATGCACGACGTACCGTTCACACTTGCACTGACCGTCTGGGTCCCATCCGGCGCTGCGCGTGCATGGCTTCCGTGCAGTCTCCTCGGTACGTCCATGACGGAGGAGTTGGTCAAGTCGTGTGACGAACTCCGAACTGTGATCGGAGCGCACGGCCGTTTGGTCGCCCGCATCCTCAGCGCCCCAGCGGGCCACCTGTACAGCGGATTTCGCATCATCGGGCGCCGGAGAGACACAGGGGTTCTCGTCGCTGGATCCGAGTGGGTTCGGTCGCGCGAAACGCACCAACTCATTCTGGGCGCAGGCATCTTCACGGCGTGCGAGTGGGTGCATGGGCAAGACCATGCGCTTGTCGCCTAGCTGCTACGGAACATTGCATTCCGAACGTCCTGCATATTCGGCCACACGGCCGTAGCTCATTGAACTCGAAACAAAAGTGTGGGGGAACCATGCGCAAAATCACGTTCGCGGCGTCAATGGCGACGTCCGCGGCCTTCGCGCTGGGTGTAGGGGCACTGACCTTCAGCGACAACGGGAAGCCCGCTGAGGTCACGACAGCACCCGCACCCATCGCAACCACACCAACTCCGGCGCAAGCGTCCACAGCGTCCCCCAGCGCTGCTACTGCGAAGGCCCCGACTTCCCCCGGCTCCACGCCGCCTACGGCCGTAGCACCCAACGTCGTCAGCATCCCTCAGCCGGCTCAGGCGACCCGCGAAGCGACCCAGGCGGCACCCCGGCATGCGAAGCCGTCCAGCGCCCCAGAGAAGCCCAAGACGGCGACGAAGAGGCCGAAGCACGCAAAGAAGCCGAAGGCGGGTAGCAAGGGCCCCATGCGCGACGGCGACAAGGACGGCAAGCTTCTCGACGACGTGGGCGAGTGGATTGCCCCCAACTTGCCTGAGGTACCTGACCCGTTGATCCCGTTCCCTGGGCCGATTGACGGCGCGTTGCCCGGCTATGAAGACCCGTCTCCGTGCGCAGACTCCGGAGAGGTTCACGAGCCGGAGCTTGCCAACACCCAAGGAAATCTTCAGGTCCTCTAACGGCGAGTCACCGACTCCCTTACTGGCCTTCGCAATCAGATGATCACTAACTGAGCGAAGGAGTAAGGGAGTTGGACACACACACGATCAAGCGGACACGCTACGTGCTGACGGGTGGCCGCTGGTTCCTGATCAGCGGGCTTGTCTTCTACAGCCTCATGACCACGACTCCGTTCGTCTCGGAGCACAGCGAGTGGAAGTGGTCGGGGTTCGTCTTGGGCCTGATCGTGGATGCCGCGTTCATCATGGCGTTGAGCGCCGAAAGCACCCTCGCGAAGTACGGCATCCGAAAGCTTGGCCGTTGGCCGGTTGCCTTCCGCTGGGTCACGGGCCTCAGCTCCGTCTTCCTGAACGTGTGGCTCAGCGTCAGCGCGCACGACTGGGTTGGCGTCGCAGTGCACTTGATCGCTCCGGCGCTTGTGATGCTGCTCGCTGAAGTCGGGCCCGTGTACATGGCGGCACTCGCGGACGCTGAGCGAGAAGCCCTGAGAGAGCCGGAGCCGTCGCCACTGCCCGAATGGGTGGCGGAGGCCCTGAGCGAGCCGGAAGCGGCACCGATGCACGTTCCGCCGGTCCCACTCACGTTCAAGACGCCGGAGCCGGTACAGGGCGCGCTTCCGGAGTCGGAGCCCGCGGCACGCATCCCGAACAAGGAAGCCGACGAGATCATTGAGAAGGGTTGGCGTCACCGACTCGACCCGACCGAAGTCGCTGACGCTGCGGGACGTCACCCGGCAACCGTGCGCCGGAAGTACAAGCAACTTGACGCTGAGCTGAGCGTCTGAACTGAGCCCCCAGTATTGGCCAAGTGGCCGGTACTGGGGGCTTTGTCGTATGTGCACGATACGATCGCGCCCCACACACAACATGCACACATGGGGGGCCCATGCGACGCACCACGATTGCCGCACTGTTGACCGCTTCCGTTCTCGCGCTTGCCGGTTGCAGCGACGACGGAGAAACCGACGCTGCCGCAAAGCCCAAGCCGAAGGCCACGCCGACACAGACCACGCCTGACACGCCTTCCGTGCCGTCACCGAACGCCGCCCAGACGAAGGCACTCACTGACGCGCTCAGCGCCATCAAGCCCGAACTTGCCGCTGACGAAGAGCGAGCAGTCCGCCGGGCACAGAACGTGTGCATGGACGTGAAGGGCGGCAAGGACGCGGCGACCATGGCCAAGAACGCCAACGCGCGATACAGCGGCGGAACCGCGGGACAGCTCACCGACGCGCAGGGCGCCCAGATCGTGAAGGCAGTCAAGGACACATTCTGCTCGTAAATCTCGTGCGCACAGAGTGTGTTCAGTCCTACGCTCAATGTCATGGGCGAACTGAGTGATCACGATGTTCGGGAACGGCTCCGCGCGCACCAGGGCAGCGGACCAATCAGCCGACTGTTCGAAACAGGCGAGATCGTTGACGGGGCGGAGCTTCAAACCGCGCTGTCTCTCCGCATGGACGCGTTGGAAGACGACGGCAAGCACGCTGAAGCGGAGTCGCTAGGTGACGTTCTCACCTACGTGTGTGACGTCATGGACCGCCCACCCGTCCCAAACTGGGTGAACCGCTAACGGCAAAGAGCCCCCAACGTCGACGTTGGGGGCTCTCGTGCGCGTGAGGGTCAGTTGGTGGTGCGTGCGTGGCGCTTCTCAGGCGGACACTCACGACACCGATAGGTGCCTGGCCTGGTGTAGCTCTCCACCATCAACACGCCTGGGTGAACGGGGCACCGAACAACCTTGTCCGGGTTGTCAGCGGCCCAATCAGCCTCTTCAAGGGCCCGAAGGGTTGCGTGGTCTATCCCGCTCTCTCGACGGCTCACGCGCTCGCTCCTTTGCTACATGGGGGGCGTGGACGGGTCGTCATCCGGGTTCGGTACGGGGTTGCCGTCGTCTCCGGGGCTGCTGTCGTCGTCATCGTCCCCGTTGCCGTTGCCGCCGTTCCACAAGGTCCCTAGTTCTAGCCTCATAGTGTGCTCTCCCTCTCTCGGGCGTGTCTCGTGATTGCTCGTTCCGGGCGACCCACCCCCGATCGCCGACGACCGAGGGTGGGGTTGAACCCACCCCCTCACCGGACGGGGAGCCTGGGCACTCAGGCAACCGGCAAAGGGGTGGAACTTGACCCGCTTCCCCGCCGGGCGGAACCAGGGCACCGACAAGGAAGCGGGAGCTTCAGGGGCCGAGTCTGTTCGTCAAAGACAGGTAGATCACTAGGACGAGTGAGGCCACGGAGACGAGTGTCAGGATGCCGCCCCAGAACGCCCCGTCATTCGTGACCTTCCAGCCCTTCGTACGCGTCACAGAACTCGCCGCAGCTCTTGCTTACGGGCCTCAACAATCGCTCGGCGCGCGTAGTCGAGACCCTCGACTTCCTTCGGGGTCGCAGGACGGCAGTGCTGATCGTCCGCCGGCCACTCAATGCCAGAGGGGCGAGCCAACGTGAGTCGATCCCCGTTGACCGCAACCACTTCAGCCACTTGGTCACGCCGCCAATCCCTCACTACGTCTCCGACCTTGTTCAGTGCCACGGCGCAGACCGCCCTCTGTCGTGAACTTCCTTGTCTGACTCATAGGTTGGTCGGTTCCGACTAGGGTCACCAGGGGTAGCGGTATCAACACAGAAGCCTTGATATGAGGAGCGGTCATGCCCCCCGCGAGAAAATTGGACCCGACAGCGTCTGTGGCGCATCTGCTCGGCTACAAGGTTCAAAAGGCGCGGGAAGCGCTCGGTTGGACACAGACGGAGCTAGCTGACAAGGTCCCGACCACGCAAAACCGCATCTCTCAGATTGAGAACGCGACCGACCCACCAAGCCTCAAGATGACGACCCAACTTGACGCGATGCTGGGGCTGAAGGGCGCCTTGGTTGAGCTGTGGCCATTGGTCGGCATCTCGGGGTTTCAGGACTACGCTCAACCGTTCCTGAAGCAGCAAGGGACCGCGCGCACCATCCATGAGTTTTCACTGACGGTCCCTGGGCTGTTGCAGACAGAGGACTACGCGAACGCGATCATGAGTCTCAGCGTTCCCGACGGCAGCGAGGATCTAGCCGACAAGATCACGCGACGCATGGAGCGGCAGAGTGTCTTTGAGAGGGACGAGCCGCCTTGGCACTGGGTACTACTCGACGAAAACGCGCTGAATCGCGCACAGGGCTCCAAGGAAACGATGGCTGCTCAAATAGAGCGGCTACTCACGGACGTACAGCGCCCGTACATCAACGTTCAGATCCTGCCTGCCAACGCGGCATGCACTCCAGGGTCGTTCAGCCTTCTGACGATGCCCGACGGAGAGCGCTGCGCATACACCGAAGGGTTCCGTACGGGCATGTACTTTGAAGAACCTGCCGAAGTAGACCGCTACCAGAGGATCTATGATCGGCTCCGGTCTGACGCGCTGGGAACTGACGAGTCAGAACGACTCATGCGGAACGCACTGGAGAAGCACAGATGATGCCCAACTGGCACAAGAGCACCTACAGCGGCGATAACGACAACTGCGTTGAGGTTGCCGACAACGACCCCACAACGGTCATGGTGCGCGACACGAAGCGCAACGAAACGGGTCCTGTGCTCACCTTCGGTGCCCCTGCCTGGGGTGCCTTCGTGAGGCGGGCACAGAGCGAGATCTGACCGTTCTTTACGCAGAGAGAACGGTCACCGGGCCCCCGACATCACGTCGGGGGCTTTGTGCTGCGCTCAGTGCTGCCGAAGAGCCTTCCGCAACGCCCCTTCAATTGCTCGTACCGCCGGACCGTACGAGGGATCTCTCAGGCGCTCTTCGCGCAACTCCGCCACCCTCGCAACGCACACCACATCGTCAACCAGCGTGCGCACAACCTTGCGAAGGTCGTCGTGCGAAACGTCTGGGCGGTCCACCATGGCCAACGCGTACCGAGCATCGTTGCGCGCCATGGTGAGCGTGTGGGCTTCTTCCCGGTCGGCAAAGTCGTCCACTTCTCCGGGTGCTGCGTACTCCGGTTCTCCGTTCGGTCCGGTCCACGGAAGCCGACGGACGTTCAGGGGCACCACGTTTCCGGTTTCAGACACGGCAACTCCCGTCAATCGCATTGCGTTTCTTGCAACCACGCTACGCACGCCGAACACTCCGAACGCCGCTGAGCGTGCCCCAGCTTGTTGCGGGAACCGGCTGTACCGGACACACCGGACATGCTAGAACTACTAGTTCCGACCCTTCGGGTTGTCCCGGCCGCAGGAGATGAGCGCGAGGCGCGGCGCGGACCGTCTCAGCAGCCCGGGGTCCTGATAGGCCGAGCCGTGATGGGCGACCTTGAGCACATCCACCTCCGGCAGCGACGCCACGGCCGGCGTCCGCAACAGGGCACGCTGTGCGGGCGGTTCGAGATCTCCGAGCAGTAACAGAGTGAGCCCTTCGGCGCGGACGAGCAGGGTGACGCTGGAATCGTTGGGCCCCTCAGGACTCAGCGCCCCGCCAACCCCCTGGGCCATGGGCCACAACACCTGCCAGTCAAGGCCTCCGGTGCGCCGCCGCTCCCCCGCCACGGCCCGGGTCACCGGGATGCGATGTGCGGCCGCCTGCTCGTGCACGAACTCCGCCTGGTCCGGCGGTTCATGAAACCCCGTCGTCTGGATCGCGCCCACCCGGCGCCCGCGCAGCACGCCCGGCAGGCCCGCGACATGGTCGGCGTGAAAGTGCGTCAAGAGCACGAGCGGAACGCGCGTGACGCCGAGCGAACGCAGACAGCGGTCCACGAGCACCGGGTCGGGCCCCGCGTCGACGACCACACCCGCGCCGTCCCCCGCAGCGAGCACGGTGGCGTCCCCCTGACCCACGTCACACATCGCGAACCGCCAGCCCGCCGGGGGCCACCCCGCGATCACCCTGGTCAGCGGCGGTGGCTGCACGACCGCGAGGAGAAACAGCAGGGCACAGGCCGCGGCGAGCCAGGGACGCCGAAGCAGCCCGCGCCCGACCAGGACCACGACGACCGTGACGGCGGCGAGCAGCAGCCCGCCGCGCCAGCCACCGGTCCAGTCGACCCCGCTGCCGGGCAGCGCCGCGCCCGTACGGGCGATGTCCGCGATCCATCCGGTGGGCCAACTGGCACACCACGCAAGAAACTTGGCGACCGGCATCATCACAGGCGCCGCCGCCAGCGTGGCGAAGCCAAGGACCGTGGCGGGCGCGACGGCGACCTCGGCCAGGAGATTGCAGGGCACCGCCACCAGGCTCACCCGGGCCGCCAGGACGGCGACGACCGGTGCGCACACCGCCTGAGCGGCGGCGGCCGCGGCGAGCGCCTCGGCCGGACGCGGGGGCACCCGGCGTCTTTGGAGGGACGCGCTCCACCGCGGGGCGAGGGTGAGCAGGGCGCCGGTGGCCAGGACGGACAGCAGGAATCCGGGGCTGCGGGCCAGCCATGGGTCGTAGAGGACGAGCAACAGCACGGCGGCGGCCAGGACGGGGATCAACGACCGGCGGCGCCCGGTGCCGATGGCAAGCAGGGCGATAAGACCGCAGGCCGCCGCCCGCAGCACGCTCGGGTCCGGTCGGCAGACGATCACGAAGCCCAGGGTGAGAGCGCCGCCGACGAGCGCGGTCGTCCGCAGCGAAATCCCCAGCCGTGGGGCGATGCCCCGCCGCTCGGCGCGCTGCGCGATGCCGGGCGGGCCGATGAGCAGCGCGAGCACGATCGTGAGGTTGGCCCCGCTGACGGCGAGCAGATGGGTGAGGTCGGTCGCCCGGAAGGCCTCGTCGAGATCGAGCGGCACGCGGGAGGTGTCCCCGACCACGAGCCCGGGCAGCAACGCCCGGGCATCGGCCGGCAACCCGTCCGTGGCCTCCCGCAACCCGCCCCGCAGCCGACCGGCCACCCGCTGCGCCCCGGACGGCCCCTCCACCACACGCGGCGCCCGCTCCCCGGACACCCGCAGCACCGCCGCGACCCGATCCCCCCGAGGCAACGGAGGCGCGAGACTCCCCTGAACCCGCACCCGAGTAGAGGGCAACAACGCGAACCAACTCGCCGGATGCGCACGGGGATCGGGACGCCCACCCCTGCCAGGATCCCCGGCGGGGCCGCGTGCGGCATCCGCCTCGGCACGGCCGCGCTCAACAGCGGAGTCCCTGACGATGACCAGGACCGGGGCGCGCGTCACGGATGTCGCACCGTCCGTCGAACCGACCCGGACGATCTCCGCGTTCAGCACGACGGAGGGCGGGACGGATCGATCCCCCGTGACGTGCGGGCGGGTCCGGCGAGGGTCGGATGTGACCTCCAACTCGACGTCCACCTCCGCGTATTGCCGGGCCAGCACGGGGACGGGTCCGCGGTGCAGGTCGGCACCGTGCAGGCCCGCCGACGTCGCGGCCGCCGCGCCGCAGAGCAGTGCCGTCGCCACCGAGACCCGCCCCCACGGCTGCCGTCGCCCCGAAGCCCGCGCGCACTCCTGATCCTGCCGCTGCTCGTGCCGCCGCTCCCGCTCCTGATCCTGCCGTCGCCCCCTCCTCCGCTCCCGCGCAGCCCATCGGCCCGCGCCCGTCGGCCACCCCCGCACCGTCAGCGTCACCAAAAGCGCGCCCGACACCACCACACAGACCACCACTGCCGCGATCACCCATCGAGGCGGGGCGTCAAGCGCCAGGGCCGCCGTCCCCCAGGCCGCCAGCGCGGGCGGTACGAGGCGGAGGTCCGCCGGGCCCTCCTGCCGGGGGTGGGAGTCCCCGAGCCGGCGCCCGGACGACGCGTGCACCGCGGGGCGGACCGGGGGCACGGCAGACCCCGCGGCCGAGGGCGGCGGGCTCATGGCCGCACCAGATTCTGCAGGTCGGCGAAGCGGCGGTCGCCGATGCCGTTGACCTCGCGCAGTTCGTCGACCGAGCGGAAGCCGCCGTGCTCCGTGCGGTAGTCGATGATGTGCTGGGCCAGTACGGGACCGACACCGGGCAGCCCGTCGAGCTGCTCGGCGGTGGCCGTGTTGAGCCCGACCGGCGCGGCAGGACTCGCTCCCGTCGGCCCCGCGGCAGCCCCGGCGCCGGGCACGGCGGGTGCCGTCACCGGCGCGCCCACCACCACCTGCTCGCCGTCCATGAGCGGCCGCGCGCGATTGAGGCCGTCCGTGTCAGCGCCGGGACGGACCCCGCCCGCCGCCTTCAGCGCGTCGGCGACCCTGGAGCCCGCGGGCAACCGCAGAATGCCGGGACTGCGGACCTTCCCGCTGACGTCCACGACGATGCCGCCACCGGCACCGCCCTCACCGCCCGCCGCGCCCCCTGAACCAGCCGTTGGACCAGCCGTCGCCTGACTGCCGCCCTCCGGAGGCGGAACCCCCGGAGACGGAGACGGAGACGGCTCCGACTCCCCGTCCGACGCCGCCCGCACCACCTCCGGTGCCCGCACCGGCAGCGTGCGCCCCGCCCAGAAGTGCTGGGCGGCGAACACCGCGGCGAGGACGAGCACCGCGGCCAGCGCGATCAGGCTCCGCCGCTCGATCCCACACCTGAGTTGCAGCCACAGTGGCAGCCGCTCCCGCAAGGCAAGACCCACCCGCCCCCGCACCGGCGGCTCCGCATCGGGCTGCACCGCCGGCTCCGGCGCGGGCCGCCCCACCGGCTCGGGCACAGGCCGCCCCGCCACCGGTGTCGCAGGCCGCCCCGCAGCCGATACCCCCTCCCGACGCACATCCGGAGCCGCTCCCGACCTCAACCCGACGCCGCCGCCCGCCCGTTCAGGCTCGGCGAACAGCGTCTCCGCGCGCAGCCGCAGCGCCTCTGCCGAAGCATGCCGCCGGGCGGCCCGTCTGCGGGCGCGCCCCTGACTCCCACGACCGTCCGAAGCGCGACCGTCGGAACCGCGGCCCCGCCCCGGCCCACTCGTGGCGCCGGAAGTCCATGCAGGACGTGTAGGGGATGACCGTGAAATTGATGTCCGTGAACGTGATCGAAGTGCCATGCAGACGACGCTAGGCACTCCACCAAAGTAATGTTGATCTTGGTCAATTCCCGTGGATTACCCACGAGTTGTGGATAACTCCGTCACCCACAGGCGCGCCCTCCGCCATCCCGCGTCGCTCGGCGAAGCCTCAGCGAGGCGAGACCACAGCCCCCAGCAACCCCGGCCCCGTATGCGCCCCGATCACCGCGCCCACCTCGCTGACATGCAGTTCGGCCAGGTCCGGCACCCGCTCCCTGAGCCGCTCGGCGAGCGCCGCGGCCCGCTCAGGTGCCGCCAGGTGATGCACCGCGATGTCGACGCGGTTCGCCCCGGCCCGCTCGACCACGATCTCCTCAAGCCGGGCGATCGCCTTCGACGCCGTCCGCACCTTCTCCAGCATCTCGATGCGCCCGCCGTCCAGCTGAAGCAGCGGCTTCACCGCGAGCGCGGAGCCGAGCAGCGCCTGCGCCGCACCGATCCGCCCGCCCCGGCGCAGATAGTCCAGCGTGTCGACGTAGAAGTAGGCGGACGTGCCCGCGGCCCGCTTCTCCGCGGCCGCCACCGCATCGTCCACCGAGCCGCCGGACTCGGCCGCCTCCGCCGCCGAGAGCGCGCAGAACCCCAGGGCCATCGCGACCATCCCGGTGTCCACCACCCGTACCGGCACCGGCGCGTCCTTCGCCGCGAGGACCGCAGCGTCGTACGTGCCCGAGAACTCGGCGGACAGATGCAGTGAGACGATCGCCGTCGCGCCCGCCTCCGCGACCTTGCGATAGGTCTGGGCGAAGAGTTCGGGGCTCGGCCGGGAGGTGGTCACCGGCCGCCGTTTCTGCAGCGCCAGGGCGAGCGAGCGGGCGGAGATCTCCGTGCCCTCCTCGAGCGCCTGATCGCCGAGGACCACGGTCAGGGGCACCGCTGTGATGCCGTGCCGCTCCATCGTCCGCTGCGGCAGGTAGGCCGTTGAATCCGTGACGATCGCGACATGACGGGACATGCGCTGGAGATTACCTGCCTGGGCCCGGGGGCGGCAGCCCGACCCCTTGCGGGCGGGCCCGTCAGGTCGTGCTCTCGGGCCTGGTCTTCTTCTGCCAGGGGTAGTCCGGCTGCGGCGCCGACGGGGTGATCGCGGGCCGCTCCGGCTCCTGTTCGGACGCCTTGGACGGCTCGGCCCAGGTCTGCTCGGCTCCCTTGTCCGCGTCCGTCTCGGGCTCGGGCCAGGAGGTCGCCGGGGCCGGGGATTGCGTCGACGACGGCTCCGTCGTCCAGTGCCGCAGGGCACCCGCCTCCATGTCGATCTGTGTGCTCAGCGTGTCCAGGTCGTCGTCGGCGAACCTGCGGGCCCGGTCGCGCGCCGACCACCGCAGCGAGTCCGCCGCCTTCGTGATCTGTTCCGTGCGCTCCCGCAGCCCGGGGAGCCGCTCGGCCAGACTGCCCTTGTCCGGGTCACGCTCGAGCCGCCTGAGTTCGTCGTCCAGCTCGTGGCCATGGGCGCTCAGCCGCTCGAAGAGCCCCAGGGACTCCTTCAGCGAGGCGTCCTCGACCACGCCCGCCTGCAGCGTCTCCTGCGTGGCCCGCATCGACGTGCGCAAGGAGAGCCGCAACTGGGCCAGTTCGCCCGCGGGGCCGATCTGTCCGAAGCTCTTCGCCCGGAGCGTCGTGTCCTCCACCGTCCGGCGCGCCTGCGAGATCGTGCGGTCCACGCCGCGCTTGGCCGCGCCGACCACCTTCACCGTCGCGTACGCCCCAAGGACAAAGAACAGCACGACGAGCAGCGCCACGACTGCGATCACGGCGTCCATGACGCTCCTCTCAGGTCCCGCGGCGGGTTCCGCATCGCCCCTTCAACCGTAAACGCAAAGGGCAGGTCGAGGGTTCCAGCAGAACCCCCAACCTGCCCGTAAGGGAAGACCCCTATGCGCTACGCCGGGACGATGTTCACCAGCTTCGGCGCCCGCACGATGACCTTGCGGATCCCGGCGCCGTCCAGCGCGGCCAGGACGCGCTCGTCGCCCAGGGCCACCTTCTCCAGCTCCTCGTCCGAGATCGACGGGGAGACCTCCAGGCGCGCCCTGACCTTGCCCTTGATCTGCACGACGCAGGTCACGGTCTCGTCCACGACGAACGCCGGGTCGGCGACGGGGAAGTCCTGGTGGACCACCGATTCGGTGTGGCCCAGCCTGCGCCACAGCTCCTCGCCCACATGCGGGGCCAGCGGCGCGATCAGCAGCACCAGGCGCTCGGCGACCGAGCGCGGCAGCGCGCCGCCCTCCTTGGTCAGGTAATTGTTCAGCTCGGTGATCTTGGCGATGGCGGTATTGAACCGCATGCCGCCCAGGTCCTGGCGCACCCCGTCGATCGCCTTGTGCAGGGCGCGCAGGGTGCCCTCGGCGATCTCGGTCTCCGCGACGTCCGCGACCGTGACCTCACCGGTCGACTCGTCGACGATCAGGCGCCACATACGCTGCAGCAGGCGGTACTGGCCGACCACCGCGCGGGTGTCCCACGGGCGCGAGACGTCCAGCGGGCCCATCGCCATCTCGTACAGGCGCAGGGTGTCCGCGCCGTACTCCTCGCAGATCTCGTCCGGAGTGACCGCGTTCTTCAGGGACTTGCCCATCTTGCCCAGCTCGCGCTTGACCGGCTCGCCCTCGAAGAAGTACTTCCCGTCGCGCTCCTCGACCTCGGCGGCCGGGACCGGGAAGCCACGGCTGTCGCGGTACACGTAGGCCTGGATCATGCCCTGGTTGAACAGCTTGTGGAACGGCTCGGCGGACGAGATGTGCCCCAGGTCGAACAGCATCTTCGACCAGAAGCGGGCGTACAGCAGGTGCAGCACCGCGTGCTCGGCGCCGCCCACGTACAGGTCGACACCGCCGGTCGGCTGACCCGAGCGGGGGCCCATCCAGTACTGCTCGACGGCCGGGTCGACCAGCTTCTGGTCGTTGCGCGGGTCCAGGTAGCGCAGCTCGTACCAGCAGGAACCGGCCCAGTTGGGCATGGTGTTGGTCTCGCGGCGGTAACTTCGCAGACCAGCACCGTCGCCCAGGTCCAGGGTGACGTTGACCCAGTCCTCGTTGCGGGACAGCGGCGTCTCCGGAGAGGTGTCCGCGTCGTCCGCGTCGAAGGTGCGCGGGCTGTAGTCGTCGACCTCCGGCAGCTCCAGAGGCAGCATCGACTCGGGCAGCGAGTGAGCGATGCCGTCCTCGTCGTAGACGATCGGGAAGGGCTCGCCCCAGTAGCGCTGGCGGCTGAACAGCCAGTCGCGCAGGCGGAAGTTGACGGTGCCCTCGCCGATGCCCTTGCGGGCCATCCACTCCGTGATGCGCGCCTTGGCGTCGACGACCCCCAGGCCGTCCAGCGAGATGCCCTGTCCGGAGGAGTTGACCAGCTTCGCCTCGTACGAGCCGAACGCGTCGTCCCACGTGGAGGCGTCGGTCCCGCGGTCGTCGGAGGGCTCGACCACGCACCGCATCGGCAGTTCGAAGGCGCGCGCGAAGGCGAAGTCGCGGCTGTCGTGCGCCGGGACGGCCATGATCGCGCCGGTGCCGTAGCCCATCAGTACGTAGTCGGCGATGAAGACCGGGACCTGCTCGCCGCTGACCGGGTTGGTCGCGTAGACGCCGGTGAAGACGCCGGTCTTCTCCTTGGCGTCGGCCTGGCGCTCCACGTCGGACTTGGCGGCGGCGAACGCGCGGTACTTGGCGACAGCCTCGGCCGGCGTCGCATGCCCGCCGGTCCACACGTCGTGGGTACCCTCGGGCCAGGCGGCCGGGATCATCTTGTCGACCAGGTCGTGCTCGGGCGCCAGGACCATGTAGGTCGCGCCGAACAGAGTGTCCTGACGGGTCGTGAAGACGGTGATCGCGTCGTCTCCGGAGCCGACCGGGAAGTCGACGCGCGCACCTTCGGAGCGGCCGATCCAGTTGCGCTGCTGCAGCTTGATGGCCTCGGGCCAGTCCAGGGCGTCCAGGTCGTCCAGCAGGCGGTCGGCGTACGCCGTGATCCGCATGTTCCACTGGCGCAGCTTGGCCTTGAAGACGGGGAAGTTGCCGCGCTCGGAGCGGCCGTCGGCGGTGACCTCCTCGTTCGCCAGGACGGTGCCCAGGCCGGGACACCAGTTGACGGGGGCGTCGGAGGCGTACGCCAGGCGGTACTCGCTCAGCACGTCGGCGCGCTCGTTGGCGCTCAGCTCGTGCCACGCGCGCGTGGTGCCCGGTACGGCGCGCTCACCGACCTCGAACTGGGCCACCAGGTCGGCGATCGGACGGGCCTTCTTCGCCTCGTCGTCGTACCAGGAGTTGAAGATCTGGACGAAGATCCACTGGGTCCACTTGTAGTAGTCCGGGTCGATCGTCGCGAAGGAGCGGCGCTTGTCGTGACCCAGGCCCAGACCGCGCAGCTGCGACTTCATGTTCTCGATGTTGGCCTCGGTGGAGACCCGGGGGTGGGTGCCCGTCTGCACGGCGTACTGCTCGGCGGGCAGGCCGAAGGCGTCGAAGCCCAGGGTGTGCAGGACGTTGTGGCCCGTCATGCGCTGGAAGCGGGCGTAGACGTCCGTGGCGATGTACCCCAGGGGGTGGCCGACGTGCAGGCCCGCACCGGAGGGGTACGGGAACATGTCCATGATGAACTGCTTGGGCTTGGCGACCAGCGCGGCCTGCGCGGCGTCGCCCGCCGCCATGTCGCCGCTCGGGTTCGGCGCCTCGTACGTGCCGTCGGCGTCCCAGAAGTCCTGCCAGCGTGCCTCGATCTCGGCGGCCAGGACGGCCGTGTAGCGGTGCGGCGCGGCCACCTCGGAGGCGGCAGCAGAATTCGTCTCGCTCATGATCCTCAAAGCTCCATCGATCGTCTCTGCCTGCGGAATTGACCGTCCTGGTCAAATAAAAATGCCCCTCGCACAGGAGGGGACGCCGCGCCGATGCCGACCGCGAATTACCGGCGGTCGGGACTGATCAGCGCGGCCCGCTAAGCAGAAGGCGTACGGCACGCATGGCGTCAGGGTACCGCAGCGCCCGCGCGGCCCGCGACGAACCGGGCCCGTGACGCTCGATCACGTCCCATGACGCTCCGGAGGCCCACCGGAAGCCCGGACTCCACCTTTGGCCAAGGGTTACTCCGCGTACCGACCACTATCGGGGCAACACCAAGATCGCGTCGCGCTTTTATAACAACGCAATAACTCAAACCTCGTACTCACTGGTATGCGGCGACTTAGCATGCGGCGATCGAGCCATTTCGGAGTCGCCCCCATGAACCCTCTGAATCCTCATCACAAGAGCCGCGCAAGCCGCACCGATCGCACGAGCCGCACCACGCGCACGACCCGTTCGACCCGTTCGACCCGCAAGAGCCGCACTGATCGCGAAAGCCGCACGTTCCCCGCGTTCCCCGAGCCGAGCAGAACCACCCGCGGGGTCCTGTCCACGGCGGCTCTGCTGCTGATACCTCTGCTCGTCATAGCCGGGAGCGACGCCTTCCGCGCCGCCCTCGACTTCACCACCGGCGTCCTGTCCCTGGTCAGCCTGACCGCCGCCGTGGTCTGGGGCCTGGTCGCCACGGACCGCCTTTTCCTGCACTCCCGTCAGCGACTGCTCGCCCAGGCCGTGCACCGGGCCACGGCGGTCGCCTCCATCGGCTTCCTGCTGCTGCACGTCACCGTCAAACTCGCGCTCGACCATGTCTCGCCGGTCGGCGCGCTCATCCCCTTCGGCCTCGGCTTCTCCGGAAGCGACGGGCTCATCGGCCTCGGCTCGCTCGCCGGGCTCCTCATGGTGACCACGGGCATCACCGGGGCCCTGCGCAGCGCCTTCGCGTCACCGGCCCAGATCGCATCGCGCTGGCGGGCGCTGCACATGCTCGCCTACCCCGCCTGGTGTTCGGCGCTGATCCACGGCCTGTACGCGGGACGCGCGCCCAAACCGTGGGTGATCGCCCTCTACTGCCTGTGCCTCGTCGCCGTTGCGGGAGCCGTCGCGCTGCGCGCGGCACCGCTCCCGGTGAAGCGGAAGGTCGCCGCCCGGATCCTGGCCGTCCTCGAACCGGACCGGAACGGGCCTGCCCGCAGGAACACCGCCGAATCACCGCTCCCCGGCACGACCGCCGCTCCCGGCCGTGCCCCACACCCCGAACCCGAGCCCGATCCGGCCCCCGTGGTCGGCATCGCCGCGGCCTACCGCGTGCTCGCATCCGACAACCGGCCCACGGAGGTCCTCCCCCGCACCGACCCGCCGGCCCCCCGCTGGCCCTCCCCGTCCCCGCCGCCTCCCGCCGAGGCCCCCCGTGTGCCGTACGACTCCTATGACACCGCGCACGACACGGCGTACGTCTCCGAAGACCCCGCCTACCGCTCCCACGAGACCTCGTACGGCTCCACGTACGAACCGGCGTACGACCCCACGCCCACGTACGAAGCCCCGTACGACAGCGGTCCCGCCACCGAACCGCTGCCCCACACCTTCCAGGCGCCGAGTCCGGGCGAACCCTGGAACGCCGCCACCGGAGGCCCCAAGTGAACGCGTCGCTGCCCGATGTCCCCGAAGTCCGCGTGGTCGGACTTCCGCTCCTGACCTCGGGCTTCGACCTGGTCGAGCGCCTTGATCTGGCGATGCACCTGAAGGTGCACGGGCCCCTGGAACCCATGGCCGGCGAATCCCTGGCCACCCTCTCCGAAGACATCTCCTTGCGCGGCAGGGGCGGCGCGGGCTTCCCCTTCGCCCGGAAGCTGCGCGCGGTCGCCGACTCCGCGATACGTCGTGGGGTGCGCCCCGTGGTCGTCGTCAACGGAAGCGAGGACGAACCGGCCTGCCGCAAGGACACCGTCCTGATCAACCGCGCCCCGCACCTCATCCTCGACGGCGCGCTCCTCGCGGCCGAGGCGCTGGGCGCCCGCACCCTCGTCATCGGCGTGACCCGCGACTCCACGGAGTCCTCCATGCGGTCGGCGCTGGCCGAGCGCGGCCTGACCAACCGGCGCGGATCGGGCATCCGCGCGCGCGTGCAGCGCAATCCGGTGCGCATGGTGACCGGCGAGTCGTCGGCTCTGGTCCGCTCGGCGGACGGCGGCCCGCCGCTGCCCCCGGGGCGCAAACTGCGGACCTCCGACTCCGGGGTCGGCGGCGCACCCACCCTGCTGTCCAACGCGGAGACCTTCGCCCAGCTCGCGGTCGCCGCCCGCATCGGCGCCGACCGCTACCGCCGCACCGGTCTGCGGGACGAGCCGGGGACGGTGCTGCTCACCGTCTCCGGAGCGGTCGCCCGCCCCATGGTGGTGGAGGTCCCCACCGGAGTGCCCCTGCGGTACGTCTTGCAGCTGGCCGGCGCTCCGCCGCTCCCCCAGGGCGTTCTGACGGGCGGCTATCACGGCAAGTGGCTCGACGCGGTCACCGCTCATGACGCGGTCGTCTCACGCGCCTCCCTGGAGGCCTGCGGCGGCGCGCTCGGCGCGGGCGCCATCCTGCCCATCGGCCCTGGCACCTGCCCCCTCGGGGAGTCGCTGCGTGTGGCGCACTGGCTTGCCGCCGAGAGCTCGGGGCAGTGCGGCCCCTGCTACCTGGGGCTTCCGGCGGCGGCGCGCGGCCTCGCGGACATCCTGGACGGCGGCGGGCCCACCGCCCTGGAGGCGCTGCGGGAGGTGACACGAGCCGTGCGGCGGCGCGGCGCCTGCAAGCACCCGGACGGCTCGGCGGCCTTCCTGGACTCGACGATCTCGGCGTTCACGGACGACCTCGCCGCGCATGTCCTGGGCGGCGGGTGCGGCCGCCCCGTGGAGGGCGTCCTGCCGCTCCAGGCCGAGGCTCCCCAGGGAGAGGCGCCGAGCGGTCGCAAGCTCGCCGTCGACTGGACGCTCTGCCAGGGCCACGGCCTGTGCGCGGACATCGTCCCCGAGCTGATCCAGCTGGGCCCCGACGGCTTCCCCGGCGTACCGGAGGCCTCCGTACCGCAGTACTCCGAGGCGCGCGCCGCGCGTGCCGTACGCCGCTGCCCGGCACTCGCGCTCCGCATCGAGGAGGACCCCTCGGTGGCGCCACCGCGCCCGGCACTGCCTCCCGCCCTGCCGCCGGGCCGCGGCCGCAGGGCACTCGGAAGCGGGCGCCCTTGATACTCCCGTACATGACACACCCGTAGAAGCGCCGTCTACGTAGACACACGAAAGCGGGCCACCCGATCCGGGTGGCCCGCTTTCGGGGTGCGTGACCCCGCCGAACGCCGCCGTAGCTGTGAGCCCACCCATAGGAGCCACGTCACATGCTAACGACGGTAGTAGTGCCGTCGAGGCGCCCGCTGCGGGGCCGTGAGTCCTCTACGGGCCGTCTGACCAGGGCATCCTGCGTACCCGGGTAGTACGTCACATCGTTGCGTCCCCCTCCGGTGGCCGTTAACCCTTGCTGAAGTTCCGGGGGAGCCGGGATCGCACCCGGCGGATCCGCTCGCTTCGACCGAGCCCCCCACGCACACTTCGCATTGGAGAGTCACCCCCGCATGGCCATCACCGAGACGCAGACCAGCACCGCCCGATTCCGCAAGATCTCCGTCGCCGGCATAGCCACCGCCGGTGCCGCGGCCGCGGCCCTCACGCTGATCCCCTCGACCGCCCACGCCGCCGAGCCGGCTGCGGCGAGCGCCCCGGCAGCCAAGACCGCCGCGGCAGCCAAGACCGCCGCGGCTGCCAAGAAGACGTACCCCAACAACCTCGACGGCTGGATCCGCGAGTCCCTCGACATCATGAAGGCCAAGGGCATCCCCGGCACCTACGAGGGCCTGCACCGCAACATCATGCGTGAGTCCTCCGGTAACCCGAACGCCCAGAACGGCTGGGACGTCAACGCGCAGAACGGCACCCCGTCCAAGGGCCTGCTCCAGGTCATCCAGCCGACCTTCGACGCGTACCACGTCGCGGGCACCGAGAACGACCTGACCGACCCGGTCGCCAACATCACCGCGGCCGCCAACTACGCCGCCGACAAGTACGGCTCCATCGACAACGTCGACTCCGCCTACTGAGCCACCGCTCGGAGAAGTCGAAGAAGTCGAAGCAGGTCGAAGAAGAGGGACAGCGCATGCCGCACGCGAGCGGGAACGAGCATCCGGCTCACCGGGCCGAGGCCCAGGGCCCCGCAGTGCCCGACTACGGGCCCGCGCGGGTACGGCGCTCCCGGCGCAAGCCACGCAAGAAGGCGCTGCGATACGTCGCATGGGGCACCCTGGGCGTGGTCCTGATCGGCGGCGGGGGCCTGGCCTATGCCTGGCAGCACCTCAACGGCAACATCCAGGGCACGGACGTGAACGCCGCCCTCGGGCACGACCGGCCGAGCGAGCAGCGCGACGGCTCGATGAACATCCTCCTGCTCGGGTCCGACTCCCGGGCGGGAACCCACGGCAAGTACGGCCGCGGCATCAGCGGAGCCCGCGCCGACACGGCGATGGTCCTGCACGTCGACAAGACCCACAAGAAGGCTTCGGTCGTCAGCATTCCGCGCGACACCATGGTCGAGCGGCCCCGGTGCGCGAAGCCGAGCGGCGGCACGGCACCGGGCGCGCAGCAGGTCATGTTCAACTCGTCCTACCAAGTGGGCGGCCCCGCGTGCACCGTCAAGACGGTCGAGAAGATGTCGGGCGTCCGCATGAACCACTATCTCGAAGTCGACTTCAAGGGATTCCAGAAGCTCATCGACGAGCTCGGCGGCGTGGACATCACCACCCACAAGGCCATCGACGACCCCAACAGCGGTCTCTCCCTGAAGACCGGCAAGCACACGCTGAAGGGCAAGCAGGCACTGGAGCTCGTCCGCACCCGGCACGGCGTGGGCGACGGCAGCGACCTGGGCCGCATCCAGCTCCAGCAAGCGTTCATCAAGGCACTGATCCACCGTGCCCAGACGGTCGATCCGCTCGGCAGCCCGGCCAAGTCCTACGCCCTGGCGGACACGGCGACCCAGTCCATCAGCGCGGACTCCGAGCTGGCGTCCGCGGACAAGCTGCTCGGTCTGGCCAAGGAGTTGAAGGGCATCAGCCCCGACCGCACCGACATGGTCACGATGCCGGTCACCTACGACGCCCAGGACTCGGGACGGGTCCTGCCGCTGGACAAGGCCTCGCACCGGGTGTGGACCGCTCTGCGCAAGGACCGGCCCATCCCGGAGTCGGCGACCCGGGGATCGGTGGGCGACAGGACCGACTCGCCGGTGTCGGCGGGCGCCTGACTCGGCCACTGCGGGCCGAAACGCGAGATCCCGCCCGATCGCATCGATCGGGCGGGATCTCGGGAACGAACCTGAGGCGACTCAAGTGCGTCTCTCCTGTGGAGCTAAGGAGAATTGAACTCCTGACCTCCTGCATGCCATGCAGGCGCTCTACCAACTGAGCTATAGCCCCTTGCTTCACGCGGCGGCAGCCGCATGATGTCTCGTCGCCCGGTTCCCCCGGCGGCTCGGCCAACATTACACGGTCCTCCCCGTGCTCCACCAAATCGTTTCCGTTCTGTACGGATACGGCCGGTACTGTCTGCCTTCGTGACCGTGATCGCGCTCGCCGCAGCCCGCCGCCGCGTTCCCCTGGCCGCCTGGGGCTGCCTGCTGTCCTTCACGGCCTTCTGGCTCGCGCAGCGCGCCGCCGACGTCTCGATGATCGACCTGATGGTCTACCGGGCCGAGGGCGAGACCGTGCGCGCGGGCGGCGACCTCTACGCACTGCGCACCACCGAGGCCCATCTGCCCACCACCTACCCGCCGTTCGCCGCCCTCCTGTTCACGCCGCTGACGCTCCTGGACACGGCGGACATGCGGACACTGGCGACGCTCGGGAACCTGGTGCTCCTCGTGGTGCTCGTCCGCCTCTCCCTGCGTCTGATCGGAGATCCGCGCCACGCGCGCGTGGAGAGCGTGCTGTGGGTAGCTGCGGTCGCGGTCTGGGCGGAGCCGGTGTGGACGACGCTGCGGTACGGCCAGATCAATCTGCTGCTCGCCGTCCTGGTCCTGTGGGACCTGTCCCGACGGCCGGGCCACCGCTGGGCCGGTGTGGGCATCGGCGTCGCGGCGGCAATCAAGCTCACGCCCGCGCTCTTCGCGGTGTTCCTGCTGCTCACCGGCGCCGCCGAGGCCGTACGGCGGGGGCAGTGGCGAGTACCGGTGCGGCACGCGTGCGTGGCCGCTGTTTCGTTCGCCGGCGCGACACTGCTCGCGGCCGCCGTCCTGCCGTACGACTCCTGGCGCTTCTGGACCCGGATGGTCTTCGAGGCGGGCCGGGTCGGGCTCGCCGAGGACACCGCGAACCAGTCGCTGCGCGGGGTCCTCGCACGGCTCCTTCACACCGAGGAACCAGGTCTGCGGTGGGCGGTGACCGCGGCGGCGGTCGGCGCGCTCGGCCTCGCGGTCGCCGTCGCCGCCGAGCTGCGCGGGGAGCGCACCCGGGCGGCGGTCTCCTGCGCGGCGACGGCGCTCCTTGTCAGCCCGGTGTCGTGGTCGCACCACTGGGTGTGGTGCGTACCGATGGCGCTGCTGACGTGGACGGCGGCGGTGCGCCGGGGCGGCCGGGCCGGCTGGGCGGCGACCGGAGCCGTCGCCCTGGTCTTCTGCTCGTACGCCCTGTGGTGGGTGCCGCATGGCGCGGGACGGCTCGAACTCGGCCAGAATTATGGCCAGATGACGCTGTCCGCCCTCTACGTAGTGACCGCTTTCGCGTTCCTGCTGCAAGGGGTTTGGCCCCGGCCGCAAGAGATGGGGCGCCGGACCCGCCTGGAGATCAGGCCGTGGCGAAGGAGTAGAAGCGCTTGAGCGTGCAGTGCTCGTCGAGCAGCCGACCGTAGATCGGCTCCCCCTCGAGCTCCCGGTACGTCTCGATGGGATCGCCTTTTATGATCAGCGCCCGCGCGCATTCCTCGCACCAGTACTGGTAGTCCTGGTTGACCGGTTCCATGTCGCGGACGATCGGCGTACCACTGCCGCACCAGTCGCACTTCCGCCTGTGTGCACCCATCGATCAGCTCCAGCTGTGGCCGCAGGCCGTGCACACGTACGAGACACCGCCGTTGTCGCCGAGCACTTGGGCGACATGGGACGAACCGCAGGACGGACAGGTCAGGAGGGCGATCGCCGCGAAGGGAGCGGCAGCGCGGCGCGGCGCTGCCACTTCGATGAGGCCTTCGGCCTCTTCGAGGATGCTCGCAGGCATCGCTCTCCCTTCCGTCGGGTCACATTCGGTGATCTGGTGCGGTCCCCTTCCGGCCGTCCGATTCTGCCACGGTCTGAGCGAACCGGTCAGCGACGCATTCGTACCAGTCCGGACACGGCGCCGAGGGCGGCCGCCCCTGCCAGCGCGTACGCGCACACCAGGAGCGCGTCCGCGGATGAATACGCCCCCGGAGCCCCTTGTGACTCAAGCCGGTTGAGGAAAAGTGCGCCGAAGGCCGCGACACCGGTCAGCTGGCCGAGCTGAGCGACCGTCGAGAGCAGGCCGCTGGCGTCCGCGGCGTCCTCGGGCCGCACCGTGGAAAGCGCCCGGGTGAGCGTCGGGCTGAAGCCGAGGGAGAGGCCCACACCGATGCCCACGAAGGCCGCATACAGCCACAGGCCGCCTTCCCCGCCGTCGCGCAGCACCAGACCCACGGCGAGCGCCGACACCGCGGAGAGCGCGAACCCGCCCGGAATCAGCGCGCGTTGGGCCGCCGCGGGCCAGCGCCGCCAGGTCAGGCCGACCGCGCCGAAGACCACGGCGGTCGGCGCGAAAGTGAGCCCGGCGCGCAGCGCGCTGTAACCGAGGCCGCCCTGGATGTGCAGGGTGAGCACGAAGAGGAAGCCCGCGTTGACCGCCATCACCACGGCGATCCGGAAGACCGCGAGGCCCATGCCCGGGATGCGCAGGACCCGCGGCGCGATCAACGGCGCCCCGCCACCGCGGGAGAGCCGGGACTCGTAGGCGCAGAAGAGCGCGAAGACGACCGCCGCCGCACCGAGGGAGAGCCAAGACCAGAGCGGCCAGTCCTTCTCCTGTCCGAGCACCAGCGGCACGGTGAACAGCGAGACCGCGGCGCCGAGCAGCACCAGACCGGGCAGATCGAGCCCGCGGGCCCGCTCGGCGGCCCGCTCTCCCGCCGCCTCCCCGGCCCGCCCGGGGCCACCGCCGCCGTCGCGCGGCAGCACCCGCCGCGCCACGACAAGCAGGGCCACGCCGACCGGCACGTTCACCAGGAACACCGGGCGCCAGCCGGTGCCGAACAGATCGGCGCTGACCAGGATTCCGCCGAGCACCTGGCCCGCCGCGGCCCCGATCGCGAGGACCGCCGAGTACACGCCGAGGGCCCGGGTGCGCGCCTCGCCGGTGAAGTTGCGCTGGATCAGGCTGAGCACCTGCGGAATGAGCAGCGCCGAGCCCGCGCCCTGCAGCAGCCGGAAGGCGATCAACTCACCCGTGCCCTGGCTGAGTCCGCAGGCGAGCGAGGCGACGGTGAACACCGCGAGCCCCAGCAGATACATCCGCCGGTGGCCGACGCGGTCGCCGAGCCGCGCGCCGGTGATGAGCAGCACGGCGTACGTGATGGTGTAGCCGGCGATCACCAGCTGCAACCCGGCGCCGGACGCGCCGAGTTCACTGCGGATGGTGGGGGCGGCGACATTGACGATGAAGACGTCGAGCAGCGCCATGAACTGGGCCGCGATGACGACCGCGAGCAGCCGTCCGGGGCGATTGTCAGTGCCAGGGTCTTTACTGAGTAGGTGACTTGGACCAGTGGGATCGGTCGGAGTTGCCGTTGCCATGGCAGCGAGCCTGCGGGCGGCTCGGTACAGGTAACGAGAGCCTGCCGATGCTGGTACTGACAGCACCTGGCAGTGCTCGGGGAAGGCACGGACGATGGGGGATGTGACGACGATGGGGACGACTCAGCGACGGCGGCCGGAGCTCGCCGCCTTCCTGCGCAGCCGCAGGGCGCGGGTGACACCGGCCGATGTGGGCATGCCGCCGGGGCTGCGCCGCCGCACGCCAGGGCTGCGCCGCGAGGAGGTCGCCCAGCTCTCCGGCGTGGGCGTCACTTGGTACACGTGGCTGGAGCAGGGCCGCCCGATCAACGCGTCCGCGCAGGTCCTGGACGCCGTGGCGCGCACGCTGCGCCTGGAGCAGCCCGAGCGCGAGCATCTCTATCACCTGGCCGAGGTGCCCTACTCGCCGGACCCGGAGGCCGCCGCGAAGGCCGTCGGCCCGGAGATCCAGGGCATCATCGACGCCCTCGATCCGCACCCGGCGGTGGTCTACAACGCGCGGTACGACATCCTCGCCACCAACCCCGCCTACCGCGACCTCTTCTTCGTCCCTCAGATAGCGGCCCTCGGCGTACCGAACGTGCTGTGGACGCTGTTCATCGTGCCCGACCCCGTGTGCCCGCTGGTGTTCCGGGAAACGGAGCTGCCGGTGATGGTGGCGACGCTGCGCAGTGCGTACGGCCGTCATGTGGGCGAGCCCGCCTGGGAGGCGTTCATACGCCGCCTGTCCGCCGCGAGCCCGCTCTTCACCGAGTTGTGGGAGAGCGGGAACGTGGCGCCGCCGGGGCCCCGCGTGAAGACGTTCCGACACGAGGCGGTCGGCGAGCTGCGGATGACGTCGGTCTCGCTGTCCATCAACGGCATGCCGGAGTGCCGGATCGTCGCGTACACACCGGACGACGAGGAGAGCAGGAAGCGGACGACACGGCTGCGGGAGATGCGGGAGCCGCTGTGGCCCATGGAACCGATGGAACCGATGGAACAGGTGGAGTAGATGGAACAGATGGAACCAACAGCGGCCCCGGGAACGGAAAATCCCGCCCTCTGACGAGGACGGGATCCGAATTGTGGAGCTAAGGAGAATTGAACTCCTGACCTCCTGCATGCCATGCAGGCGCTCTACCAACTGAGCTATAGCCCCTTGCGTTCTCCCCGCTCGGCGGGCGAACAAGAAGAACTTTAGCCTGCGACCAGCCGGAATGTGAAATCCGGGTCCGGCCGCCCGCCGAAGCGGTTCCGGGGCGCTCAGTCGTCGTCGCCGAGCACCGGTTCCGGCAGCGTTCCCGCGTTGTGTTCGAGGAGGCGCCAGCCGCGCGCGCCCTGGCCGAGAACGGACCAGCAGCAGTTGGAGAGCCCGCCGAGGCCCTCCCAGTGGTGGGACTCCAGGCCGAGGAGACGGCCGATCGTGGTGCGGATCGTGCCGCCGTGACTGACCACCACGAGCGTGCCGTTGTCCGGCAGCTTCTCGGCATGGCGCAGGACGATCGGCGCGGCCCGGTCGGCGACCTCGGTCTCGAGCTCGCCGCCGCCGCGGCGCACCGCTTCGCCGCGCTTCCACGCGGCGTACTGGTCGCCGAAGCGGGCGATGATCTCGTCGTGCGTCAGGCCCTGCCACTCACCGGCGTACGTCTCCTGGAGACCCTCCTCGTGCGTGACGGGGAGGTCGGTGACGGCGGACAGCTCCTCGGCCGTGGCCGCCGCCCGCTTGAGGTCGGACGCCACGATCGCGTCCGGCTTCAGCGAGGCGAGCAGCCGGGCGGCGCGCCTGGCCTGCGAGACGCCGGTGTCGGTCAGCTCGATGTCCGTGGAGCCCTGGAAGCGGCGCTCCAGGTTCCACGCCGTCTGACCGTGCCGCCACAGGATGATCCGGCAGCCGCGGTTGCTCACCGAAGCTCACCGTCCAGGTCGGCCTCCTCCGCGGCCCGCTGCTCGGCGTGCTCGGCGGCCTTGCCGCGGGTCGCCTTGGCGTCCTCGGGCAGGTCGATCTCGGGGCAGTCCTTCCACAGACGCTCGAGGGCGTAGAAGACACGCTCCTCGCTGTGCTGGACGTGCACCACGATGTCCACGTAGTCGAGGAGGATCCAGCGGGCGTCGCGGTCCCCCTCGCGGCGGACCGGCTTGGCGCCGAGCTGCTTGTTCAGCTGCTCCTCGATCTCGTCGACGATCGACTTGACCTGGCGGTCGTTGGGCGCGGATGCGAGCAGGAAGGCGTCCGTGATCGACAGCACGTCGCTGACGTCGTACGCGATGATGTCGTGCGCGAGCTTGTCGGCCGCCGCCTGCGCGGCGGTGGTGATGAGCTCGATGGAGCGGTCCGTGGCGGTCACAGTTGAGCTTTCCTTCGGAGGGCAATACCTCCCCAAGGGTCTCACGGACCGCCGACAGCACCCCCGGCGTTTTTTCGATCACCCTGTCTGCTGCGTCACCCCGGCGGTGCTCCCGGCCGGGGCGACGCAGCGGACAGCGCTCGGCTCAGCCCGTCTTGTAGTCCCGGCCGAGCACCACCGAGACGTCCGCGTTCGGTGCGGTCTTGCCCTTGCGAACCGCGCTCTCCGGCAGGCCGAGGGTCTTGGCGACCTCGGCGGCCTGCGTCTTCTTGGCCGCGTCGGCGAACGTGACCTGCGACGCCGCCTGAGCGACGGAGCCAGCACCACTGTCGACGAAGGTGTAGCCGCCGTTGACCAGGGAAATCCGTGCGTCCTGTCCCGCGCCCTTGGTCCCGGAGGCGTTCTTGACGCCGACCCGCACGGCCGCGCCCTTCTCGGGGCTCTTGACCGCGCCGCCCAGGACGTTCTCGACCACGCTCTCGCCGGCCTTCTCCGACAGCGTTCCGTCCTGCTGGACCGGGAGCAGCTGCGTGGCGTAGTCGCCGCCCTTGGCTCGGTCGGCGAGCTTGGCGAGGAAGGCGCCCAGGTCCTTCTCCTTGAGCGACGGGTCCAGGATCTGGGCCAGCGACTGCACGGTGGTCGTCGCGGCCTGCGGGTCGGAGGACAGCTTCCGCAGGACGCCCTGCATGACCGCGCCGAACCGGCTCAGCTGGGCCGTCTCGGACTCGCCGGACGCCCGGTAGGTGGCGTACGCGACGGCCATCGGGCCGCTCAGGGTCTGCTGCTCGCCCTTCTTGACGAGCGGGGCCTCGCCGTTCTTCGCCTTGGGGTCGGGCACATCGGCGTTCGTGTCGATGTCGATGTTGCCGACGAGCTCGACGAGGTTGTTCAGGTAGGGGGTGTCGAGGCGCCAGGTGCCCTCGACCTGAGTGCCGAGCAGCGCGTCGATCGACTCGCGCGTCCCGGTCGAGCCGTCGTCGTCGACCGACTTGCCCAGCGTCGTCCCCGCACCGTCGTCGTCCGTCACCGAGAGGGAGTTGGGCAGCAGCACGGTGGTGCCGCGCTTGGTGGTGGTGTTGTTCACCAGGAGCGCGGTGGAGGTGCCGCCGCCCTTGGTGTTGTGCAGATGGACGACGATCACGTCGCGGTTCTGCGGTCCTGCCGCGGCGGCGCCGCCACCGGTCTTGTCGTCCGAGAGGCCGGGCAGCTTGCCCGCGTACCAGAGGTAGCCGACGCCGCCCGCGATCACGAGCGCGAACACCACGATCAGCACGACGACCCGGGAACGCCCGCGCCGCTTGGCCTCCTCGCGCCGCTCGGTGCGGCTCTCGGTGAACTTCAGCCAGTCGATGACGTCTTCGGATTCCTCGTCCGGCTCCTCGATGAACGAGAACTGCTGCGTCTCGTACGCACGCTCGCGCTCCGGCTGCCGTTCGGGCTCCCGCTCGGGCGCCGGCCGCCGCGGCTGCGGCGGTACGGCCTCCGGGGGCTGCTGCGGAGGCTGTTGCTGCTGGGGGATCCAGCCGGTCTGGGGCTGCTGGGCGGCCTGCTGCGACTGCTGGGGCGGCTGGGGCGCCTGCCGCTGGTCGTACGGCGGGTACGAACCGGTGTCGTACGACCCGGAGTCGTACGACGGCACGGGAGGCTGCTGCCCCGTCGCGTACGGGTCGTAGCCGTAGCCCTGCGGCTGCTGTTGCTGCGACTGCTGCTGGTGCTGTTGCTGCTGAGCCCCGTACTGGTCGTACGAAGCCGAGGGCTGCACCTGCTGGTACACCGGCTGCCCGTACTCGTCGTACCCGACGACCTGGTACTGGTCAGCCGCGTACTCGCCCGCATACGGGTCGCCGCCCGCGTACGGGTCGTACTGTCGGTCGTTCACCGGTGCCCCTCTCGGCTCAGTCGCCGCGGTACAGCTCGCGCTTGTCGATATAACGCACCACGCCGTCCGGCACCAGGTACCAGACGGGGTCCCCCTTGGCGACCCGTGCACGGCAGTCCGTGGACGAGATGGCGAGAGCGGGCACCTCCACGAGGGAGACGCCGCCCTCGGGAAGCCCGGGGTCGGCCAGCGTGTGGCCGGGCCGGGTGACCCCGATGAAGTGCGCCAGGGAGAAGAGCTCCTCCGTGTAGCGCCAGGTCAGGATCTGGCCGAGGGCGTCGGCGCCCGTGATGAAGAAGAGGTCTGTGTCGGGGTTGAGCGTGCGCAGATCGCGCAGCGTGTCCGTGGTGTACGTCGGTCCGCCGCGGTCGATGTCGATACGGCTCACCGAGAACTGGGGGTTCTCGGCGGTCGCGATGACCGTCATCAGATAGCGATCCTCGGCCGGGGACACCACCTTGTCGCTCTTCTGCCACGGCTGCCCGGTCGGCACGAACACCACCTCGTCGAGGTGGAACTGCGCGGCGACCTCCTGGGCCGCCACCAGGTGTCCGTGGTGGATCGGGTCAAACGTTCCGCCCATGACACCCAGGCGGCGCTTGCCCTTGCTGGCCGGGCCGGTACCGGGACCGGTAGGCATGTCCTGCTCTCCCATGCGTGCAGACCCTACCGGCCCGGCGGACGGGCTCCGTTTCAGCGTCCGTTCAGCGGTACTGCTCAGCGGTCCCGGTTGAAGCGCGTGGTGATCCACAGGAGCAGGCACAGAACGACGAACGCGCCGCCGCCGGTGACGAGAGGGTTGAGGCTTTCGTGGTTGCCGCCGTGCTCGCCGCCCTCGGAGGCGAGAGTGACCAGCTGGGCGGCGGTGCTGTGGAGGCTCATCTCAGGCAGGACCTATCCGGGGGTGGGATGGACATAAAGACTTCCGGGCCATCGTATGCGGGGGCCATGGCGGAGCTCACGCCGACTCAGCTGTCGCGGCCCTCGGACCGGGCCGCCTCTGCCGTCTCTGCCGTCTTGGCCTCCGGACTCGACTCGTCCTGCCCCTGCCGGTACCCCCGGAGCAGGAACCACGCCACCAGGACACAGCCGACGACCATGACGATCAGCACGACGCGCAGCAGATTGCCCGCCCCCTGCTCCTTGGCGGCCAGGTCGGCCGCCTCCGTGACCCAGTGGTGGGACGCGGCGCTGTGCTCCATGACGGACGACATGACGGACGACTCCATTCGCTGTGCTGCCCTGTCACGGTAACTCCGCCTACGCTGGGACCCACCTCGGGGGCATGACTGGACGAGCATGGGGGATGGCGCATGACCGACGACAACGACCACGGCCACGCGAACGGCGGCCAAGAAGACAGCGGTCACGAGAACGTACCGAGCCGGCAGCGCAGGCGCTTCCCCGGCATCTCGTCACGGGCGTACGAACACCCGGCGGACCGTTCGGCCCTGGTGGCCCTGCGCAAGCTCAGCGGCTTCGACACGGTCTTCAAGGCCCTCAGCGGACTGCTCCCCGAGCGGAGCCTGCGGCTCCTGTTCCTCTCGGACTCGGTACGGGTGTCCGACGCGCAGTTCACGCACCTCAACACCATGCTGCGGGACGCCTGTTACATCCTGGACCTGGAGAAGGTCCCGCCGATGTACGTGAACCAGGACCCGAACCCGAACGCGATGTGCATCGGCCTGGACGAACCGATCATCGTGGTGACCACGGGCCTGGTCGAGCTGCTCGACGAGGAGGAGATGCGGGCGGTCGTCGGCCACGAGGTGGGGCACGCGCTGTCCGGCCACTCGGTGTACCGGACGATCCTGCTCTTCCTCACCAACCTCGCGCTCAAGGTGGCGTGGATCCCGCTCGGCAACGTGGCGATCATGGCGATCGTGACCGCCCTGCGCGAGTGGTTCCGCAAGTCCGAGCTGTCGGCGGACCGCGCAGGCCTCCTCGTGGGCCAGGACCTCAAGGCGTCGATGCGCGGCCTGATGAAGATCGCGGGCGGCAACCACCTGCACGAGATGAACGTGGACGCGTTCCTGGCACAGGCCGAGGAGTACGAGGCCGGGGGCGACCTGCGCGACTCCGTCCTGAAGATCCTGAACGTACTGCCGCGCTCGCACCCCTTCACCACCGTGCGCGCCGCCGAGCTGAAGAAGTGGGCCGAGACCCGCGACTACCAGCGGATCATGGACGGCCACTACCCCCGCCGCGACGAGGACAAGGACACCTCGGTCTCGGACTCCTTCCGCCAGTCCGCCTCCAGCTACGCGGACGACGTACGCCACAGCAAGGACCCACTGATGAAGCTGGTCAACGACATCGCGGGCGGCGCGGGCGACCTGGGCGGCAAGCTGCGCGGGAAGTTCACCGGGCAAGGCGGGCAGGGCGGCGGCGACCAGCGGGGCAGCGGCTCCTCGGACGACAAGTAGCCGACAGAGCGATCCTCACAACGAAGGCTGGGCGGTAGCCGCGAGCGACCCGCACAGCGCCGTGGCATCGCCCGTCGCATACGGGTCGGTGCCCGCGGGGCCGCCCGCCTTCGCCTTCTGCCCGGCGAGCAGCGGCCGCAGCTGGTTCGCGGCGTCGGCGGAGCAGGCGAGCGGTCCTGCCTGCATGTACGAGACGATCAGCTCGGTCTGGCGCATCCGCAGGTCGTCACGGTCGAAGCGGAACTGCAGCTCGCGGCGGACGGTGAACAGCGAGGCCTTGGCGTGCTCGTCCTTGGCGTCCTTGCCGTCCTTGCCTACGGGCTTCAGGGCGTAGACGAACGTGTGGTCCGAGGTCACCTCGAGCGTGTCCTTGTCCGTCTCGGTGACGTGCAGCGAGCCCTGGACGCGGATTCCGGTCGAGGCCAGGGCCACCTTCGTCGGGTCGAACCGCACCAGCCAGCCGGTGGGCGCGTGCCGCCCGTCCGCCGCGGGGTGCGCGAAGCTCTGGTCGAACTGGTCGAGCTGCTGCGGGTCGAGCAGGATCCGCGCGGACCGCACGGCGCCGCCGGTGAGCACGTCCGGGTCGAGCGAGGACTCGACCAGATAGTCCTTGGCGGTGGTCAGGGCGGTCATGACCTGACCGTCCGAGAAGTGTGAAGTGCGGCGCGACGAGGGCAGGTTGATGCCGGACGCGCCCACCCGGAACTGCGCGGCGGGGCTGTGCGCGTACAGTTCGGCGGGCTTCTCGGCGCCGGGCACGGGCCCCTGTGGGGCGAGCGGTATGACCGTCATCCGCAGCGGTTCGGGGCGCTGGGCGACCGGGGCCTGGTAGGGGTGGCGTACGCCCATGTAGATCGCGGTGCCGAAGGCGACGGCGATCAGCAGGACGAGGATCACGGCCTGCTTGGAGTAGTTCCGGCGGGCCGCAGCGGGGCGGCGGCGCACCGCACGTGCGTGATCACCCATGCGCTCCTGCGCGGAGTACTCCTGGAGCCGCGCGGCGCGGACGAACGACTCGTCGAAGACGACGGATCGGTACTCGTCCTCGCCACCGGCGGGAGCGCCCTCGGGTGTCCCCTCAGGTGGTTCTCCTGGCCCGCCCATACCTTCAGGGTAGGTCTCCCGGCCGTCAGGTAAACGCGCTGGTGCGCGACAAGTTCTGACAAGTTCCTACGGGGTGCGGGGCGCCGCCGACACCGGCGGCTGGCCGTACTCCGCGGAGGCCGAGGGCTCCGTCGAGACGGGCGGCGGGATGCGGTCCTGGCGGCCCGACGAGGCTCCCCGGTAGACCGCGGTGAAGGCGAGCGCGACCATGCCGATGCCCATCAGGAGGGCGAGCATCCAGGCGACGGGGCGGTGCCAGCGGGCCTGGCCGGTGTAGCCGCCCGGCCGGCCGTAGCCGTCCTCCGTGAATTCACGGTCGTACACGTCGTCGAGGTCGGGGTCGTGGCCGAACTCTCCGCCGTCGTCCGGGCCGAAGCCGTCCTCGTAGAGGTCGTCGTCCGGCGATTCACGGCCGGAGCCTCGGGTGCGGGCCCTGCGGGCCTCGGCCTCGGAGGCCTCGGCGCGCGCCTGGGCGGCGGCCAACAGCCGCTCCACCGCGGTGGGTTCATGGACCTCGGCGGCCTTGACGAAGTCCTCGTCGAAGACCACGGAGGCGAACTCTTCGTCCGCACCCCCGCGGTCGCGGTCGTCGTCGGGCTCCCAGCCGTCAGGAAACGACGGCGTGCCCCCCACGTCCTCCGGCACCCTTCCAGCGTAGACCCGGAAGGGGCAATCTGGGCAGACGGTAAGGGAATTCAGCCCGTGCGGTGACGGGGCGGGGTCAGCGGATGTGACCGTCGCCGGTGACGATGTACTTCGTCGAGGTCAGCTCGGGCAGGCCCATCGGGCCACGGGCGTGCAGCTTCTGCGTGGAGATGCCGATCTCGGCGCCGAAGCCGAACTGGCCGCCGTCGGTGAAGCGCGTGGAGGCGTTCACCGCGACCGTCGTGGAGTCCACGAGCTGCGTGAAGCGGCGCGCGGCCTGCTGCGAGGTGGTGACGATGGCCTCCGTGTGCCCCGAGGTCCACAGCCGGATGTGCTCGACGGCCTGCTCCAGGGAGTCGACGATGCCCGCCGCGATGTCGTACGAGAGGTACTCGGTCTCCCAGTCCTCGGTCGTCGCGGGCACGACGGTGGCCTTGGACGCGTCGGCGTAGGTGAGCACACGCTCGTCCGCGTGCACGGTGACGCCCGCTTCGGCCAGCGCGTCCAGGGCGCGCGGCAGGAACGCGTCGGCGATGTCCGCGTGCACGAGCAGCGTCTCGGCGGCGTTGCAGACGCTGGGGCGCTGCGCCTTGGAGTTGATCAGGATGTCGACGGCCATGTCGATGTCGGCCTTCGCGTCCACGTAGACATGGCAGTTGCCGGTGCCTGTCTCGATGACCGGGACGGTGGACTCCTCGACGACGGTCTTGATCAGCGAGGCGCCGCCGCGCGGGATGAGCACGTCGACGAGGCCGCGGGCGCGCATCAACTCCCGTACGGAGTCACGGCTTTCGCCCGGGACGAGCTGGACGGCGTCGGCGGGAAGCCCGGCGCCGTGCACCGCGTCGCGCAGCACCCGCACGAGCGCCGTGTTGGATTCGTACGCCGATGACGAGCCGCGCAGCAGCACCGCGTTGCCGGACTTGAGGCAGAGGGCGGCCGCGTCCACGGTGACGTTCGGGCGGGCCTCGTAGATGATCCCGACGACGCCGAGCGGGACGCGGACCTGGCGCAGGTCGATGCCGTTGGGGAGCGTCGAGCCGCGGACGACCTCGCCGACCGGGTCGGGCAGGGTGGCCACGTCGCGCACGTCGGCGGCGATGGCGCGGACCCGCTCCGGGGTGAGCGTGAGCCGGTCGACGATCGACTCGCTGGTGCCGGCCTCACGGGCGCGCGCGGTGTCCTTGCCGTTGGCCTCGACGATCTCGGCGGTGCGCACCTCGAGCGCGTCGGCGATCGCGAGCAGCGCGTCGTCCTTGGCGGCGCGCGGCAGCGGCGCGAGCGTGGCGGCGGCGCCGCGGGCGCGGTAGGCGGCCTGGGCGACCGGCGAGAGGTTGTCGTAGGGCGAACCCGAGAACGGCGGGGTGAGGGACGTCATACCCGCAGGGTAATGCGCCGCGGGCGCGGTCCACCCCTCGTTTCAGCAGCCGAGACCACGGTGCTCACGACGGCTCAAAAAGGGTGGACGCCCACGGGGGTCGCGGGCAGCGGTCCGTACCCTTCCGCGATCCGCTGGTGATAGGTGTCGCGGTCGATCACCTCGAGCCCCACGATCTCCCACGGCGGGAGCTGCGCGCTCTGCCGGTGCTCGCCCCACAGCCGCAGCGCGACGGCGGCCGCGTCGTGCAGGTCCCTGGCCTCTTCCCAGTAGCGGATCTCCGCGTGGTCGGGCGCGTACCTGCTGGTCAGCAGAAAGGGATGGTCGTGGGCGAGCTGTTCGAGGCCTCGCCTGACCTCCTTGAGCGGGGCCTCGGCGCCCGAGACGCTCAGCGTGACGTGCCACAGACGGGGCGCCTCCACCGTCTCGCCCTCCCTCTCGTCCGTCTCAGGCAGCTCGTTCGTCCCGTCCGTCTCGCCCGCCGCTCGCGTGCCACCCGCGTACGTCGCCCCCGCGGCGACGCTCGTCAGGGCCCGCTCGGCCGACCCGCGGGACGCCGCCCCTGGGCGCACTCGTCTCACGACGGCCTCCTTTACTCAATGGTGGTGCGGATACGCAACGGTCGTGCGGAAGTGTCTGGAACAAAGTTGAGCAGGCCAAGCGCCCCCGCGGGGCGGTTTTGGGGAGTTTCACCTCGCAGGGGCCGGTCGCCGCACGGCGTTCGCGCCTGTTTTCGGCCGGGGCCCCCGGGGGCTTCTGTGGCTGCCGGTGCGACGGAACCACGGACCGCCCGGGGGCTCGCGAGGGGCTAGTGGTGCAGCAGGACCAGGTCGTCGCGGTGCACGACCTCCCGCTCGTACGCCGGTCCGAGCTCCCGCGCGAGCTCCCGCGTGGAACGGCCGAGCAACTGCGGGAGCTCCTTGGCGTCGAAGTTCACCAGACCGCGTGCGACGGCTCGCCCCGCGGCGTCCCGCAGCTCCACCGGATCACCCGCGGAGAAGTCGCCCTCGACGGCCGCGATGCCGGCGGGCAGCAGCGACTTGCGCCCCTCGACCACCGCGCGCACCGCCCCCTCGTCGAGGACGAGCGCGCCCTGCGGCTCGGAGGCGTGCTGCAGCCACAGGAGACGGTCGGCGGAGCGGCGTCCCGTGCGGTGGAAGTACGTTCCCGTGTCGCGGCCCGCGAGGGCGTCCGCGGCCTGGCTCGCGGAGGTCAGGACGACCGGGATCCCGGCGGCCGCGGCGATCCCCGCCGCCTCGACCTTGGTGACCATGCCGCCGGTGCCGACGCCCGCCTTGCCCGCGCTGCCGATCTGGACGTGCGCTATGTCGGCGGGCCCTGTGACCTCGGAGATCCGGGAGGTGCCCGGCTTGGCCGGGTCACCGTCGTAGAGGCCGTCCACGTCCGAGAGCAGCACGAGCAGATCGGCGCGGACCAGGTGGGCGACGAGGGCGGCGAGCCGGTCGTTGTCACCGAAGCGGATCTCGTCGGTCGCCACGGTGTCGTTCTCGTTCACCACGGCCAGCGCGCCCATCGCCAGGAGCTGGTCGAGGGTGCGGGACGCGTTGCGGTGGTGGGCGCGCCGTGCCATGTCGTCGGAGGTGAGCAGCACCTGCCCGACGCGTACGCCGTAACGCGCGAAGGAAGCGGTGTAGCGGGCCACGAGAAGGCCCTGGCCGACGCTGGCGGCCGCCTGCTGCCGCGCGAGGTCCTTGGGCCGCCTGCGAAGCCCCAGTGGCGAGAGCCCTGCCGCGATGGCGCCGGACGAGACGAGCACGATCTCGCGCTCGCCGCCGCTGCGGCACTTGGCGAGCACGTCGACGAGTGCGTCAACGCGATCGGCGTCCAGTCCCCCCGCCGCAGTGGTCAGGGACGAGGACCCGACCTTGACGACAACCCTGTGGGCCTCTGCGATGCCCTGCCTTGCCCCAGCCACGTTCTACCCCAATGATCCCTGCGCGCTTGGACCTGCAATCTACGCGAGTGCGGACGGCCGGTGCCCGCACATTCCGAGGGGCGGGCCCCTGCCCCGAGGAGAATCAAGGCCCTCGGGTTCCGTTACCTTTGCCCCTTTATCCGGTGATTGTCGTCACTGAAGATTGCTACAGAGCCGCCGCACGTCATACGGTCAGTGGTCGACCTCCCCCCGTCCGATCCCCCCGATCCCCCGCCAGGAGCCCAAGCCCGTGCCCTCTGCCGGACTCGCCCCACGCCGCATCGCACAGCTCTCCGCGCTGTTCTCGATGTTCGCGCTCTTCACGGCCCAGCTCGTCAGCGCGCTGGTCCCGTATGTCCCGGTGTTCGTCGCCGCGTCGGCAGCGAACCTCGCGCTCGACGTCTATCTGCAGTACAAGCAGCCGGGGCTCCTCTCCCTCCTTGGCAAGATCCGCTTCGACGTCACGGTCCGGCAGCTGCTCCGCGACATGCTGATCCTGGTCGGCCTGCTGCGCATCGACGGCATCGAGCCGCTTTCCGAGCAGTCGCCGCTGACGATCGCGCTGCTCGCCTTCTACTTCCTGCACTTCGGCTGCCAGGCGACCGCCATACTGGTGCGCCGCAGCCGCCAGCTGCCGATCGTCACGCGGAACATCGACGCCTCCGCGCTGCACCTGACCGCGGCACCGCCGCGGATCCTCGCCCGCCGCCAGGCGCACCGCCTCCTGACGTTCTCGATCCCCACCACGGTCGGCATGGTGATCACCGCCGCCACGACGGACGCGTACTGGGGCGGCATCGGCCTCGGCGTCTCCATCGCCATGATGGGCATCGGCGCGATCCACCTCGCCACCTGGCTGCTTCCCAAGAAGCGCGCGAAGAACGACCAGCAGATCATGGAGTGGCTCGACGAGTGGCTCGCCGAGTACCAGCCGACCGTCGCCATGTACTTCTCGGGCGGCACGACGTCCGCGTACCAGGCCAACATGTGGCTCTCCACGCTCTCCAAGCTCGACGGCAAGCCGCTGATCGTGCTGCGCGAGCGGTTCATGGTGCAGAAGATCGACGCGACGGACGTCCCGATCATCTGCTTCCCGAAGGTCGCGACGATGTTCTCCCTGGAGACCTCGACGCTGAAGATGATGCTGCACCCGGCGAACGCCGCGAAGACCTCGCAGGTCCTGCGCATTCCCACGATCAAGCACGCCTTCATCAACCACGGCGAGAGCGACAAGCTGTCCTCCTGCAACCCGTACGCGAAGGCGTACGACGAGGTGTGGGTGGCGGGCCCCGCCGCGCGCGACCGCTACCAGGCCGCCGACGTCGGCGTCGAGGACAAGGACGTGGTCGAGGTCGGCCGCCCCCAGCTGTCCCCGATCCTGCCGTACACGGGCGCCCCCAAGGGCACCTACACGACCGTTCTGTACGCCCCCACCTGGGAAGGCTGGGACGGCAACCCCGGCAACACGTCGGTGACCCTCGCGGGCGAGAACATCGTCCGGAACCTCCTCGCCGACGACGGCGTACGCCTCATCTACAAGCCGCACCCGATGACCGGCTCGCAGGACCCGCGCGCGGGCGCCGCCAACGAGCGCATCAAGGCGATGATCCGCGAGGCCGCCGCCCGGCGTTCCGGTCCCCGCCCGGGCCCCGAGGCCGCGGCCGAGCTCGAGCTCCGCGCCGCCGAGCTGGACAAGCTGACCTCCACCGCGTTCCGCAAGGGCGTGGACGAGATGGAGCGGATGATGGTCCAGGGCACGCCCGACGGTGACCAGCAGGCTGCGGTCGCCGAGGCGACGGCGGCCTGGGAGGCGGCGTACTGGGCGTCGTTCCCCGAGTGGGAGCACCAGATCATCACGACCGCGCGTCCGGCGATCTTCTCCTGCTTCAACCAGGCCGACCTGCTGATCAGCGATGTCTCCTCGGTGGTCTCGGACTGGCTGTCCAGCGAGAAGCCGTACGCCGTCGCCAACACGTCCGGCATGTCCGAGGCGGACTTCCGCGCGGGCTTCCCGACGGTGAGCGCGGCCGCCATCCTCACCCCGGCCGCCGAGGAAGTCCCGGCCCTCATGGAGTCCGTCCGCTCCCCGGAGAAGGACACCCACGCAGAGGCCCGTGCCGCCCTCAAGGAGCACCTCCTCGGCCCCTCGGACCCGCCGTCCCTGGTCCGCTTCAACGAGGCGGCGCTCGCACTGTCGGCCAAGGCCGACGAGCGCCGGCTCCGGATGGCCACCCGCATCGACGCGGAGATCCCCGGCCAGCGCGCCGCGGAGGATGCAGCGGAGGAAATGGAGTCCGAGGCTCCGGCCGAGCAGAATGGCGCGGAGGACTCGGTCACGGCTTAACCCCGGCCAGCGCCCCGTAAGGGGCGCGGGGAACTGCGCGAGCAACCACAACGCAACCGCACGCTGCAACGAACAAGAGAAGGGCCCCGGAGCCAAAGCTCCGGGGCCCTTCTCTCACTGCTTAAGGCGCTCCGCCTAGAACGGCTCGAAGTCGTCGTACTCCGCGTCCGCGTCGTCCCGCTCCGCGTCCCGGTCCTTGCGGCGCTGCGCCGCCGGACGGGGCGCCTCGAGGCGGTGGTCCTCGCCACGGCGCCCCAGCATCTCCGCGCCCGCCATGACCGACGGCTCCCAGTCGAAGACGACCGCGTTCTCCTCGGGGCCGATGGCGACGCCGTCGCCGGTGCGCGCGCCCGCCTTCATCAGCTCGTCCTCGACACCGAGGCGGTTAAGGCGGTCAGCGAGGTAGCCGACGGCCTCGTCGTTGTTGAAGTCGGTCTGGCGCACCCAGCGCTCCGGCTTCTCGCCGCGCACACGGTAGATGCCGTCGTCGCCGAGCGTGACGGTGAAGCCCGTGTCGTCCACGGCCTTGGGCCGGATGACGATGCGGGTCGCCTCTTCCTTCGGCTTCGCCGCACGGGCCGCGCCCACGACCTCGGCGAGCGCGTACGACAGTTCCTTCAGGCCCTTGTGGGCGACCGCCGACACCTCGAAGACGCGGTAGCCGCGCGCCTCCAGGTCGGGCCGGACCATGTCCGCGAGGTCCTGTCCGTCGGGTACGTCGATCTTGTTCAGGACGACGATGCGCGGACGGTTCTCAAGGCCCGCGCCGTACTGCCGCAGCTCCTCCTCGATGATGTCGAGGTCGGAGACGGGGTCACGGTCGGACTCGAGCGTGGCCGTGTCCAGGACGTGCACAAGCACCGAGCACCGCTCGACGTGCCGCAGGAACTCCAGGCCGAGGCCCTTGCCCTGGCTTGCGCCCGGGATCAGACCGGGCACGTCGGCGATCGTGTAGACGGTCGAACCGGCCGTCACCACACCGAGGTTGGGGACCAGCGTCGTGAACGGGTAGTCCGCGATCTTCGGCTTGGCCGCGCTCAGGACCGAGATCAGCGAGGACTTGCCGGCGCTCGGGTAGCCCACGAGGGCGACATCGGCGACGGTCTTGAGCTCCAGGACGACATCACCCGCGTCACCCGGCTCACCGAGGAGAGCGAAGCCCGGCGCCTTGCGGCGGGCCGAGGCGAGCGCCGCGTTGCCGAGGCCGCCGCGGCCGCCCTGCGAGGCGACGTAGGTCGTGCCCTGGCCCACCAGGTCGGCGAGGACGTTGCCGTCCTTGTCGAGGACGACGGTGCCGTCCGGCACGGGCAGGACCAGGTCCTGGCCGTCCTTGCCGGAGCGGTTGTCGCCGGCGCCGGGGGCGCCGTTGGTGGCCTTGCGGTGCGGCGAGTGGTGATAGTCGAGCAGGGTCGTGACCGACTGGTCGACGACCAGGATCACGTCACCGCCACGGCCGCCGTTGCCGCCGTCCGGGCCGCCGAGCGGCTTGAACTTCTCACGGTGGACGGAGGCACAGCCGTGGCCCCCGCTACCCGCGGCGACATGCAGCTCGACGCGGTCCACGAAGGTGGTCATGGGATGTGCCTCCAGAAACGTACGAAATGTCAAGGGCGAAATGCCCCTAGGTGTAACACGCGAAAGGCGGACCCGCTTCCCGTACGGAGTCCGTAGGGGAAGTGAGGTCCGCCTCGCGAAGAACGTGTTCTACAGAAGCCTGATTCAGGCGACCGGAACGATGTTCACGACCTTGCGGCCACGGTGGGTACCGAACTCCACCGCACCGGCGTCCAGCGCGAACAGGGTGTCGTCCTTGCCGCGGCCGACGCCCGTGCCCGGGTGGAAGTGGGTGCCGCGCTGGCGGACCAGGATCTCACCGGCGTTGACGGTCTGACCGCCGAAGCGCTTCACGCCGAGCCGCTGAGCATTGGAATCGCGCCCGTTCCGAGTGGACGATGCGCCCTTCTTGTGTGCCATCTTGTCTCAGTCCCTTACTTCGCAGCCGTGGGGATACCGGTGACCTTGATCGCCGTGTACTGCTGACGGTGACCCTGGCGACGGCGGTAGCCGGTCTTGTTCTTGTAGCGAAGGATGTCGATCTTCGCGCCCTTGTGGTGGTCCACGACCTCGGCCGTGACCTTGATACCGGCAAGCACCCACGGGTCGCTCGTCACGGCGTCGCCGTCGACAACGAGCAGGGTCGAGAGCTCGACCGTGTCGCCAACCTTGGCGGTGGGAATCTTGTCAACCTCAACGATGTCGTCGACAGCAACCTTGTGCTGGCGACCACCGCTGCGCACGATGGCGTACACGCGGATCTCTCTTTCGCTCGGAACGGTGCCCCCGCAGTCCAGCCGTCCACGAAAGCGGGCGGCCTCTCCCGAGCCCGAAGCCGGGAGGAAAAGGTTTACAGGGGGTGGCAGTGCATAGGAACACGCCGACGGTCAAGGTTACGGGGCCCGCCCGGAAGGGTCAAACCGGCCCCGTCCCGTCCGTCACGTGGTCGTCTTCTCGCCGTCCGGCGGCAGCGGCTTGACGCCCTTGCACAGGTCGGTGGTGTCGGCGCTGCCCGGCCAGGCGACGGCGCGTACGTGGTCGAAGTGCGAGCGGTACGTGTCGTGCACCGAGTCGTCGTCGACCTTGACGATCGCCTCGTCGTTCTCGCGCAGGGCCGGTGCCGTGTAGTTCTGCGAGCCGGTGAAGGAGAGCTTGTTCCGCTTGCCGTCGTACAGGCCGTCGATGAGCAGGTACTTCGAGTGGATGATGTAGGGCGTGACGAGCTTGGTGCCGGGGTGCAGCGGGTCCCGGTCGTCGTTGAAACAGCGCACGGAGGGACCGCCGGACTTGTGGAGCGCCTCCCAGGTACCGGGCGTGCCACCCTGGCTCTTGGCACTGTCGGTCTCGGCGTAGACGATGCTCACCGAGCAGCCGGCCTTCTTCAGGGAGACGAGCTTGTCGGCGATCTGCTGCCGGGTGATCTTGAATATCGAGGCGCGGACCTTGGTGTGCCGGGTCACCCCGGCCGAGTCCTTGTAATTGCACCGCACGTTGTTGAGGACCGAGTACATCGTGTCGGTCTCGTTGACCGTGCCGGCGCGCGGGAAGAAGTACGCCTTGAAGAGGCCGCTGCTGACCGTGCGGTAGTCCCAGTTCCGCCAGTCCTTGCCGATCATGTCGGTGAAGTAGTCGGCGTACGCCTCGTACATGGTCGGGTTGTCCGGCAGCAGCAGCGCGTCGTTGAAGAACTTCGTGTGCGCCGACGGCGTGGCGTTCGACGTGGTCTGTACGACGACGTCCCTGGCCCCCTCGACCTCCGAGAACAGCCAGAACTTGTTGTGCATGATCGACTTGCCGTACTCGGGATCGCCCAGGCAGGACTTGCCTGCCGGGCAGAGCGACACGAAGGACGGCGTGCTCCTGTCCGTGCCGAGCGCCGCGGCGAGCGTGCTGTACGAGGTGTTCGTCGGGCGGTCGCTCCTGCTCGACTCGTCGAGCAGGATCTGTACGTGGACACCGCGGTCCTTGGCGGCCACGAGCGCGTTCACGACCGAGGCCTCCCAGACGTGGTAGACCGCGACCTTGATCGTCGAGCCGGGCACCGCGGAGTTCGTCAGCTCGATGAGGCGGGTGCGGATCGCGTACTGCTCGTCGACGGTGCCCAGCGGATCGTTGAAGATCGGGGCCTCGGTCGCCATCGGCGCGTCCGCGGCCGCCGCCGTGCCCATGGCACTGACGGTCTGGATCCCCGCCGCCGAGAGGACGGTGGCCAGCGCGACCGCCTGGCGTCCGCCCTTGATCTGCTGCACGGCACGGTGACGTCCCGTGCCTCTCAGGCGCTTGTGCGCCATCGGCGGCCCCTCCCCTGACACGTCAACCGCATGAGTTTTACAGGTACTTCACCGCTCTCCAAGGGGGCGGGTGGCACGAACGCGGCTGCTGTGACGCTTCGGTGATCTCACGTACGAAGGTCCGTCCAGCCTGTGCGACGTGGCGGAACGCCTGTGCCCCCGGCTCGGCGGAATACGCCGTGCCGGGGGCACAGGGTCATGCGTACGTGCGGACCGTGACGGAGGGTCAGCCCTCGTCGCCCGCGGAGGCGTTGACGCCGGACGGCGCCTGCTCCGCCGCGGCGGTCTTCTTCGTCGCCTTCGACGCCTTCTTGGCCGTCGTCTTCTTGGCGGCCGTCTTCTTGGCCGCGGTCTTCTTGGTGGCGGCCTTCTTCGCGGTCGCCTTCTTGGCCGTCTTGCGCGCCGCCTTCTTGGCCGGAGCGGCTTCCTCGGCGGGGGCCTCGGCCTCCGCCTGCTCGGCAGGCTTCTCGGCGGCCTTCTCCGGCGTCGGGACGACCAGGAAGGCCGCATCCTCGGACGCGGTCGGCGCCGTGGCCTTGCGCACCGCACGGCGGCGCGGACGGGCCGGGGCGGCGTCGGCGGGGGCCTCGGCCACCGGCTCGGCGACGACCGGCTCGGGGGCCTGCTCGGCGACCGGCTCGGCCTTGGGCGCCTCGGCGACGATCACCTCGGCGGCCTCCGGCTCGGCGCTCTGCGCAGGCTTCGGCGAACCGGCCGGCGACGTCGCCTTGCGAGTCGCACGACGGCGCGTACGTCCCTTGGGCGCGGCTTCCTCGGCAGGTGCCTCGGCCTCGACGACCGGGGCTTCTACGACCGGGGCTTCGACGACCGGTGCGGCCTCGACCACGGGGGCCTCGACCTCCGCAACGACCTCGGCCTCGGCCTTGGCGGCCTTCGACCTGCCCCGCTTCTCCGACCTGGGCGCGGTCTCCGCCTTCGGGGCACCGGCCGGAGCCGACGCACGCCGGGTCGCCCGGCGCCGCGAACGGCCACGGGAAGCGGCGGCCTCGGCCTCGTGAGCGCTGCTGTAGAGCTCCTCGTCGGGCACGAACTCCGGCTCCGGAAGCGCCACCGGGGCAGCGACCTCCGCGGCGACCTCGGCCTCGGTCTCGACGCTCTCCGCACTCTCGGCGCTCTCGATGGCCTCGTGCTCGTGCACGTGGTCCTGCTGCTCGGAGACGCCGCGCCCGCGCTTCTTGCGCTTGCCGCCGCCACCGGCGGAGATCGGCTGCTCCATGTGCACGATCACGCCGCGGCCGTTGCAGTGGACGCAGGTCTCGGAGAAGGACTCCAGGAGGCCCTGGCCGACGCGCTTACGGGTCATCTGTACGAGACCCAGCGAGGTGACCTCGGCGACCTGGTGCTTCGTACGGTCGCGGCCCAGGCACTCGAGCAGACGCCGCAGCACGAGGTCGCGGTTGGACTCCAGGACCATGTCGATGAAGTCGATGACGACGATGCCACCCAGGTCGCGCAGGCGCAGCTGGCGCACGATCTCCTCGGCCGCTTCGAGGTTGTTCCTCGTCACGGTCTCTTCGAGGTTGCCGCCCTGGCCGGTGAACTTGCCGGTGTTGACGTCGACGACGATCATCGCCTCGGTCTTGTCGATCACCAGCGAGCCGCCGCTGGGCAGCCAGACCTTGCGGTCCAGGGCCTTGGCGAGCTGCTCGTCGATCCGGTACGTCGCGAAGACGTCGACCTCGGAGGTCCACTTCGAGAGGCGGTCCGCCAGGTCGGGCGCGACGTGCGAGACGTATCCGTGGATGGTCTCCCACCCCTCGTCACCGCTGACGATGACCTTGGAGAAGTCCTCGTTGAAGATGTCGCGGACGACGCGGACGGTCATGTCCGGCTCGCCGTACAGCAGGCTCGGCGAGCTCGTCGAGGTCTGCTTCGCCTTCTTCTGGATCTCTTCCCACTGCTGCTGCAGACGCTCGACGTCACGGCGCAGCTCGTCCTCGCTCGCGCCCTCGGCGGCGGTGCGCACGATGACGCCCGCGTCCTCGGGGACGATCTTCTTGAGGATGGTCTTCAGACGCGCGCGCTCCGTGTCGGGCAGCTTGCGGCTGATGCCGGTCATCGAGCCCTCGGGGACGTACACGAGGTAGCGACCCGGCAGCGAGACCTGGCTGGTCAGACGCGCACCCTTGTGGCCGATCGGGTCCTTCGTGACCTGCACGAGGACCGACTGGCCCGACTTCAGGGCCGACTCGATGCGGCGCGGGCCGTTGGCCATGCCGAGGGCCTCGAAGTTGACCTCACCGGCGTACAGCACCGCGTTGCGGCCCTTGCCGATGTCGATGAACGCGGCCTCCATGGACGGCAGCACGTTCTGGACCTTGCCCAGGTAGACGTTGCCGACGTACGAGGTGGCCTGCTCCTTGTTGACGTAGTGCTCGACGAGCACGTTGTCCTCGAGGACGCCGATCTGGGTGCGCTCGCCGCTCTGACGGACGACCATCACGCGCTCGACGGCCTCGCGACGGGCGAGGAACTCGGCCTCGGTGATGATCGGGACGCGGCGGCGGCCCTGCTCGCGGCCCTCGCGGCGGCGCTGCTTCTTGGCCTCCAGACGGGTCGAGCCCTTGATGGACTGGACCTCGTCGGCGCCGGTGCCGGGCTCGCGCTCTGCGTCCTTCCCTCGCCGTTCCCTCGGCTCCCGCACCTTGACGACCGTACGCTCCGGGTCGCCGTCGGCGGTGGTCTCGGCCTCACCGGAGTCACCGGCACGGCGACGACGGCGACGACGGCGACGACTGCTGCTGGAACCGGCACCCGATCCGTTGTCCTCGGCGCCGTTCTCCTCCGCCTGCTCGGCGTCGGACTCGGCGTCCTGCTCACCCTGCTCGGCAGCGCTCTCGTCGGACTCGGTGTCCTGCTGCTCGCCCTCGGCGTCGGCGGACTCACCGCGGCGGCGGCGACGGCCACCACGACGGCGACGACGGCCGTGCCGCTCACCGGCGTCCTCGGCGTCCTCGCTGTCGCCGGTGTCCTCGGCTTCGGCCTCGGCCTCGGCGGGCTCCTCGGCCGGCTCTTCGGTCTGGGGCGCTGCCTTGGCGGGCTCGCGCTCGGCGGCGGGCTGCTCGTCGGCGGCCCGACGGCGGCGACGACGGCGCGGCCCCGTCTCCTCCTCCGCCACGGGCGCGGCGACCGGCGCGGCCTCGACCTCGACCTCTTCCTCGGCGGGCTCCTCGGCCTGCGCGGCGGCGGCAGCGGCGGCCGCCCGCTCCGGCGTCTGGAACATCGGCTCGGCGAACACCGGCGCCTGGAAGACGGCCACGGCGGGCCGCGCGGGCTTCCGGCCGGAGTCCTCGTCGGTGTCGGCCTGCGCCTTGCGGGTCTTCTGCGGGGCGGGCGCCGAGAAACCGGCGGCGGCCTTGCGGGTGGCGCGACGGGGCCTGCGGCCACGGGGCGCCTCGTCCTCGGCGGGCTCGGCGGCGGCGCTCTCGGCGGCCTCGGCGGCCTTCGGCTCCGCCACGGGCGCGGCCTCGGCGGCGGGCGCGGACGTGGAGCGGGTCGCACGACGGCGGGCGCGGCGCGGCGCGGCGTCCGCCTCCGGCTGCGGCTCCTCGTCCTGCACGGCGGCGGGCTCGGCAGCTGCCTCGGCGGCAGGTGCAGCCTCGGCGGCGGGCGCGGACGTGGAGCGGGTCGCACGGCGGCGGGCGCGG